>JAQSXU010000027.1 GCA_029256485.1 Clostridiaceae bacterium
CTGTTTGTTTCAGTTTCATTAATTTGTTCCTTATTCTTTTTTGTTTTAATAGTTTCTATAAAAGCTTCTATTCTTGTTTTCATTTGGCCATTACTCTCTTCCGTATAATCTGTTTCTATTTTTAACAGGGGTACTGAAATTAAATTCTTCAGCCTAGCATATTCAAAAGAATAGGCATCACAAAATTTTGTAGTATGATATATTATTCCATCTATATTACCTAAGTTTTCATTTAAAACTTTTACTCTATCATCAATGTCCACCATTCTCAAGCATGGAAATGAATTCAGTAAAAATGCTGAATAACTCAAAATAAAGTCCTGATTTTTCATTAGCTTTGTTGAATTGTCAAAGTTACCTGTGCATGTAAAATTATAATTTACAGAGGTCCATGTTTCTTCTATCTGCTTAATGGTAGAGTTCCTTATTCTAGATCCCATAAGTGCAATGTTTATGTTTGATTTATTATACGATTCCTCAATTTTTATAGAATTTACTATATTAATAAATTTGTCTTCATCAAATTTTTCCTCTGTAAATTCCTCCATGGAACTTATGAACTTTAATATTTCCCTTTTCATCAGCAAATCAGATGCCTTATTTTTCTTCCTGGGAACATCTATCAGGTGTACAAATTTAAAGTTTGGATCATTTTTCAAAACATCATAAAGCCTTTTTATGCTGTCACAGCAATTCACAAGAACTACATTGTAAATACCGGTTCTATAGCATTCTTCAAGTACTGCTTTTGCATATGTGCATATATTAGGGTGCATTATGGTTTCTGCTTTGTCAAATCCTCTGACGTGGGGGTCTATTTTTACTGCCTGTTCTCCAAAAGATTCTATAATATGAATAGGAGTATATTTACAAACATAGCCTATCATTTTTCCACCCCCGATTTGTTTTCAAGTATTTCCATGAATGCTTCCAGTCTGGTGTTTATTTGGCCCTCATGTGCATTTCTTCTATCTATGCCGTCGCCGTCAATAGATAAGTATGGTATGTTCTTTTGTTTAAGAGCTTTCTTTAAAAGCATTGTTCCTCCGCTGCATTCTTTACAGCCAAAAGAGCATAAATTTATAACTCCGTCAGCTTTAAATTCTTCAGCCATTTTAATAATGTTTTCTATTTTAAATTTAAAAGGACCATTAAGCCTGTTTTTAAGCAGTTTTTTAGCAACAGCTTCATAGGGATGGTTATAATCCATGTCATCTAAATTGTCTAAGTTATAATCACAAGCTAAAAGCTGATGGTCCTCATTTAAATTGAAATAGCTTTTTAAAACATCACTGTAAAAAGGCATAATATGACTCCACAAAATTCTCTGTCCTGTATAATCTGAGCATTTCTCTATATCTTCACACTGCATTTTATAAAAATTAAGTGTTTCCTTAGTGCCTAAGCCTAAATGAGATGCAAATAATTTATACATTTCCATTGTAAGTGTGTTTGGAAAGTATTTATATTTAAGGCTTCCATAAAATTTACGCATATACCTTTTAGATTCATTTTCAATCTTTATTACTTCCTTAAATTTTTCATCATCAAATTTTGAATTCATTACATCTTCCATAAGTTCTACTGCCTGATGAAGCTGATCTGCCACATAAGCCTCTGTATCACTGTTGTATTCATAAGGAATATCAACAAAATAATAAGGAATATGATATTTTTGGGAAATATATCTGCATGTGCTTAAATTGCCATCACATATCATAGATGAGGTTATTGTAAATCTTGGCTTTGGAACTACATTTGATTCTACAGCTCCGATAAAGGCCTTATGGTAGCTGCAAAGAGTATCTGATATGCCTGATTTTTCCGCATAATCTATGAAAACATCCTCGCACTGTGTACCTGAAAGAAATGACGAGAATCCCTCAATTAAGAATGGCTTTATACCCATAGTATGAAGTAATTCCGTAGGTGAAAATATGGTTACAAAGGCTGAATTGTCAGGATATTTTAGGGGCTGAAGTATATAATCCACACAAAGTTTATTTAAATAATTAAGTGAAGGAGGAAGATTTTTATCCTTAAAAGCTGAAACTAAAAATTTTTCAAAAGAAAATCCAAGTTTTAATAAGTTCAATGTTTTATCAGGACTTCCTATATTTTCTTTTACATATTTTCCATAATTCTTAACTATGTCCATTTTTATTCCCTCTTTACATAGGCGTACACCAGCATGTAAAAAACTTTATTATAAAAACGGCCCTGTTCATCAACATGTTTTTTCATGGCAAAATTACATCTCTCCAGCAGTTTAATTGATTGAACATTATCTTTCTCTGTGTATGCCTCTAATTTTTTTAATTTCATTACCTTAAAACCATATTCCATTACACCTAATAATGATTCCTGCATTAACCCTCTGCCCTGATACTCGGGGTTTCTGCTGTGGTTTCATCCGGTTTTACATCGATATACAGGTTCATTTCAGGGTCTTTTCTCATTTTAAATAAATCATTAATATCATCATAATTCATTCTTCTTAATATTAATCTTTTTGTTTCTATAATAGGAAATGGATTAAAGTCTATCATAATTTCTAATCCTTTCTTGTTTCCAAGAATTATACACTTTTTTACCAAAAAATTCAAGCCATATATGTTGATATAGAAAATGCCAACACATATGGCTCATAGCATAATTAGCTGATATACTACATTTTAAATTTATTTATGACTTCATTTAATTTATTTACAATTTCTTTTAGTTTTTCTGAAGTCCTTGATATATCCTCCATGGAACTTGTCTGTTCTACCACTGATGCAGAAACCTGCTCTGTAGCTGCAGCAGACTCTTCCGAAAGCGCGGATACAGATTGTATTACATCAATTATCTTTTGTTTGTTTTTATCCACTTTTTCTATATTTGTTATAAGCTTATCTATTTGATCTAAAGCAATTTCAATAGTCGCATCTATAGCTTCAAAGGCTTGTTTAGTTTCATCAACCGCTTGATTTACATCACCATTTATGGAATCCCCTAAAGTCATATTTTCCTGTGCTTTTTTAATTTCGTATTGTATATCTTCAACTACTGTTGAAATTTTCTTTGTGGATTCAGCAGTCTGTTCGGAAAGCTTTCTTACTTCGTCTGCAACTACTGCAAATCCTTTTCCCGATTCTCCCGCTCTTGCAGCCTCAATTGCCGCATTCAATGCCAGCAGATTGGTTTGTTCTGCAATGGATTCTACAACCTCTATTATCTGCCCAATGGAACTTGACTTTTCTGATAATAATTTTATACTATCGGATACCTTTGAATCTGCATCATTTTCTTCCTCTAATTTGCTGACTAAATGCTGCATAACTTCAACACCTTGGGAACTTACAAGTTTTACATCATTTGAATATTGCTTTACTAAATCTGAACTTTCCACTGCCACATTTATTTCTTCAGCAAGCTTATCCACTTCTTCAGCACCGCTTTGAGTTTCCACAGCCTGATTTGTAGCTCCTTTTGCAAGATCATCCACAGTTTTTGAAATTTCCCCAATGGATTTCATGGTTTCACTGGTTGCTGAATGTAAAATTTCAGAGTTATCCAATACTTCCTTTGTATTTTCTTTAATTGTATTTACTATTGCTCTTAACTCTTTTCTTAAATTAATAACAGACTTGCCAATGAGCCCAGTTTCATCTTTAAATTCCTCAATATATTTAAAATTGTTGTCCTCAGCTAAATCAAGATCTGAGGTGGTATTTACAAGTTTAGTTATGGATAATATAGGATTTGTAATCTTTTTACTCAAAATATATGCAAAGAATGCTGCTACAAGCAGTGCTGCAGCTAGTAAGGCTATGCTTATTTCTATACTATTTATCAAACTATTGTTAATAGATACCTGTTTTTCAGTTATTATTTTGTCTATATCATCAACATAATTTCCAGTACCAATTACCCAATTAAAGGGTGTATATAGCCTGCTGTATCCTCTTTTTAATGAAGGTTTAGTTTCTCCGGCCTTTGGGAACCAGTATTCTGTATAGCCTCCATTTTCCTTTTTTCCATTACTGAGTATCTCTTTAATATAATATTTTCCTTTTGTATCCTGAGAATTTATTCTGTCGGTGCCCTCAGTTTTAGATCCCAAAAGTACAACGTTTACACCATCAACAGTATCTGCCCAGAAATAGCCATTCTGCCCAAACTTTAAATTTCTTAATAAATCTGCTCCTTCTTTTTTAGCTTCATCAAGAGTAACTTGTCCAGATGTATACTTTTTATTAATTTTATCCAGCATTGTTATAGCGGTATCTACCTGCTCTTTAATCTGCATGTCAAAATCATCATTTAATGTTTGTTTTTCAATAGCTAAAAGCTTATTATTGGTTTGTATATTTCTGTAAACCATGGTGCCGCTTATAATGGTTCCGCAAATAAATGCAATTAAAACTGTTAAGGAAATAATCTTTGAAGTAATTTTTTTCATGAAAAAGACCCCCCCTAAAATTATCAGTAAATGTTTAATCTTGTAGAAAATATAGGAATTTTAGATTTTTTAGTTATTTATTGTTATTTTACTGCAGGGGAATTGTGGTGTCAAACTGTATTATTTCCAATTTGCATAAATTTTAAAGAATAACCCTGGGAATATTTCTTGCTCAGGGTTATCCGGTATTTTAATTTAATTAAAGTTAACCATGATTTTGTGATCTTTTCTTGTTTTCCAAGTATTACACAGTTTTTAGTAAAAAATTTAAGCCATAGGTGCTGCTATAGAAAATAGCATCACCTATGACTATCAGTACAATTTGATAATACTCTACATTTTAAATATGCTAACAACTTGGTTTAATTTTTCCACAATTTCTTTTAGTTCTTCCGAAATTTTAGATATGTCCTCCATAGAGCTTGTCTGCTCCTCCACTGAAGCAGAAACCTGTTCAGTAGCTGCAGCTGACTGTTGTGAAACTGCAGAAACAGACTGAATAACTTCGATTATCTTCTGCTTATTTTGATCAACTTGTTCTATGTTTGTTGTAAGATTTACAATTTGCGCTATTGTACCTTCGATAGTTTTATCTATGACTTCAAATGCCTTCTGAGTATCATCAACAGCTTTATTTACTTCATCATTTATTTCATCACCAAAGTTCATACTTTCCTCAACTTTATTGATATCATTTTGAATATCTTCAACCACTGCTGAAATTCTTTTGGTAGACTCAGCAGTTTGTTCTGAAAGTTTTCTAACTTCCTCTGCAACAACTGCAAATCCTCTTCCTGATTCTCCTGCTCTTGCAGCTTCAATTGCTGCATTTAATGCCAGCAGATTGGTTTGTTCTGCAATGGACTCTACAGTTTCTATTATTTCTCCTATAGAACCAGATTTTTTAGATAGTATTTTTATGGTCTCAGATACTTTTGAGTCTGCATCGTTTTCAGCTTCCAGTGTATTAATTAAATTATGCATAACCTGAATACCATTGGTACTCACTTTCTTTACTTCATTTGAGTACTGCTTTACTAAATCTGAACTATTTACAACTTCATTTATTTTTTCAGCAAGTTTATCCACTTCTTCAGCACCATGTTGAGTTTCTTCAGCCTGATTTGTAGCTCCTTTTGCAACATCGTCAACTGTTTTGGAAATTTCGCCAATGGATTTCATGGTTTCGGTTGCTGTTGAATGCAAAATTTCAGAGTTATCTAATATTTGTTTTGAATTTTCTTTAATACTCTGTACTATGGTTCTTAACTCTTTTCTTAAATTAATAACAGATTTACCGATTACCCCTGTTTCATCTTTAAAATTTTCAATATAATTATACTTTTTATCCTCAACTAAATCCAGATCAGATGTGGTATTTACAAGTTTAGCTATGGATAATATTGGATTTGTGATTTTTTTGCTCAGCAGAAATGCTAGGACTGCTGCTACTAGCAGTGCTGCTGCAAGTAAAATCATGCTAATTTCTATACTATTTATCAGATTATCACTGATAGCGTATTGTTTTTCAGCTAATATTTTATCTGTATCATCAACATAATTTCCAGTACCAATTACCCAGTTAAATGGTGCATATAATCTGCTGTATCCTCTCTTTAGTGAAGGCTTGGTTTCTCCGACCTTTGGAAACCAATATTCCGTATACCCTCCGTTTTCCTTTTTCCCATTACTGAGTATTTCTTTTATATAGTATTTGCCTTTTGTATCCTGAGAGTTTATTCTGTCAGTACCTTCAGTTTTAGATCCCAAAAATACAACGTTTACACCATCCACAGTATCTGCCCAGAAATAGCCGTTCTGTCCAAACCTTAAATTTCTTAATAAATCTGCACCTTCTTTTTTAGCCTCATCGAGAGTAATCTGTCCCGATGTATACTTTTTATTAATTCCATCCAGCATTGTAATTGCAGTATCTACCTGTTCTTTAATCTCCCTGTCAAAATCATCATTTAAGGTTTCTTTTTCCATAGAAAGAAGTTTTTTATTAGTTTCAATATTCTTATAAACCATGGTACCAGTTATAATCATTCCAGAAATAAAAGCAATTAATACAGTTAATAAAATTATCTTAAAACTAATTTTTTTCAATAAGAAGACCCCCTTTAATTATGTATAATGTTAAATATAATAGGAATTGTTGGCAATTATGATAATTAATCACTATACTGTATTTTATATTATGGAATCAATTCTGTCAAATGGGACAGAATTTTGAATTTTTATGTTAAAAAAACTCTAAGAATATTAATATTCCTAGAGTTTTTTTAACAGTCCTTATATATAGAGCTGCATACAATGTGAATAAACTAACGATCCATTATTATCTGTATAAACTTTTCCACTAAATTTGGATCAAATTGTTTCCCTGAACACCTTTGTATCTCATCTATGGTTTGTTGTTTCCCCATTGCCTTTCTATATGGTCTGTCATTAGTCATTGCATCGTAGGCATCTACAATGGATACTATTCTGCATTGAATAGGGATTTCCTCACCCTTTATACCAAAAGGATAACCATTGCCATCCCAGGTTTCATGATGCTTTAAAATCAAATCTGATATATGAACCAAATCCGGGGAAGATTTTGCTATCCTGTATCCTATTTCAGTATGCCTATTCATTATGGCCTTTTCTTCGTCGGTAAGCTTTCCATTTTTAAATAATATATTATCAGGTATTCCTATTTTACCAATGTCATGAAATTGAGTAAACAATGAAATTTCCGAAATTTGTTCATCCGACATTCCTACTGATTTTGCTAGGAGAGCAGCTAAATGTCCCATTCTGTTTTCATGGCCTTGGGTTGCAAAATCCCTTGCCTCCAGCATGCTCATGAGTATTTCAATGTTTTTCCCCTTTGCACTTTGAATGTGATGAAGCTTCTCCCTATACATAAAATCGTCTGCCTCTCTAAATACTCCATGTAAATCCTTATTTTTTTCATTCAGTACTGAAAATCCAATTGATATGCTCATTGGAATTAATATGTCATGTGAATTAATTTTATCTAAATGTTCTATGATATGATTTTTTATAGTAGATATTTCTTCCTCTGAAGCATCCTTAAGCAATACGGCAAACTCGTCTCCCCCAATTCTTGCAATTATCCCCTTTTCCTTAAAACAAACTTTTAAAATTTTTGCTGCAGTTTTTAAATACTCATCACCTTTAGCATGTCCAAGGCTGTCGTTAACAAGTTTTAGTCCATCAACATCACAAATTACAATAGCCACATTACTAATTTGTTCTTTTTCAAGTCTTGCTAATTCATTTTCAAAATAATTTCTATTATATAAGTCAGTTAAAACATCAAACATGCTCATTTTGTATATCTTATCTTCATTAGCCTTTTTTTCTGTTATATCTCTTGCCATTACAAGAATCTTATTTTTATTGTAATTTACAATCCTGGCTTCAAATGTAAGCAACCTGTTTTCAATTGGCAGTTGATATTCCAAAATCTGAAGTTCTCCGCTTGTAACAGCCGACTTTATAGCACTCATGAAAATATCAGCATATTTTTCAGGGAAAACCTGGTTTATAGTTTTTCCAATAAACTGATCTTTTGTAACATATAATTTTTTCTCTAAATTCTCTGATAAAAAATCTAGAAAAAAACCATCATTATTAAGTTTAAAAACAATATCAGGAATTGCCTTAATCATAGCATCATTTTCATTTTCCCTTTCCTTAAGTTCATCAACAGCTTGAACTAACTGTTTTGTTTTTTCAAACACTTTTTTCTTTAATGTACGGTTTAAAGCAACTAAAGCAACAAGTACTGCTATAATGATTAAGGTGCAATATTCAATGTATTTATAATATTTATTAATCATATTTGAATTTCCAAACCATTTGTTATTTATTTGATTGTATTCATTTTTAGATATTAGAGAAAACCCCTTTTCTACAGTTGATAAAAGCTTTGTGTTTCCTTTCTTTACAGCTCTGTGAAAATCACCGGTATAAAGTGGTTTTGAACTATTAAATTTATCCTGAATGCCTGCCTTATACATTAAATATTGAGCCGGAGGTTTATCCATAACAAATATTGAAACAATTTTTTTATTAGCAGCATTAATCATATCCTGATAGCTGTCAAAATATGTCAAATTATCTATACCGTTTTTCTTTAAAAAATCTACACTGCTGTCCCCTCTTTTAACTGCAATATTAAACCCGGATAATGACTCAGCATTTGTTATTCCTGAAATATTATTTTTAAAATATATAGGAACATCAACTTGAGCATAAGGTTTGGAGAAATCAAAAAGTGCCTTTCTTTCAGCATTTTCAAAAACTGTATCAATTACATCATACTCACCGTTTTTCATGGCAGTTAATGCTTCATCCCATGGCAATGCATGGATTTCTACTTTTATTCCGGTTTTTTTCTCCCACAACTTCCACTGATCAACCAGAACTCCCTGTATGTTTCCATTACTGTCTTTAAAAATATATGGTGGGTAATTATCATCCATAACAACTCTGATGCTGCTGTAATTAGATGAAATCTTTTCATTTAAATGAGTTTTTGCAGCAGAGTATCCAAAAAAACTAATAATTATTAATAAAATAATAATAGCCAAATAAAATAAATTTTTCAGTTTTATCATTATTCTACCTCCCCATCAAAATATTCTCACTTATATTTTAATCTATATTTCAGCAATATACTACAAATATATACAAATTTAAGCAGACAATTAATTGTAATATTGAATTAATGACAGAAATCCCTATGATTTACTAAATCATAGGGATTTCTTAATTTATATTAAATTTTGCTGAGTTTGTTAATAGCTTATTTAGAATACTTATCTGCTTTCTTCATACTTTTTTAGCATGTTTAATCTTACTTCATGCCTTCCACCTTGATACTCAGCCTTATACCATTGGTCAAATAACATTACAGCTAATCCTTTACCTATCACTCTCTCACCCATACATATAATATTTGCATTGTTATGCATCTTTGTGTATTTAGCTGAATATGCATTGTCTACAACTGCTGCTCTAATACCATTAACCTTATTAGCCATTATTGACATTCCTATACCTGTACCACAGCAAAGTACACCAGATTCGCACTGACCTAAAGCAACTGCGTTTGCAACTTTTAGTGCATATTCTGGAAAATTAACACTTTCCGTTGAATAGGTACCGAAATCTTTGAATTCAATATTTTCTTCTTTTAAATGTTGAATTAGAGCTTCTTTTAAATTAAATCCTCCATGATCACATCCAATTGCAATCATTATAGTCACTTCCTAACTAAATATAAGTTTTAAATTTTTGAAGATTTTCTGTTATGTTTCCATTTTTGAACACCGACGATCCCATAACGATATCTTTTGCTCCAAGTTCAATTAGCCTGTCTATGTTATTTTCACCTATGCCACCATCTACTTGAATAATAGCAGAAGATGCCTTTTCTTTAATCAAATTATTCAGTTGTATTATTTTAGCTTCCATACCATTAATATATTTTTGGCCTCCGAAACCTGGATTTACAGTCATAATGAGAATTTTATCAACTATGTTTGTTAAATACTCAATATTACTTAAGGAAGTAGCTGGATTAAGAGCTACTCCAACCTGAACATTTTTTTTAATTTCTTCTAAAGCCCTATAAATATGTTTACATGCCTCACAGTGAACTGTAATACTATCTGCACCTGCATCAATAAATTCCTTTATAAACCTTATTGGCTCATGTACCATTAAGTGAACATCAAAATTCATTTTAGTAAATTTTCTTAATTGCTTTATTTGTCCTGGTCCAAATGTAATATTGGGAACGAAATTACCATCCATAACATCAATGTGAATAGATTTTATACCTGATTCCTCCAGCAACTTTAAATCAGACTGCAGATTATTAAAATTAGCTGATAAAATCGAAGGATTTATTAGTACATTCATCCAACCACCTCTTAATAAATTATATTGATATTAGATAATTGTATTAAAAATAATTAAAGTTTTAAATTTGATCCTTCCCAATCTTTTTTAAACCTTTCTATCCCTGCATCTGTCAATGGATGTTTTATCATCTGCATAAATACCTTATATGGTACGGTTGCTATATCTGCACCTTGTTTTGCAGCTTGCAATACATGTAATGGTCCTCTAACGCTGGCAGTAATAATTTCAGACTTAATTCCATATATTTTAAAAATTTCTGCAATTTCTGAAATAAGATTTATACCATCAAACCCTATATCATCCAGCCTACCCACAAAAGGACTTACATAACTAGCTCCGGCGGCAGCAGCTAATAATGCTTGAGTTACGGAAAAAATCAAAGTAACATTGGTTCTGATATTTTCCTTTGAAAGAGCGCTAACTGCTTCTAGTCCGTTACTTGTCATAGGAATTTTTACAACTATGTTTTTATGAATCTTTGATAACTCTCTAGCTTCTTTAATCATATTCTCAGCATCGTCACTAATTACTTCTGCACTAATTGGTCCGTCCACTATAGATGCTATTTCCTTTACAACTTCTTTAAAATCTCTGCCTTCCTTAGCTATAAGTGAAGGGTTAGTAGTCACTCCCGAAATAATACCTAATTTACCAGCTTTTCTTATTTCATCAACATTTGCTGTATCAATAAAAAATTTCATTTTTTTCTCCTCCTATTTAAAGCATTTTATTACTTTTATTATGTTTTCAGATGTTAAATTATAATGTTCCAGCAGTTTTTCTGGAGTACCTGAATGTCCAAATTTATCTTCTACTCCAACCATTCTCATTTTCGTTGGATACTCCACGGAAAGCACTTCGGCCACAGCGGACCCTAATCCTCCGATAATGCTGTGTTCTTCTACAGTAACAATTTTATTGGTTAATTTCGCATACTTTACAATGAGCTCTCTGTCAATAGGTTTAATTGTGGCCATATTAATTACTGAAACTTCTATATTTTCATCTTTCAATTTTTCTGCAGCTTCAAGTGCAGTACTTACCATTATTCCTGTTGCAATTATTGTTGCATCCTTACCTTCTCTTAAAACTTCACCCTTTCCAATTTGAAATTGGTATTTATCATCGTGAATTACAGGCACTGGAAATCTGCCAAGTCTTATATACATTGGTCCATCATACTTTACTGCTTCAAAAATCACTTGTTTTGTTTCAACTGCATCAGATGGACTTACTACTACCATATTTGGTATACTTCTCATTAATGAAATATCTTCTATAGCCTGATGTGTGGCACCATCCTCTCCTACTGTTAAACCTGCATGGGTTACAACAACTTTTACATCTAATCTTGGATAGGCAACCGAATTTCTTATCTGCTCAAATGCTCTTCCTGCGGCAAACATGGCAAATGTGCTGGCAAAAGGAATTTTACCGCTTGCAGCAAGGCCTGCTGCAGTTCCAATCATATCCTGCTCTGAAATTCCCATATCAAAATATCTTTCCGGGCACACTTTTTTGAATTCATATGTTTTTGTTGACTTTCCTAAATCAGCATCTAATACTACTACATTTTTATTTGTTTTTGCTAGTTCAGCTAATGCTTCACCATATGCTTGTCTTGTTGCAATTTTCATTATTGAGCACCTCCCATAAGTTCTTTTATGGCTTCTTCTTTTTGTTCAATATTTGGTGCTACACCATGCCATTGAACTTGATTTTCCATAAATGAAACCCCTTTGCCCTTAATAGTTTTTGCTATAATAACAGTTGGTTTTCCTTTCATCTTTTTTGCTTGGTCTATTGCATTTTTAATTTGTTCAATATCATGTCCATCTACTTTTATTACATTCCAGTTAAATGCTTTAAACTTTTCATCAATTGGGTAAACATTCATAACTTCTTTATTTGTGCCATCAATTTGTAAGCCATTGTTATCTACAAAGGCTACTACATTGTCTAGCTTATAATGTGCAGCTGTCATAGCAGCTTCCCAAACCTGTCCTTCTTCCAATTCGCCGTCTCCTAAAATTGCATAAACAGTATACTTTTTATTATTTAGTTTTCCAGCAATAGCAATGCCATTGGCAGCTGAGAGTCCTTGTCCTAATGATCCAGTGGTCATATCAAGTCCAGGTGTGCAGTTCATATCTGGATGTCCTTGAAGAATAGAGCCATACTTTCTTAATGTTTTCAATTCTTTTATATCAAAAAAACCTCTTTCAGCCAATACTGCATAAAGAGCTGGAGCTGCATGACCTTTTGACAAAACCAGTCTATCTCTGTCATCATTTTTTTGTTCATAAATGTCTACACACATCTTATCAAAATATAATACTGTTAAAATATCTGCACATGAAAGGGATCCACCTGGATGTCCTGATTTAGATTCGCTAAGCATTTCAATAATATCAATTCTGACTTTTTTTGCTATATCCATTAATTCCTTATCTCCCATTTTTTAATCACTCCTCTTAAGATTCTATTACAACTTTTATGCCTTCACCTTTCATAACTTTATCAAAAGCTTTATCCCAATCCTTTAATTTAAAAATGTCTGAAACCAAAGATTTCATATCGACTTTATTTTCAGCCATTAAGTTAAGTGCTATATCCCAGGAACTTGGCTTTTGACTTCTGCTGCCTATATAGGTAATTTCCTTTTGAATTACTTTTTCCTCATTTAATTCATTTAAAGATTTAGCAAATAGGCCTATTTGGACAAGGGTACCTTTTTTCCTAAGTAAGTTTAGTCCATTATTCATGGCTTGTATTGATCCTGAACATTCAAAAACCTTATTAACACCATAACCATTTGTTAATCCATTAACCACTTCTTCTAAGTCTTCCTTTTGTATATTTACAGTTTTATCTATACCTATTTTTTCTGCAAGTTCTAACCTTTTTGCATCTTTTTCAATTCCTGCAATCATTACGAAAGCACCATTGGCCTTTGCAACCTGCGCTGTCATTAATCCGATAGGCCCGGGTCCGAAAACTAATACTTTTTCATTTTCATTTATTTTAACCTTTTCCATTGCAGCATGTACTGTACATGCCAATGGTTCTGTCAATGCTGCAGATAATAAATCTACCCCTTCAGGAAGCACATGAACACTTTTACCTCTGGCAACAACATATTCAGCAAAGCTTCCATTAGCTTGAGTTCCTAATCCCTTTCTAGAAGGACACAAATTATAATCTTTAGTTTTACAATACTCACATTTTTCACAAACGTAATATGTTGTCTCACTTGTAACATAATCTCCTAATTTTATTCCTGTAACATTTTTGCCTACTCCAACTACTTCTCCTGAAAATTCATGTCCTAATACTACAGGCACTGTAGGGTTTTTATATTCGCCTTTATACGTATGTATATCTGAACCGCAAATTCCTGTATATTTAACCTTAATTTTAACTTGATCATCAGTATAATTTGGATTCTCTATATCAATTAACTTCATATTATTGTAACCTGTTTCTAATTTCGCTAATGCTTGCATAAAACCAACTCCTTATCTATGGCTTAATCAATATTTTATTATATTCTTCTTTTTTCGCTCCAATCATATCAAAAGCTTCTTTAATTTCGCTAAGTTTATACTTATGTGATACCAAATCTTTAAGCACTATATTACCTGATTGGACGTAATTCACACTCATTGCCCATTCCTTTCCAGGAAACGGTGCTGAGTAAGAATTAAAGTAACCCTTTAAAGTTAACTCCTTTCGAAATATCCCTTCAAAAGCATTTTCCTTTAAAAGTACATCTGAATGTGCTATTCCAATATAAGCTACTTTACCTTTCTTTCTAGTAATAAGAAGGCATTGTTCTTCAGTAATTTTTGACCCTGCGCATTCCATAGAAATATCTACTCCCGCATTTCCAGTTATGTCCATAATACTTTTAACCAAATCCGATTTGAGAGGATTAATACAAAATTTGGCTCCTAATTGTTTGGAAATTTCTAATTTTTTGTCTGAAATATCAACTGCAATAATGTTAGTTACTCCTGCAATTTTTAGCCAATCTATAGTTAACTGACCTATTATACCAGCTCCCATGACTGCAACAGTGTCACCTAATTGAGGTTCCGTTCCAATTACAGCATGAGCAGCTACTGCCAATGGTTCTATCATTGCTCCATCTTCAAAATTCATATCATAAATTTTTACTAGATTCATGGCAGGAACTTTTACATATTCTGCAAAGGCACCATATGTTTTTGCTCCTATCATTCCATAGTTATCACACATGGAATAAATTCCAGATTTACAGTAATGGCATTCATTACATGGAATAAATGGTGCTGCTGTAACCCTTTCATTAATATCAAAGCCTTTTACATTCTTACCCTTTTCCCAAATTACTCCTGAAAACTCATGCCCAGCAATAGCAGGAACTGGATATTTCCAATGATTTAAGATCCTTGGAGGATCTGAACCACAAATTCCACATGCTTTTACTTTTACAATAACAGAATCATCATCACAAACTGGATTATCAAAATCAACATATCTAATATCTCCAGCTTTAAATAAAACACCTGCTTTCATATCATTTCACTCCTAATAACAAATTTATTATTTAAATGTTAAAGAGTACTGTATAAGCACTCTTTAACATTTTTAAATTTTTTTTATTTTATAATGTACCTGTGAATAATTGGAATACTTTAATTACTATCCAATTCAAGAAGTTACCACCCAAGTCCAAACTTGAAATCATAGTTGTTCCCTTTGGCATTGTAAACTGAGCCATTTTAGCAATTTCAGTATGAAAACTTGCAATGTTTGTAGCCATTAGTAATGCCAATGCCATAACTATAGTACCAGCTATAACTGAATGAACAATATTACCCTTTGTAGAACCAACTATGAATGAAACATAAAAGCAAATAGTAGTTAAATCTCCAAATGGCAAAACTTGATTTCCTGGCAATACAACTGATAAAAATAATGTTATAGGAACTAATACAAGTGCTGTAGCTATAACTGCAGGATGTCCAACTGACACTGCCGCATCTAAACCAATTGTTAAATTTCTATCTTTACCAAAATCCTTTTTCTGTAAGAACTCTCTAACGCCTTCTGAAATTGGGATTAAACCTTCCATTAATATTTTAACCATACGAGGCATTAAGAACATAACACCACCCATAGCAATTCCTAGTTGCACACTTTTACCAATATCATATCCAGCTAAAAGCCCAATAAGCAAACCAATAACTAGTCCCATCATCATTGGCTCTCCAAATATACCAAATCTTTTTTGAATAGTTTCTGGATCTGCCTTAATATTTTTTATTCCAGGAATCATTCCAACTACTTTTGCTATAGGAATACCTATAAGACCGCAAGCGGCAGTGGATCCAGTTGGCAAAGACACTCCTTCAAGTCCAAAAAAGTCTTGAACCATTGGTGCTGTCCAATCAGCAATTTTAAGAACTGCAATTTCATATATTACACCTGCTAATATAGCCATGAGCCAATTTCCACCAGTTAAAACAAATACTGTTGCACCTGCTGCTGTAAAATGCCAATAATTCCAAATATCTATATCAACTACATTAGTAAACTTTAATACCAATAATGCTAAATTTACAAGCATTGCTATTGGTATCATTATTGCTGCTATTGGTGAAGCCCAACTAATTGAAGCAGCTGCCGGCCAACCAACATCTAATATATTTAGATGCAATCCAAATCTTGTTACCATCTCATGTGTAGCTGCACCTAAATTGCTAGTAAGTAATCCAATTACCAAATTGATACCAACGAAGCCAATTCCTATAGTAAGCCCTGCTTTAAAAGATTTTTTAAAACCTAATCCAAATATTATTCCTAAAATTGTAATTGTAAGTGGTAAAATTACAGTAGGTCCTAAATTTAAAATGTACTGAATAACATGTAATAACATATATTTTCCCCCTTATATTTTTAACTTTTTATTTTCCTTTGAAAACCCTAGATTAATGTTATAAATCTGTAAATATAAATCTATAAATATTTAAAATATGGTATAATAAAAGTATTCCTTAAGTACTTTTATTACATAGGTTCACTTCCAAGGTGGCCTATGTTTTAATCTTTTAATGCATCAATAATTGCCTGATCAACCTTTTGTGTATTAATATTTGTTAGATAATTCATTGCCTTAATTAATGGAATTTTGTAGTTTTTTGATGCAATTGTAGTTGTAACTAATAAATCTGCCTCTTCTTCATAGCCTGGTACTTCTAGCATCTTACATTGAATAACTCGTGCATTAAGATTATTAGCTTTTATCAAGTCCTCTACCTTCTTGCAAACAACTGTTGAAGTTGCTATTCCTGTACCACAGGCCACTAACACCACTTTTTGCTTGTTCATTTTCTCACCTCACTTAAATTATATTTATATATAATAAATAGTAAATGTTTACCATTTATTTATATTCTAATTCAAAGTTAGAGACTATATCATATAATTCTTCTCTATCCTTTGCATCATTCATACTGTTCAAAATAGCTTCATTCTGAATTAAAAACATTAGTTGCTGCAGCATCATTATCTGGCTATGAGGTTCGTTCAGTGCCATTGCAAATACAATATTCACATTCACTTCACCATTTCCATCCATACTATTGAATTTTACTGGATGTTTTAAAGTAGCAATTGCTATTGCTGGCTTAATTACATGAATTGCGTCAGTATGAGGTATTGCCACATTATATTTTCCTAATGATAGTCCCGTAGGAAATTTGCTTTCTCTTTCTACTAAACCATTAAAAAAGGAATCCTTTACAAAACCAAACCTTAATAACATTTTAGACAAAGTATAAAAAACATCATCCGTTGTTTCAGCTTCAAGGTTATTTATTATTAATTCCTTATTTAAATATTCATTAATACTTGTTGCCATTAAGCTCCCTCCTTTTGTGTATATTTTTAAATCCATTTTACATTGTGCTTACTCTTTCGTTATAAATATTAAAGCAATTTACATGCCAAAATTTTGTTGAAAAAGTAATAAATTATATTTTTATATAAAAAAAGATAAAAGTTCATTAAACTTCTACCTTTAAATACATTTCTGATAATATAAATTATTACTGATTTAAAAATAAATTAGCAATTTCTTTTGCTGAATTTATCTGTTTTATCTTCTCAATTATTTCTTCTCTAGATATTACATCAAACAATTTTAAAACTATTTCTCCATCCCCCTCTTTCAGTGCAAGCATAATTATAGTATTAACCTCATTATCATTCTCCCAAATAATAGAATGCTTAAGTTTAAAAATACATATTGAAGATTTTTCAACATAATCCGGTAAACCATGAGGTATTGCAATATTTCCTGCGACTATTGTACTTCCCATGATTTCTCTTTTATATACACTCATTACATAATCTTTATTAACAACACCTTTTGTTTGCATCAATTTACACATCTCATCAATTGCATCGCCTTTAGAAAATAAATCCTCTCTTATTTGTACCAAATCTTCATTAATTACATAACTTAATGGGTTAACAGCTTTTATTCCTATTAAGTTTTTTAACGTGAGTTTACCAGATTCCTTCAAAATATCCTGAAATGAAATAAATGGAATGCTAAAAATTTCCGGATTAATAGTGCCTACTACTGCAATTACATTATGGTCTTCACTAATCTTAAGAATTTTATCTTTAGCATTATCTCTATTCATGATTCCAATAGGCATTATATCTAAATTTTCATTAGAGCAATCCAGTATATCTTCAAGATACTTTTTAATTTTTAATGCTGTACCTTCCCCAGTTATACATATTGTGATTATGGTCTTTGGGTACTTCTTAACGCCTTTTACTTTCCCAACATAGGATTTATCTCCATCTATAGCATCAGCTATTTCATTTAGATTACTATTGGTCATAAGTGCTCTTCTTACTGCTTCTAAAACCATTACAGTATCTACTCTGCCAATTATTCTTGTTGGGATTCCTGTTTGTTTGGTAATGATTTCACCAAAAGTTACTAGAGAGCCCATATCAACAAGCAATAAACATCCTTTCCCTTCGTGTACTTTTTTCACTGTTTCTAAAGTTCTTTGAAGTAAATTTTGAGGACTCTCATCAAGTGACATTTCAATCCCTACCGCTAAGTTTGTACCTAATAACTTATTTGCTACGTCTGCCATTCCACAAGCTACATGTCCATGGCTTAATACAATAACATCAACTCTGCTTACCTTTTGATCCATAGTAGAAAACGTTTTTAAGTACATGGCTAAAAAACCAATTTCATCATCAGGTAATTCTATTTTTAAACTCCTGTTTATTTCTTTTGTCAATATTTTAGCTACTCTGTATTCATTATAATATTCATTTTTAATGTAATCTAATTGAGGATTTTTAATTATTCTTCCTTGTTTTAGTCTTTCAAAAGTAGAGTTTAAATGCACTGCAACACAATAATAAAAATTTTCTTTTATATTATCTATGTAATTTTTCGCCATATTAGTTACATTTTCTACAACCTTTAATATCTTTTCATCAATTATATTCTTTAATTCTTCCTTAGGAAAGAGTATATTTGCCTCAATATTTTTAGCAAATCTATTTAAATCAGATTTCATTTTATTCCAAATAATTTTATTTATTTCATCTTTTTTAAGACCTTGCTTTTCCAGTTGATAATATTTTTCTTCTATATTACTATATATTCCATCAGGTAATAGATATCTGTCATCCTTTTGTTTATGTGTGCTTACATTTCTAGGATTAACAACCAAATCATCATTAAATATATCGTCTGACATTGAATTTCTGCTTGCAACACTCAGTAGTCCCAAGGGTACATGCTCAGGTAAATCCGTTATCTCAATAACAACATCTGATAGATTATTACTTAATGAATTTAAAAAACCTTTAGCACATGCTACTTGAATATCACTTCTTAATTGACCTATATTCCCTGGACAATCATAGGATAATAAGGACCTGGCAACATCAAACTTTACTGTTATTTCCTTTCCAACTCTTGCAGCTTCCTGTGAAAAGAAATTTTTGATTAATACATATCTTTCATTGGTTGGTCTGTTATTAATAGACGGAAGCTCAATTATCATTGGTATTCTCCTCCTAAATGTTAGTAACAAAGAGGATTTTGGATCTTCTGTTGTAGCTGCTATTACCATAACATTAGCTCTTCTACTATTTTCTGTTTCCCCAAGCCTTCTATACCTTCCTTTGTCTAGCAAATAAAATAAGATTTCTTGTCCTTCACTTGGCAGCCTATGTACCTCATCTAAAAACAAAATTCCATTATTAGCCTTTTCCACTAGCCCAACCTTATCTGCATTGGCACCAGTAAAAGCACCTTTTACATATCCAAATAATTGTGAAAGAAGTAATTGTGGGTTTTCCGCATAATCTGCACAATTAAAAACTACAAAAGGAATATTATTTTTGAAATTTGAAGAATTAACTGCAAAATTATACATGGATTCTGCAAAAAAACTCTTTCCTACACCTGAAGGTCCAAGAATTAGAGTATGAAGTCCATGTGGCGGATACAAAACTGCTGCCTCAGCTTGTCTTATTTGATTTCTTAATGAACCATGGTACCCTATAATTTCTCTTAAATTGTTAATTTTCCTCATACCATTTTCTGACATATTATAATTACTTAACTTGCTATTGCTTACATTATCTAAATTTTTACTATTTACATTTTCTTCTAAGTCTTCTGTTACATTTTCTACACAACTTGCACTTACACAATTTTCAGGTTTTTCAATTCTACTTACATAATTTTCAGATTTTTCAGTTACATTTTCTTCATCAGTATATTCAACTTTATTTACTTTTCCATCAGCTTGATTTTCTTCTTTCTCTGAATTTGTAGTCATAGTTTCCTTCAAAAGTTGCCTTCTTATTTGAGCTACAGAATATCTAGAAATATCATATCCAATAGCAGTTAACTTTTTACATAATAAATTATCTGAGATTGAATGATCATATTCCAGCAGCTTTTTAATGTCACTTAATAGAATTTGTTCCTTTCTTTCACGAGAATTGAGCAAATTGTTTTTTTTCCTAAATTCAGTTATGTATTCTCTTGTTGTGTTTACTATTTTTGCAATATCACTATCAGTTATAGGTTTTCTTTTATCCTCTTTCTCAATAAGTTCAAGTATTTTATCTTCAATCATACTTATACCTTCTTCCAAATGTTTCCCTTGCTTATATAAACAAATTTGGATTAATGAGCTATTCTTTATTATAAACAAATTTAGACGAAAAAGCATTAAATTTCAATATATTATTGTCTAATAATGTTAATAAAAGTAGTAATATTAAGTAATATTACTTTTATTGTACAACAAATAGCTCCAAGAACAAAGTAATAAATATACTCTTTGTTCTTGAAGCCTTCTAAATTGTGAAAATAATATTAACTTTTAATGCTAAACATGAAACTGTTTTTAATAATCATTTTGTCCACTTTGCTATAAGAGCTTTTGCATCACTATTTAAGACTTCCTTTGCGTCATTTGATATATGGCTGTCCATTGGAGGGTTATTAAGATGTTTTATAAAGTCATCCATATGATAAACAGCCTGAACAACTTGTTCCTTCTGAACAAATTGTTCAGCCTGAGTAAGATTGTTGGTCAATTGAGAGGCTAGCGGTCCTGTTAGTTTTTCTGACTTTATATATCCATCCATAAGTTTTTCTATAGATGCAGTACTTGTGTCAACAGTAATGGTAACTTTATTAGTTTCCACTGTGATTCCATCAAGAGTTACCTTTGCGTAAACATCTGATGTACCAACATTCTTAGCTGTGATAACACCAGTATTCTTATCTATGTCAGCCACAGAACTATTACTTGTAAAATACTCTACAGTTGTTTTAGACATATTAGCATTTGAATTATCATCCAGCTTTGCAGTGACAGAAGCCTTTGCTATATCATTTCTTTCAAGATTGATATCATCTATAGCTAATTCTGCACTGGCAAGCTTTATTTTAAAGTTTACAGTGTAATTTTTTATAGTGTACCCGTCCTCTGCAGTTACAGAAATTAAGGCACTTCCAGGGAATCTGTCAGCTTGACTAACAACTGCATTGGCATTTTCATCATCTGTTGTAACTGTAACCTTAGGTGAAGCTGAAGTTGAAGCCGGAAGAGGTACATTATATTCTAAAGCATTTTTGTCAAAGCCTTCTAAAGCAGTACTATCTATTTTTATAGAACTTAAATCTGCGTTATGTGACAATGTAGCCGGATCCACCAGACTTACAAGAGATATTGCAAATATCTTTGCCCCGCTCTTATCTGGCAGCGTTATACTGCTAATCTGCTTGGTTTTGTCAACAGCTATAGACTGCGTAAATAAATATGTGGATGGTCCTACTATACCATTTCCGTTTCGAATTCTATGATCCATGGAATATGCTACTTTTTCGTCAGCGCTTGGGCTCTGGCACCAGTCGCTAAAGGTTAAATTAGATGGTGAAGTACTGGTTCCATCTGTATAATTAACTATTATATTAACATTAGTCTGCTTTCCAGCACCGGCTTCAAGTAAATATACTTTTTCTGCAGATGCAGCAGTGGATAATGTTATGGTCTGACCCTTGCAGGCAACTATATTATTGCTTGTACCTGTCATAGGTCCTATTGGGAATTTAATATTAGAGTAATTAACTATAGAAGGAATTGCAGTTCCATCATAAGCCCAGCCTACTGTGTCAAACATACCTTCATTAGTATTGTCAGGTGTACTAGCGCCATCCTGGTTAAAGTACTGTGTTAAGTCTACAGCTGTACCTTTATTTAGGAATAACTTGAAGCTTGACTCTGGTGATGGTTTTCCTTCACCTAGAATATTATAAGGGATAACAGTAAAATAATATGTTTTTCCTAATGATAAGCCAGTGAAGGTAACAGAGTTTCCCATGACTCCTTTGATTTCATTGGCGTATTTTCCTGGTTCAGTACCGTATTTAACAGTTATCTCATCGGTATCCTTTGCTAAATTAAGATTTAATACCACTGAGGAATCATTTTGTACAATGCTTGATATTGAAGGTGCATCCGGTACAGCTTTTGGAAAATCTGCATCATCGCCGTATACCTGAAGCTCGTAAATTCTTGCAGCTACATCGTTTGTATTAGTTGGCTTTGTTGCTTCAAATCTTACATATCTTCCTGTTACAGGAACAGTAAGCAGATCCTCAGTAATGCTGTCTTTATTACCTGTACGCACAACAGCAACTTGCCATTTGCTTATATCTGGGTTATTATCGCTGCTAACCAATATTCTGTAATCCCTGGTATTCCAATCTGTTGTTTCTCCACCAGCTCCTGCATGGAAAACTTTAAAGCCGTCTATTAACTTATCTGAGCCTAAATCAATGGTGTTCCAATGTACATTAGTCGATCCGTTGTTATAACACCATTTCGTAGATATATTGCCATCATTAATAAGTGAAGCCGCTTCATTAGCATTCATTTCACCGTCTGCTTTTGCAGGTCTGAATAATGCAATGTTTGCTCCAGCATATATTGAAATTATATCTGACATAGGTCCTATATTTCCTGCCTCATCCTGAGCACATACTGCATAATAATACTTTTTAATAGTTGCGAAATTTGAATCAGTATATTTGGTGTCCGCTGTGGATGAAAGCAGTACAGCATCTGAAAAATCTTCTTTCGTTGCTCTATAAATAAAATAGTTTGTAACGCCTGTGTTATCACTAGCTGCATCCCATGATAAATCTATAGAAGCATTATAATACTTTTTAGCTCCAGCTGCTTTTAAATTATTAACCTTTGTTGGTGACTGCTGATCTGAAGATATTACCACATTTCCATCAACAAATGACATAGCAGCAATTTTAATTGCCTTTGCATCAGGTAAAGTTATACTCTTTATTGTCTTTGATGAATCAAGGACCATTTTATACACATACATATTATTATCTATATCAAAGGTATTTCCATTTGGTGTATGTGTATGTGACAAGTTAAGCCCTATTGTGTCCTTAATGTATGTCTTTTGAGCATAGCCTACTGTATCCTGCCAGCCTGCAAAACTAAAGAATCTTGATGAAGAAGTATCATCTGTGTAGTTCACTTTCACTTCTCCAAGTCCTACTCCTGATGTAGAGTTTCCAAGAATGAATAAATATTGATGTCCTCCAGCATTAGCGGTGTCAATTGTCTGGCCTGTAGCTTGGACAATATTTTTACTTCCATCAGTCTTTGGGCCAATATTAAATACTATGTCTTCACTGTTAACCTTGTCCGGCATCAAATCTGCAGAATAAGTTTCCCCCTTGCCGTTTAGGTCTCCATCATTTCTATTTGAGTCAAAGGACATACCATCTAAATTATAGTAAGCTGAAAGGTCTATCTGCTGACTTTCAGGTTTCTCATCCTTAAATATTCCAGAGGCATCAAATTTAACAAGGAATGTCTTTATTTCATACTTATTTAGTGTAGTTGTAAAACTATTTCCACTAGCTTGTGGACTTACTGCTCCTGGAATTGCATCTTCAATGAGATTAACTTCCTTAATTTCAGAAATGTTAGCTGGAAGAGTTACATTAGCATTTGTATTATCCTTTCCCTCTGTTTCAACAAGTCTAACTATATAACTGTTAGATCTGTCTTCATTGTTCTTTTCATCTATGAGTCTTGATTCTGCCTTTTTAAATACAGACAGAATAACATTATTGTCATTAGCTGAGGCCTTTGCAAAGGATGCTGCAGCTGCTAAATCTCCAGAATGATTGGATGTTGCCAGTGTTGTAATTGGATAATTGTACTCATAAGCTTTTGCTTCAACATCAGCAGTTTTCCAATCGCCGCTGTGAGGATAGAATGAATATTTTATTTCCTTATTTCCTGTATCAGTGGCTCCTCCCCTATTATCTGTTGGAGATCTTAATAGAGAAAGACGTAACACTCCATTTGGACAGTCCCAGCCTTCCTTGCTGTCACTTAATACAGATACTCCAAAGCCATCCTTAGACATGTCCGCAAATTTATAGCCCTCAACTTCAAACATACCTTTGGTATTTGCAGCAGGTCTGGTTATTGTGGAATATGCTATATCATAAGTAACATTTTCAGCATGTACGCTCATTGGGAAGGCCACCTTAAGCATAGTTTGCTTTTCATTCCAATTAACTTTAAGGTCCATATCTATTCTGTTTATATTATTGTAAAGAGTTATATACTCGTCAATTGTAGAAGAACCAGAAGGAGATACTTTGGAAACCTTAAATGTTGCCTTTGTTGGTCCGTTCTCAACTAATGTAACAGGCACACTAACTGTATTAACTTCTTTAGGAACTGCAGACATATCATCATAATCAATATTCCATGACTCATATTCTCTAGGTGTGTCTTCCAGGAACTGAAGCCTGTTAAACTGTTGATTTGCATCAACTACTTCTTTATTATTTTTCTTGTCAAATATGCTTGCTATATTCCCTGTGGCAGGGTCAATGCTTACCTTAAAGAATTGATTTTCAAAGGTTTTATTTTCATTATCTACTTTTATAGTTGAAGAAAACTGGCTGCTGGATTTTTCAACTGCTCTGTATACGGAATATCCTAAAGCAGGTATAGATGCCTCAAATGCCACCACTGCCTTATTTCCATTTTTGCTTAAAATTTGATTTGGTATCTCTTTTCCATCAGCATCTAATATTGTTATAGTGCTGTCTGAAGAAGTTAAGCTTATATCTGTCTGCACTGCCTCTGTTCTATCCCAGGATAATGCATTATACAGCATTATAGGTTGTCCTTCTCCTTGGGTATTTACTCTGTTTGCAATTCCATAGATTGCTGTGTTCTTAGCACTATTCAGTTCATTAAGAGCAATTTCTGCATCATTGAAGGCATCCGCATACACTGGTGCTATTGCAGAACCAGGCAGTACATCATGGAATTGATTTAATAGTGTTTTCTGCCATGCAGAATTAATTTTCTGCTGAGGATAATTCTCTGAACCTAAAATTGAGGCAACTGAACTAAATTTTTCTGCCTGTTCAGCAGTTTCTTCTGAATAACGGTTATACTTCTTCATTGGATCTGCAGTTGTCATTACACCCCTGTGGTATTCAAAATACAGCTCATTATTTACATCGGGAACAGCTGTATTTTTGCTTTTTACCTGCTGATCTAAATTTTTAAAAGTATCTTCTGCAGTAGACATTTTAACTGAAGGATAAGCTGAATTACTGTCTATGTTTTTAATATTATTCAAATCGCTTTGAGTTGGTCCACCGCCGTGGTCACCTGAACCGTAGAGTACAAGGCTTGCATTTAAACCTAAACTTGATGGATAGTTCAATGTGTTTGATAAAGTTGTACCATTAATTGACCCTCCGCTGAGAGAATAGTCATTAGATGGCTTGTAGCTTGTCACAGTACTTCCATCAGGCGCTGTCCAGTTGAAATATTCATAGGGCCATCTATCTGTATCCTGCCAATTAAGCTTTGTAGTAACAAAATAATCCATGCCGCTTTTTTTAAGTATTTGAGGCATGTTGTAGTTAAATCCAAAAACATCTGGAACCCAGCCTATATTAGGTAAAACCCCATAATTATCTCTAAAATAATTTTGAGCAAATAAAGATTGTCTTACTAAAGATTCACCGCTGGTATTATTTAGGTCTGGTTCTATAACCTGCCCCCCAACGATTTCCCACTGTCCATTTTTCACCTTTTCAGCAATTCTTGAAGCTAGATCTGGATAATATTCCTTTGCCCACTGATAAAATTGAGATGATGATTGGCTGAAATGGTAGTCTGGATTTGCATCCATAAGGTCAAGTGCCCTTTTAAAGGTATCTGGTATAACCGAACTTATAGTTTCAGCATATCTCCAGTTCCAGGCTGCATCAATATGAGCATTTCCAATCATATTAACTGTAGATGTCTTGTCATAGGCTTGAACAATATTTGATGGAAGTGCTGTTAGCAGCATTGAAGCAGTGATTCCCAAGCCTATTGCCTTTTTGAATATCCTTTTCATATTTTCCCTCCTTTAAATATTAATATAAAATTTATTTTAAGCTTTTCTTAAATGCGTCCCATTTGTCTAAATTGCTCTTGTTTGATAACAGTTTTTCTCTTATAGATGAATCATTGAAATCTAAAGAACATACTTTGGCTCTAAGTGCATATTCCTTTAGTAAGTTGTATATAGTTGGTGAAGCATCTTTTACTGTATTTTCAGTTGTTTGATCAGCAAATTCAGCACCTTCTTTTTCTGCTTCTTTCGATAATTTCACCAAATCTGCTTCATTTGCAAAATCATATTGATACAACTGATCTTCTAGTGAGAACCAGGTATATAATTCAAATTCATATTCATTCAATCTGTTTATTACATTTTTATCACTTTCATTTTTATTATTTATATATCCCCAAAGAGGTAAAATATCATGTCCATTTAAATATTTGGTGGTAAAGTTATTTGAATCTTTCCCCAAAAGACTAGTTGCGATTTTTTCAACTGTAACTGAATCATCTTTACTATTTTCAATAATGTAATTTAATATATTATCCTTTTTCCCAGTGTTTTCATTAATCAATTTCTCCATATAATCTACAGTTAATGGCATTTGTGTATAATGAAGAAATTCTATTCTGCCGGGAGACTGCTGAAGCTGCACTTCATTTAAAGGTGTAAGAGATAGATTTTTAGAGTCTTTTAATCTCATATAAGCATAGCGTTCAAACAAATATGACATTTCCTTTTGAGGAGATATATCCAAACTGGTTTTTATGTTGTCTGGTAAGCTGCCAAGTGCCATGTTTTCATAATAAGTTGCCAATCCCTCATAGAATTCCAATAAAGGGGCCTTTAAATATCTTTCTGAAGGAATTTTTGATTCAAAGAAGGAGTGAAAAATTCTATGTGATAGTAGCTGCCAATCCCTTTTATTTCCAGGATCAAAGCTGCTGGCAAGGTTTTGTGTACATAAACCGCCAATAATATAATTTTTACTTTCATCATCTTTTCTCAGTATAACTAAGGAATAATTGTTTAAGTTATAATTAAATAATTTAGAATAATAATTATATATACTTTCAATTCCTTTTTCTGCATTTGAATCATAGTATTTCTTTGCCTGAGAATCTAAATATACAGTATATCCTTTCCCATTTGAGTCAGTGTGCACATCTTTTTCAAATTTTCCGAATGTAAAAGTTCCCTGTCTGAGTTCATACAAATTCATCCATGCAGGATTATCTATTTCAGTCACTGCTTTATCACCTTGCCTCGGGTATGGTATTATAGCTTCCCAAGTATTTGGTAATAAACACTGAACAGTAATTTTCTTTATAACATCTTCTTTAGGGCTATCGTAATTAAGAGCTCTTAGGGGTAATGCTAAAACTGATTCACCGGCAAATGTGAGCAGATCCTGATAAACTTGTCCATTTTCTCCATGTTTGCCAGCACCGCCAATAGTCACATTGTAAGAAAAGTTTAAATAATTAGCTCCTTCATTTAACTGGTCCATTACAATAATTCCATTTTCACTGTTAAATTTCACATCTCTATTTAGGTCATCTGTGCATTTTTCATCGCTGGTCAGCATGCTTCCCTTAACCAGTACAAAGGTTTTATTTGTGCCTGCCTGTAGTGGTTTTATCTTCACTTTCACATTTAATATCCTTTTTTCCACTGAATATGGAGTTATGGTATATTCCAATTCAATTTTTCGTGGAATGCTTTTAAAAGCATAAAATGCAGTACAAGCTAGTAAAAATAGCAAAAATATAATAAGTTTCATATGATATTTTTTATTTAACTTTATATTTGTTTGCTTTTTTTTGACTTTTCTCATGTTTTTACCTCACATAGATTTTAATTTTAATGATATTACAACTTGATATATTCCTTTTAAATGTAATATCATCTTTAGTTAAATAGGGCAGGATTTAGAATTCAATTCCATATCCTGCCCTAAAACTTTAAGGTATATTTAATTATTAGCTGGCTAACATTTTTAAAGCCTCTTCCACTATTGCTATAGGATTTTTTATAGCCTTCTGAGCCTCTGCTTTAAAAATAGGTTTATTTTTGAAGCGTTTCTCATCCTTTACTGCAACATCAGCAGCAAATATAACTAGATCTGCATTATCCACTTCCTTTTGTGAAATTTTGTTTTCAATTCCTATTGATCCTTGTGTTTCTACCTTTATTTGATGCCCTAATTTTTTAGCAGCCTTTTCTAAAGCTTCTGCAGCCATATAGGTATGTGCTATTCCTGTAGGGCATGCTGTAACTGCAACTATCTTCATATTAATCCTCCATATATCTCTTTTACATTCCTATGTTATCTTTTTCTTCAATTTCTTGAGGAACCGGCCTTTTTAAAGTATTCACCATTACTGTTGTTACTGAAATACCAATTAAAACAGCAATAATAAACATGATTTTATTATCTACCACTGGTAAAACTATTGGGCCTCCATGTGGAGCATGGTCTGCCACCTTACCTATTGCAGCAACTGCTGCACCTACAGCTGAGCCTACCATTATGGATGGTATAACTCTTAGTGGATCTGCTGCAGCAAATGGTATTGCTCCTTCAGTTATTCCTATAAGTCCCATTGCCAGTGCGCCCTTACCAGCTTCTTTTTCAGTCTCTGAATATTTTTTAGGTGCTAACAGAGTTGCTACTCCCATACCAAGTGGTGGAACACATATTGCAACTGCAACAGGTCCCATAACAGTTGATAAACCTTCTGCTATCATGGCAGATCCAAACATGAAAGCAACCTTGTTAACTGGGCCGCCCATATCAAAAGCAATCATTGCTCCCATGATTAATGCAAGAATTACTGAACTTCCTTGACTCATACTTTTTAATCCATTAGTCATGCTAGTCATTAAAGCACTTATTGGTCCTCCTAAAACATATATCATAAGTCCGCCCACAATTAATGAAGTTAATAATGGAATAACAAAAATAGGCATTATTGGTCTTAGATTTTTATTAACCTTCCATCCTTTTATCCATCTAGCAATATAACCAGCTAACAAACCTGCTATTATGCCGCCTAAAAAACCTGCTTTAATGTTATTAGCTAAAACACCGCACACCATACCAGGTGCTATACCAGGCCTGTCTGCTATACCATATGCAATAAAGCCAGCTAGTATTGGAACCATTAAAGAAAATGCAGCAGAACCTATGTCCATCATATTCTTTAATACTGGAGCCGTAACCACAGCACCCTTACCTTCCTGCACTCCACTCAGGGCTATAGAAAAAGCAATAAGCACACCACCTATAACTACGATAGGTATCATGTAAGAAACACCTGTCATTAAATACTCACGAAGTCTTTTAAGTTCGTCTTTCAATTAATATACCCCCTTTGATTAATTATTTTTTATTTAAAATCCTTCAAAAGCCTTCTTTTAAAGGATTTTTAATCTATTATCAGGCTTCTTCAATATGGCATAACAAACTGTAAATCTCCTGTTCTGTATTTGCATCTCTTAACTGACTCACAAAGTTTTCATCCATGAGTTTTCTTGACAGCTGTGCAAGAATCTTTAAATGCAGATTTTCAGTGTTTTTCTCCGGCACACCAAGAAGAAATATTAAATCTACCAGTTCACTATCTATGGAGTTCCAGTCAATTTTTTTATTTAGCTTTCCAAATGCTACTATTGCCTCCTTCACCGTTTCAGATCTGCCGTGAGGAATAGCAATTCCGTTGCCTACACCAGTACTGAATTCACTTTCTCTCTTTAATACACATTTTAAAAACTCTTCTTCAGAATCAATTTTATTTTCACTTTTTATTAAGGCTATCAATTTATTTATTGCTTCTTTTTTGTCCTTTGCATCCATGTTTATTACTATTAGATTTTTATTAATCAACATTTATAAACTCCTCCATAATGCTATAAATCTCTTCATTGCTCTTTGCGTTCTTTAAAAATATTCTATTTTCATCAATTTCTAAAAAATTATACAAACCTCGCATCCACTTTTTTAATTTACCTCTGTCCTCCATACTTATACAAAGGAGAAATACTGTGTCTACTTTTTCTCTTCCCCAATTAAGAGGCTGTTCTAATTTATTTACAGCCAGACATGATTTTTTAACAAATTCCGGATCACCATGAGGCAGTGCAATTCCCCATCCTATCTCCGTTGGATAAATGTTTTCTCTTTTCAGCACACTGTCTATAAATCCTTTTTCAATGTAATTTGAATTCAGCAAATCCATACACATGTCCATAATTAATTTTTCTTTGTTCTCAGTAGAATTCTTAATCTTAATAAGGCTTTTATCTATAAATGCAGGTGCTGGACAATGGTGAATATCCCCCTTATAGGAATCATCCAAAAACAGCTCTATTCTTCTTATATCATTTTGATTAAGCAGAGGACTTACCATTAACACAGGTTTAGAACATTCTACAGGCACAGTGGATATAATCAAATCAATATTTTCTATGTTTCTGCGTTTTAATTCAATAATTGATATGACATCCACAATATCTATTTGCCTAAAACTCCTTTCAAGTTTTGCTGAAATAAACTGTGATGTGCCAATGCCGCTGGCACATACCACTAATGCTTTGAGAGGATTTTTATTTCGTTCTACAGCCGCGGCAAGATGAAGACATATATATCCAATCTCTTCTTCAGGCATTGTTACACCTAAATATCTTTCAAATATAGTATTCGTCATCCAGGCTGCTCCAAATATTTCAATATAGTTTTCCTTTATTTCCTTTAGTATTGTGTTACGCAGCGTAAGTCCATATTTTAATCTGTTTATTGTAGGTCTAAGGTGAAGTATCAATCCATTTAATAACTGCTTATCATTGCTGAAATTTATATGGAGAGCTCTTTGTGATATATTTATTATCTCTTTTGCCATGATAACAGCTAATTCACTTTCACTTTCATTGCCAAAATTAATTGAAAATTTATCATTTTTACCTTCAAGAAGCTTAGTACCAAGAATGTGAAGTAATATATATCCTATTTCTGACTCAGGTATTTTTACTTTAAAAGATTTTTCAATATCAAATGCAATCTGCACAGCTATTTCATACTCTTCATTTTCTTTAAGGCTTTTTAGCATTTCATCAGAAAGCTTAATGTCTTTTTTTTCATTTAATCTTTTAATAGCAATTGCAATATGTATAATCAAGCTTACAAATGCCTCATCTGAAAATTTGAATTTTAGTTTAGCCTCTGCATCAGTCACTATCTTTTCAAGAATTTTATAATCAATGTTAATTAATTCTTTTAATTTACAAATTGACTTATAATCAATTTTCCCATGGTAATCATCATAAATTAGTTCCTTCAATCCATCATAGCCCCTGTTGCTGTCCAGCAGGCTGGCAATGGCTTTCCTCCAGTCCTCTTCACTGCCATTTATTTCTATACCATAATTAGTTTTTTTAATTAAAATTAAGTTAAACTTTGACAGCCAGTTTGCTACTTTTTCTAAATCCTTTTGAAGTGTTACACGGCTGATATATAAACTTTTAGAGAGTTCCTTCATTGTGACTGATGTCTTGCTCATAAATAAAACCTTTAAAATATAATTTAATCTGTCCTCAGGAGAATAGGGCTCAACTTCCTTTACACTGCTTCCTATACTATTCATAAGTTCTAGTTTTTTCTCTTCACTGCCCTCAATAGCTATTCCAACCCCGGGTTTTTTGTTAAACTTTAAATCTGCTTCATTGACAATTTTTTCAATCTTAGAAAAATCATTTCGGATAGTTTTATTAGACACCTTTAATTTTGCCGCAATAAAGTCTGCAGATATAAAGTTATTGCTGTTTAGTAAAATCTCCAATGCCCTTGAAACCCTATCCATTTACTATCACCTCTTACAAATATTTGCTTTTGTGATTTTATTATATCGTTTTCATGCTTATGTATCAATACCTCCAGCTGCCCCATTTACTTCCTCAACAATGTGGTAAAAGTTAACTAATGCCATAATAAAATAAGAGCAGTAATTGAATTACTGCTCTTGGGCAAATAGCGGGTGCTAAGATAAACAATACATAAACTTAACTTATACAGTGGAAAAATAGCGAATCCTCATCTCTTTTTTACCATATCAATATATTCTAGTCTTTAATTTTGAAAACAGGTACTGCGCAGTCTATTGACCCATTTCTTTCATTTGGATGCCTTGCTAATAATGCTGCTTTTCCGCACCCATTAATATCTGCTGCAAATGGCTGCATATCCTGCCCTCCAGACCAATATTTAAATACATTATTTGCTGGTACAAACTGATTTCCTTTGCTTAATGCTACCTGCCATAGTCCATGAAGATAATCTACTGCCAAAATATCATCTGTCCCATCTCCGTCAAAGTCAGCCGCCATGGGCTTCCAAAGTATTCCTAAAGCCCAGGATTTCAGCCAGGCAAAATCCCCCATACCTTCATGGGGAATAAATTTAGAACCATTGCTTATAGATACAATCCAGTTTCCCTTATAAGGATCCCATAAGGCAATATCAGTTTTCCCATCTCCATTAAAATCACCAGCTAAAGGTACACAATCCTTACCAATCCCCCAGTTTTCAAGCCATAGGCTGCTGTTATGCTTAGTATCTTCTTTGAATTTTCTGCCATTACTTAAAGCAACTCTCCACTGCCCTTTCACAGGGTTCCACATTAAAATATCATCCATGCCATCACCATTGAAATCTCCAATTAATGGCACCCAGTTTTTATCTACTTTCCACTCTTTTGTCCATTTAAAATCTGCAAATTTTTTATTTGGAATAAACTTTGTGCCGTTACTTAAAGCTGCCTTCCAATGAGATTTCTTAGTATTCCAGGCCAGTACATCTTTTTTCCCGTCTCCGTTAAAGTCACCAAACATAATCTTCCAATCTGTTCCAATTACCCATTTGGATAAACCTAAAGACCTGATATTCTTTACTTCTTCAAACAATCTTACAGGGAACTTTTCAATATTTACCTTTGAATACTGAAAAATACCCGTGTCAGTGTGCCACCCTATAAATTCATCTTTTCCATCTCCGTCTATGTCTGATAGAAAAAGTTGGGTGGTATTTCCTGGGAAAACATTTACTGCTTTGGCTGAAGGTATGAAGTTAACTAGGCTTAATATGGGCACAAAAGTAAACCCTTTGCTCTTAAATATTCTAATAAGCTGCTTTAAATATGAATTTTCATTGTAGTGAATTCCTGAATCAGTAATTTCAATAAATGGGAAATCTAAATAAGGATGATAGAAAAAAGAAGCTAAGTCTTCTTCAGTATAACTGTTTAATTCTTCAGAAATACGCTTCACATGAACCTCAGGATTTTCACCATGAACATAATCCAAAGGTGTTGGTACATAAATTACACCTCTATAAAAGGCACTATCTGTATCTTTAATTATTACACTTCTCTTAACTTGATTTTGTGATGGATCTGGTTCATAAAAAAGCCCACACCAGGCTTCCAAAATATTTCTCTCTGGCCAATCAGCTGCGTAATGCGGGGTAGAAAATCCCCAATCAATATTAATTCCGGCTTTTTTAAAGGCTTCGTATCCTGCCTTCATTCGGCTGTAGGCATATGATTTTTCAAATGCTTCCTTTTCACAGCATGCCCACCGCTTATCATGTGGAGGCACATCTTCTTTTAAATCAATATTATAAAATTCAAATCCTGAGGCACTATCACTGTTTCCAAATTGATGAGTATAGCCATGGATGCCTACGGCACCGTCATCTACTTTTTGTAAGTACCTTATTGTGTTATTAAATTTCTTAATAAATGGATCTGCTGTATCTGCAATGGATTTGTCATAATTAATAGACGGAAGAACAGATCTAGGAATTACTGACATTTGAAAAGGCACATTTTCAGATTTTAAATAGTCACCAATGGCTTTTAACTTCATTAATGCTTCTTCTGTCCCATATATTGAACCAGGTTGTATATCCTCCAGTCTTATAAGGGCTCTTTTCATTCAATCAACCCCAAAAGAAAAATTATAATATTAGTATATTCCCAACGAAGTACAATGTGTAAAAATAAAAGAGCGCAGACAAAAGTGCCTGCGCTAGCGACGTAATTCGGGTGCTATAGATAAACAATATGTAAACTTAACTTATACAGCGGGAAGATTGCGAATCTTCTACGCATTTTCACGCTGTATAAGTTTATAGTTGAAGTTGTTTATCTAAAAATGGTTACATTCGACGAAAGCTGGGTGCTACCTGGTAGCATTCGACAAGTTTCACTATTTCGTACCAAAATACTGAAGCAGCAGCAACCAATATTGCGGTTATAAACTGAGTAAAAGACAGTGGAGCAAGATTTAGAATTACCCTAAGAGGTGTATACATCATTAATAATAGCCCTGCAAATGTGCCAATACTTGCGGCCCACATTACATTGTCTTTATACAGCCGGCGTATAGATTTAATTGCGTATTCATAGTTTGAGCTGTTTACCTGAACTAAAAATAAATTAGCTATAATAATTATGGAAAGTCCCATGGTTCTTGCCAAAGCTGCATTTCCAGGGTCCTGCTGCAGGAATGTAAAGTAAGTTCCAAAAGATGCTGTAAATACTATGAATCCCTGCACAAGGCTTTTCGCAAGAATTGATGTAGTAAGAATTTTTTCGTCAGTATTTCTTGGATTACGTTCCATAATGTTATTTTCAGCAGGCTGGCGTTCAAGTACAATGGAGCATGTAGGATCAATAACAAGCTCCAGCAATACCACATGTACCGGCAGTAAAAGCAGGCTGGCTGGATTTATTTTTAAAAAAGGAGCAAGCAGTGAGGCAAACGCAATTGGTATATGAATTACAAATACATAACCCACTGCTTTTCTGATGTTGTCATATATTCTTCTTCCATCCTTAATGGTATCTACAATGGTAGAAAAGTTATCATCCATCAGAATCAAATCTGCAGCTTCCCTGGACACTTCAGAGCCACGTTTACCCATAGCTATTCCGATGTCCGCGTATTTTAGCGCAGGAGCATCATTTACACCGTCACCAGTCATAGCAACAACTTCACCATTTTCCTTAAAGGCTTTTACAATACGCATTTTATGCTCAGGCACCACACGTGAGAAAATACTTATATACTTAACCTTTTCACGCAGTTCTTCATCGCTCATGTTGTTAAGCTCATCGCCTGTAATAATTTTATCACTGTCTGGCATTCCAATTTGTTTTGCAATAGAACTGGCAGTGATTCCATTATCACCTGTAATCATTACAACTCTTACTCCAGCTTTGGTGCAGTTGATAATATCCTGTTTTACAGACTGCCTTGGAGGGTCAGCAAGGCCAATAAGCCCGCAAAGTGTTAAGCTGCAGTCGGTGATTTTTTCAGGGATTTGACATTCACTATTCAACTTCATAATTCCAACAGCAATAACTCTTAATCCTTGTAAAGACATTCCCTTTATTTTATCTTCTGCCTTCTTTTGTTCATCCTGTGTCAATGCGGAAATTGATAGAATTCGCTCTGGAGAACCCTTAGCTGCAATAATAATTTCACCATCATGTCTCCAAACATGTCCCATGGCTTTAATTTCATTTGTAAAAGAGTATTCTGTAATTAAATCTCCGCCAAATATATGATCTTTAGCTATTCCAAGCTTTTCGCAGTGAGAAAGCATTGCCTTTTCCATTGGGTCGTAAGCATCAGTTTCACAAGCTAACCCCATAATTTCGCAAAGAGAATTTGTATCATCGTCCACAGCCCAGGTACTCTGTACAGTCATTTGATTCATGGTTATGGTACCAGTTTTATCAACACATAGTACTGATACGGCACCTAGAGTCTCCACAGCAGGAAGCTTTCTTATTAGGGAATGTTTTTTAGCAAGCCTCCATGCACCCATTGAAAGAAATACTGTAAGAATAACTGGAAATTCCTCTGGTATCATGGCCATGGCAAGTGTGATACCAGAAAGAACACTTTCAATAATTCTGTCCTTAAAGGCATGGTCCGGAATGTTAAAATAGGTAATGATACACACCAATATAAATAATACTCCTGCAATACCAGCACAGGTCTTAACAAGTTTACCTGTCTGTCTTTGCAAAGGAGTTGGTTTTTCAGGGGCAGACTCTACATTTGCAGCAATTTTTCCATACTCAGTTGCTGATCCAATTCTTTTAACTTTAATCACTGCACTTCCCTGTATAACCAGTGTTCCTGCATAACAATAATCCTTATGCCAGTAATCAGTGGAGTTTTTGTCTGAATCATCAATAGTCTGTTTCCAAACCCCTTCAGATTCACCAGTTAAAGTGGATTCATCTACACAGAGGTCGCTGGATTTAATTATCTCACCATCAGAAGGGATTTTTACACCTTCTGTAATAATCATTAAATCCCCAGGCACTAAATCAGTACTTGCAATTAATTGTTCTCTTCCTTCCCTAATCACTGTAATATGCGGTGCTGATAAGTCTTTAAGGGCATTTAGTGTTTTATCGGTTTTCCATTCCTGCACCACATCTATACTAATTATGCCAACCACAAAAACAAGCATAATTACACCATCACGTGGTTCACCTAGAATAAAGTAGATAACAGCCGCTGCAATTAAAAGAAGAAACATTGGCTCCTTAATAATATGAATCACCTTTTTGAAGAAACTTTGCTTTTTTTCTGATGTAATTTGATTTTTTCCAAATTTCTGTTGTAATTTTTGGGCTTGGTCATTTGTTAGGCCTTGTAATAATGATAAGCTTTCTTGTTCTGTCATAATAGTTACCTCCTAATTTGCTTATTAAAGCATTAATAAGATAGCTCTATGGCATTGCAGATTTCTAAGTATATGCTCCTATAATTGTATAAAAAAACACCTATGGAACATAATACTGTCCCACAGATGTGAAATGTTTCAATCTGTTGCTGTTGCCAGCCCAGCCCCACGAACCTTATTGGTTCATCGCCTGCTCAGTTTGTACTGTAGATTAATATGCAGCGCAAAGAGACACTTACATTATAATATATGTAAAATTATGAATCAAGTGAGTAAATACTTTGTGCCAAAAACTTTACATTGTGCCGAATAAAATATCGAATCCTCACCGATTTTTGTGAAGGAA
>JAQSXU010000141.1 GCA_029256485.1 Clostridiaceae bacterium
TAATAAATGGCTAAACTTTTTAAAACTCGTAAGAGGTTTTTATTTACGATTAAAAATTTAAATTTAAGATATCAGCTCATATTATCATATATTCCAATTTTTATAGTATGCTTGTTAATTATTAATTTAGTATTATATTATTTTATGGTCAATACCCTAAAAATGAATTCCAGTGAATTTGTAAATGAGACCGTAAAGATTATAAGTAGAGATATAACAAAGAATCTTAATCAATATGATGAAATAAGTTCGTCAATAGCATTTGATGAGAATCTTAGTGGTTTGTTATCAGGAAAAATCAATGATTACAATTATTATATTGATAGTAATAAAGTAAACCAGAAGCTGTATTATTTTACTCAAAATTCACTGGATCTAAAGTCAATATTTGTATATCCGTTAAATGGAACTAATGTAATAAGATCTAATGATAATATTATATACAATGATATGAACTACATTGATAATAAGCATTTTAAATCACTTGCCAGCAATGCAAAGACAAAGGTGTGGTCAACAAGTCCAGTGGCAGGTTATGACCCAGATGGAGGTAATTATCTATATTTTTTAAGATCAATACCCAATTTTGGCGTTTCTTATGGTTTAATACAAATGCAAATAGATGAGGAAAGTATTTTTAACATATATAAGGATTCCTCCTTTGGCAAGGATTCTACAATATTTATCATTGATGAAAACGGTAACATAATATCACATCCAAACAAAAAAACAATTTCTACAAGGATTGAAACTTCACTAAATGAAAAGATAAACCAGAATTCAGGAAGTTTTACAATTGAACTTGAAGGAAAAAATTATATGATAGTATATAATACTATTCCATCTGCAAAGTGGGTACTAATTGCGAAAATTCCTATAAATTATATCGAATCTAATAATCAATGGTTACTAACCATAAATCTGATTATTTTCATTATTAGTCTTATTTTTGTTATATTGATATCTGTATGGGTATCATCAAAGATTGCAAGTCCATTAGAAAGAATTGGAAGGGCCATGAAACGGCTAGAAAAGGGGGATTTTGAAGTAAGACTTGATTATGACAGCAATAATGAAATGGGAGAAATATACAAAAGGTATAATTCAATGTCCGTTGAAATAAAGAACCTTATGGAAGATATACGAGAAGAAGAGAAAAAAAAGAAGGAGGCATATATTAAAGTACTGCAAGCTCAAATTAAACCTCACTTTTTATATAATACTCTGTTTACAGTAAAATGTCTTGCAGCCATAAATAAACAGCCTCAAATTGAGGAAATTTTAGATTCACTGATAAAACTATTGATGGCAAGTATAAGTAAGGGCGGAGAATTTGTAAGTGTTTATGAAGAAATTGAATATATAAAAAATTTTGCATTAATACAAAAATATAGGTTTGGGGACAAATTCAAAATTATATTTAATATAAGTTCAGAAATACAAAACTATATTGTACCTAAGCTCATTATTCAACCAATTATTGAAAATGCCATAGTTCATGGGATGGATGCTGAAATAAATTTTATCGAAATTAATATTGAAGGTAGAGTAGAAGGAGAGGATGTTGTATTCAGAATCAGAGATAATGGAAAAGGTATAGATGCAGATAAAATAAACATGATGTTACAAGTCCCAGAAAATAACAATAAAAATAGTTTTAATGGAATGGGAATAAAAAATGTTAATGAACGTATCAAGCTTTATTTTGGAGACCAATACGGATTGTATTATTTAAGTAATATAGAAAATGGTACTGAAGTGATAATGCGGTTGCCAGTTATCACGGATGAGAGGGGAATTCAGAAGTATGTATAATGTCATTATAGTAGAAGATGATGCAATAGTTAGAACCTATCTATCAGGCTTGCTTCAATGGGAATCTCATGGTATGAAAATTGCTGGTGAATTTACAAATGGCAGGGAAGCTATGCAATTTATCGAAAAGCAAAATGTTGACATAGTTATTACTGATGTAAGCATGCCTGTTATGAGTGGTATTGATTTAATTAAAAATATTAAGAATAGCAAAAAATTTATGAAAATAATTGTACTAAGTTGTCATAGTGATTATGATTTCATTCGTGAGGCACTTAAGTGTGGAGTAAGTGATTATATTTTAAAACAATATTTAACAAAGGAAACCTTGTTAGAGCTTCTTGAAAAATTAATTGGAGAACTAGAAATTAATAAGAATAGTGTAATTTATGAGAAGGAGGCTAATGATACAATTAAATCTAATTTGCTTAAAAATATAATTAATGGGATAGCAAGAGACGAAAATGATGCTATTGAAGAGTTACCTTCTATGAGATATTTTTTTAATACCAGCAAGTATTTTGTAGCAATTGCTAAATTTGATGATTTTTTAGTTATGAGTGGAGAGTTAGTTGATGAACAGTTAAAAAAATATAATTCACAGATTATAGAAATCATTAAAGCTATAATAATGAAAAATGGAAATGGAATAGCAGCATTAACCAAGAATAATGAGTTTACAATCTTATTAAGTTTCGATACTAATGCAGATTTGGGGATTATAATTGAAAAAGTCAATGAAATGATGTGTAATATTAGAACAGAAGTTATGAATACGATTCCGTATTCTATAAGTATTGGAATCAGTAACTTATGCTGTGATTTTTCTCAGGTGGCTGAGGCATATAAACATACACAAAATATGATTGAAGGGTATATGCTTTTTCATAAAGGTAAAATTTCCTTTCTAAAAGATCAAAAAAAATGCAGTTACTATGCTTTAACTCTTGAGGATGAAAAGAACTTATTAAGGGTTATAACTGAGGAAAATATAAATGAAGCAGTTGCTTTAATTGAAGGTTATTTAAATAAATTTAAAAACGAATATGAAGATTTAAAAATGTTGAAAGTATGGATAATAGATTTAATAAACGTATTAACTAGAATTTCAATGAAATGTGACATTGATCCGCAGGTTTTGTTTCAAACGGATTATATACCGTACGAAGAAATTGAGTCAAAACAAAATATTGAGGACATTAAAAATTGGTTTGTATCTATAATAAAAAAAATAGTTGATATAAATAATGGAGAAAATAATTTGTATAGATCAGAAATATTAAAAGCTGTTGAATACATCGAGAAGCACTGTACTGAAGAAATATATTTGCGAGATGTGGCTAATCATGTTAATATAAGCCCAAATTATTTTAGTATGTTATTTAAAAAAGAGATGGGAGTTGTTTTTTCAGAATATTTACTTGATATTCGATTGGGAAAGGCAAAACTTTTTTTGAAGAAAAAGGGAATAAAGATATATGAGGCAGCATTTAAAGCAGGATTTTATAATAATCAATATTTTAACAGAGTTTTCAAACAAAAATATGGTTTAACACCTTTAGCTTTTAAAAGGCAAAGTGAGCAGCAAGAGAGAGGTAAGTGATAATTTAATATATATGGAAGGAGGGAATTTTATGTCAAGAAGAAAAATTAAGGTGGTAATATATTGTATTACATTTACAATGATGTTTTTTGTTTTGGCAACAGGTTGTGAAAGTCAAAGTAATAAAGTTAATATACCTAACAATGAAAAATCTGGAGGCAAGCAGATAACAGTATTGGTTGAAGCCGGAAGTCCAGCTTTTTCTGTTGCAAAAAACACTGCAGAAGAGTTTAAAAGGGAAACAGGATACGATGTAAAAATTGAATCTGCTCAATATATTGATGTTTTTAATAAATTAAGAGCAGCAGAAGCCTCCGAATCAGGTGCGTATGATGTTGCAACCATAGATGTACTTTGGTTGCCCAACCTAGCAAAAGGTTTGCTTCCAATAGATGAAATTGTCACAAATGAGGTTAAGGATGACTTGCTGCCAGAAGCTTTGAAAGGTGGAAAATACAATGAAAGGTTTTATGGATTACCTGCATGGACTGATTGTAAAATCCTGTTTTATAGAAAAGATCTTTTTGAAAATCCAAAAGAAAAAGAAACTTTTAAAAATATATATGGCTATGATTTAAACCCTCCGAAGAATTGGAAGGAATATAGAGATATTGCTAAGTTCTTTACACGTGATACAAATAAAGATGGGAAAATTGACATATATGGAACCAGTGTATTTGGTGCAAATGATGGTGATTCTGTATGTAGTTGGCTGGATCACTCTTTGCAGGCTGGAGCTAAGCCTGTTGTTGTAGATGAAAAAGGAGAGGTCCTAATTAATAAGAAACCTTATGTAGAAGCACTTCAATTTCTTTCAGATATACTAAATAAAGATAAATCTGCACCTCCTAGAGCTACTGAAATGTCATCAGCTGAAACTGCAGAGATGTTTTGGAATGGAAAGCTTGCTATGATGTTGGCATGGGGACACTTTTATGTGCCTTCAAACGATCCACAGAAGTCAAGTGTTGCAGGTAAGGTTGGAACCTCTGCAATGATTGCAGGAGATGCTGGCGTTGGATCAATACCAGGTCCATGGTATCAAGTCATACCAAGTTCATCTAAAAATAAGGAAATTGCAAAGAGATACCTAATGTTCCTATATGGCAAAAATTTCTTATACATGGATGCTTTTGGAGTAGCTTCTAGGAAGTCTGTATTTGATGAATATAGTAAAAAAGCTGGTTATGAACATCTCAAATCTGTATATGATTCATTATCAGGTGTGCAGTCACAGAATCGTCCTGCACTTGCTGAATGGCCGCAAATTGAGTCTGAAGTTTTAGCTCCTGCAATACAACAGGCGCTAATAAGAAAGAAGTCACCTAAAGAAGCTTTGGATGGGGCAGCTGAGCAGTTAAAAGCTATGCTTCAAAAAAACGATTTCTAAGCTTTAGTTGGATGACCTAAAGGCATAAAAGCTTCACCTGAAACAAAGAATTCTGTTTATATTTTGAGGTTAGAGATAGATTTATAAATACATAAGTCTATCTCTAACCTTTTTATTTTTATAATATATTAGAGCATTATAGCAGTTCTATAGAGATATATGATAATTAGTCAATATTTTCGTAGATAAGTGCAAAAATAGATTAATGTGTAATTCTTTCAAATAAACGTTTGTGTATTTAAAGATTATAAGTAAAGAATTCAATAGATTATGAAAACAATATCATAACCTGTCATGATATTATAAATTCATAGTCAATCAAAACGTTTACTAAATACTGATAATTTTGATTCATCTAAAATTTTTCATTGACTTTATTATTTAAAGGGGGAATAAAAATGAATAAAAAAACTTTAGCGTTATTATTGAGTGCTGCAATGGTAGTTACTTTACTAGCAGGTTGTGGAAAATCTACATCTAATACTAATACTAACACAGGGAAAAAAGAAATAAGTGTATTGGTGGAAAGTGGCAGCCCTGGAGAAAGTGTAGCAAAATCAACAGCAGCGGAATTCGAAAAGCAGACTGGATACAAAGTTGTGGTAGACGCTGTTCCTTATTCTGGAATGTTTGATAAATTATCAACAGAAATTAGTGCCAAAACATCAGTTCATGATGTTGCTACGTTAGATGTTCTTTGGTTACCAGCATTTAAAAATGCTTTACTGCCACTTGATGATGTGGCAACGAATGCTGTTAAATCTGACTTTTTACCAACTTTAGTAGACGGTGGAACATTAAATGGTTCTTTATATGGTTTCCCAATGTGGATTAATTCTAAAGTATTGATTTATAGAACTGATTTGTTTAATGATGCATCAAACAAATCAGCATTTAAACAGAAATATGGTTATGATTTAACTGTTCCTACAACATGGAAGCAATATGAAGATGTTGCGGCATTTTTTACTAAGGATGGCATGTATGGTACCGCAGTATTTGGTGCAGCTAATGGGGATACAGTATGCAGCTGGTTAGATGCAGCTGCACAAGCAGGAGCTAATCCACTAGTATTAGATAAAGACAATAATGTATTAGTTAATCAAGCCCCATATGTAGACGCATTAAAATTACTTTGTGATATATATAAAAAAGGATATGCACCAAAAGAAACTCTTTCTGTTGCAAGCACAGAAGCTGAACAAATGTTTGTAAATGGTAAGCTGCCTATGCAGTTAAACTGGAGTCATCAATATCCAGCAGCTTATGCAGCGCTCAAAGGAAAAGTTGGAGTTGCTCCTATGATAGGAGGATCAGCAGGTGTTGCAGCAACTACTGGCCCTTGGTATGAATCTATACTCAAAACTACTAAAAATCAAGATATTGCAAAAAAATACATAAAATTTATGTATGATCATAATGAAGATTATATGCAAGCACCATTAAAAATTGCAGGTAGAAAATCTGTATATGAAAAATACAGCTCACAACCAGGTGATGAGCATCTTAAAGCAGTTTTAGATACTCTGTCTGCTAAACAATCTCAAAATAGACCAGCTACAGCTCATTGGACTCAGATAGAAGAAGTGCTTTATGGTGCAATTCAAAATGCATTGGCAGGTAAGGCTACACCACAGGCTGCGTTAGATGATGCTAAAACAAAGATCGAAGCTATTGTAAAATAAAAAACTATAAAGATATTATTTTATTAAGATATAGGCTATTGCTTAATTAGCAATAGCCTATATGAAATGTATTAAGCAGAAAGGTGGTTTTGTTATGAGAATTATTTCAAGAAGAACTTTAATTATGTTTTTTTTACCTGGTGGTGTTTTCATGGGCTTATTTCTAGTATATCCCATTTTGAAAATGGCCATTGATAGTTTTTATACCTTTGATTTAACTGGAATGAAATCATTTGTGGGACTTGATAACTATATCAAAGCATTTACAACAGCAAGTTTTTTAACCCCATTAATAAATACATTAAAATACATAATTATTGCCGTTACAGCTGAATTGTGCATTGGACTAATTATGGCATTGTTGTTTGAGCATGAATATAAAGGAAATAAAATAGTTCGATCATTGATATTGACACCGTTGATGATTGCACCACTAGTTGCGGGCTTGATATGGAAACTAATGTTAAGTGCTCAGTTTGGTATTATAAATCAAATATTAAAAAATATACACATTATTAAAGATACAAACAGTATATTATGGCTTGCAGATGGAAAATGGGCATTACTTTCTTGTGCCTTTGCGGATATTTGGTTAACAACACCTTTTATGATGTTAATGATTTTAGCTGGATTGCAGGGGGTTGATTCAAGTATGATTGAAGCTGCAAAAATAGATGGAGCTAATAAGCTGCAACAAATATTTTTGGTAAAAATGCCAAATATAAAACCTGTTTTACTCACTGCATTGTCTATTAGAATTATAGATGCTGCAAGAACTTTTGATATTATTTGGGCTATGACTCAAGGCGGACCCAATAATTCTTCGGAAATGATTAGTGTTGTAATTTATAGAACACTTACAAGATACAATCAAGTTGGATATGCAAGTGCTATGGCTGTTATTTTTGTTATTATTCTTATTGTCTTTACGTTAGTGTTTATGCAAAGTCTATGGAACCCTAAAAAGTATTAAGAAGGAGGAGGAAAATCATGACAACTTTAAAAAGGAAAATGGGAGAGCATATTGTAATAATTATTTCTTTAGCATTTACGTTATTTTGGTTATTTCCATATTTATATTTAATCAGTTCATCATTTAAACCTGGATCACAAGTAGTATCAATACCTGCAAAGTTTTTTCCTACCCAATTGTCTTTAGAAAATTTTTCAGCCTTATTTTCTAGAATTCCGGCAGCTCAAGATATGGCTAACAGTTTAATATGTGCTGTTTTCAGTACAATCATTGCTGTGATTTTAGGGTCTTTAGCTTCCTATGCAATATCACGTTCTGGAGCTAAATTATCATTAATGTTAGTTGTTTTAGTTTTATGTTTGAAAATGATTCCTACATCAAGTATTGCAGTGCCAATCTATGGAATCATTACAAATATGGGTTTATATGATACAAGGATTGCATTAATAATAGTTTATGCAGCGATAAATATACCGTTTGTTATGTGGACTATGATAAGTTTTTTCCAAGGTATACCGATGTCGTTAGATGAAGCAGCGTGCGTAGATGGAGCTAGTAACTTCTATACATTTAGAAAAATAATTTTACCTATCTGTATGCCTGGTATTGCTACAGCTGCTATTTTTACTCTGTTTTTAGCTTGGAATGATTTCTTAATTTCTTTGTTATTAACAAGTATTAATGCAACCACATTTACAGTAGGTTTATCAGCATTCTTATCTGCTTATAGTATGGATTTAGGACCTATGTGTGC
>JAQSXU010000142.1 GCA_029256485.1 Clostridiaceae bacterium
ATAATTTTGTTTATTCTCCTTTTCTTAGGGAAAATACAAATATATTTTATATACAGTATTCGACAAGTCGAAATGTCGAATACTGTTTTCTTTTAATTGTATATCAAGGTTCTTTTAAGCTTTAAGTATAGTTTAACCATACATTGCTAATAACATTACTGTTTTTACAAATGAGCAGGATAAAGCAATGCTGAGGTGTAACTTGAGCGGCTTATCAGAACTGTCACCTTTGACCATCGGTCTTTTTTAGGTTAAGGGAGTCTTGCATAGTTAGATCTTAATTGTTATAAAGAAAATTTACCTTTAATAATCAATGCTGCTTCTTCCGGTGAAAGATCCGTATTATTTATTTTAATATAATTAATTTAATTTTGTTATTTCGCCTTCGTATGAATTCAGACGGTATTTTGATTCTAAGTTTCTAAAAATGGTTTCTGATTTTTCCAAGTTCCTTTTTGTAGGTTTATTGAGCAGACGATTTTCAGTTTTATTTCTTTCTAATCGTAATTCATAATCTGCCTCTAACTCAACAAAATATATCTTAGCACCTTTAGATGAAAACAGCTCTTCAACATAGTTAATATAATTCCAATCTTCCTGTCTGTCAAATGCCCACATATATGTAAAAATCATTCCGTATTCTTCACTGCTTGAAAAAGCTTCAAATATTTCTTTTCTAAATAAATTAATTAGTCTGCTTTTTTCTTTGGGCATACTTTCAACAAATCATTTACTATGTCAATTGTCATATGATTATGAAATAGTTTTAAATTAGTAATTTTTGAAAGCTCTTGACCTACAGTCATTTTACCGACTGCATGCGGTCCAAAGATGATAATTAATTTCATGGAATCCCCCTATAGTATTTTACTATATTATTTTTATCATTAAATCTTCTGCCCTATATACATGGCATGCTCAGAATAACTTAATAATTCTTCCCTTTCGCATAATTGCTCTGCAATTGATACCCATTTATCTATTGCTTCTTGGGGTTGATTTAGTAAATTTAATTCACATGGAGCAAGAATGCCTTCCTGACCAAACAGATGCTTCTTTTCAAGATTAAACTTATTCATAAATGGAATAATATTTTTTTGGTCAATAAAAAAAGCTTTTGTAAATGCATCACCAGCATAGGAGTTTCCCTTTAAAACAGTATCAATAAAAATTTGCTCGTTCTCCAAAAGTAACATTTCAGGGTTATGTTTCATATAAAAAATCATACCAGCAAACATAAGAATAAAGGAAACATATATCAGTCCTTTATTTTTAAGTAAAGACATGGCTTCGCTTAAGGCTTTCATTCTTTCCTTTTCATCAAGCAGATGATACATAGGGCCCATAACAAATATATGGTCAAATTTTCCCTCTATTAATTTACTAACTTGTCTTGCATCACCAGAAATAGCATTAATTTGTACATTTGCCTCTTTTGATTTTTCTAGAGCAAATTTTATATTTTCTGTAGACAAATCAACAAGAGTAACATTACAACCCTTTTTTGCATAATAAATTGAATATCGCCCCGGACCTCCACCAATATCTAGAATTCTGTTGCCTGGTTTAATATATCTATCCATTATTCTTGTAGTTATTGCAAATTCAAAAGGGTGTCTTTCGAGTCTATCCCACTCCTTTTGCACATCACTATCATAATGTTCTTGAACAATACGTACGCAGTCTTCCATTTTACCCCCCTTAAAGATTTTTAAAATTTTACTACTATTTACCATAATAGTCAATACATAGTTTATTTTATAAAATTACAAGTTATAAATACATATGGAAATTTATGTAATTATAAGTTATGATTATTTTAAAGAGCTTATAATAATTTTGTTGTACATTTATAGTATTTTAGTAGTAAATGGAAGATTAATTATTTAATAGTAAGAGATAAATAGGAATTTGAATTTCATAGTACTTATATAACTTTAACCAATAATTTGGAGGTTAATTCAATGAAATGTTATTGTTATGAAACTGAAACCCAGTTAATCTTATGCGTAGAAGATGTTGCTGCAGAGTTTGAAAAAAATCTTGTGGCGGCTTGGTTTGAAAAAACTGATATAGGCTTTAAAAAAGTTTATCCTATGACAGATAAAGACAACGGAGTTAGTGCAAAAGATAGAGAAATTGTAAAAAGCAATTTTGCTAGATTGGGACAATCAATGTTTGTCGGAAATTTGAATTGGAAAAATACCTTACCGTTTCTTGCCAAAAAGTTTTCGGAAAACAATATAGAATGGTATATATTTGGCAGTGTTAGTGATGCCGTAATCGGTGTAGACATTGTGCCCCATGATATGGATATAATTGTTCATACAAGAGATTTTTATAAGGTAAAAGATATGTTTTTAGACTATGTTGTTGAACCATTTGTGGACAATAAAGATACTTGGCTTGTTAGGTATTATGGTCGTTTATGTGCTGGCAATTCGTATATTGATGTAGTAGCAGATGAAAAAATGAATTTAGAAAATCATCCATATGATAGTGTTTCTTGGAATGGATTTAATGTATTTGTTGAACCATTTAGGAATAGATATCAGCTTGAATTAAAGCGGAATAGACCTGAAAGAATGAAAGCGATGGAAGAATATATTAAAAAATTGAAGCACATCAAATGAGTATTATAGAAAGCAAATAAGAAATGGGGGAATTAGAATATGGATCTAGCGTATAAGTGTCCTAATATGGATGCAGTTGAAAAAAGACAAGATGTAGTTTATAAAATAATTAATGAAAAGTTGTTGAAGTTAGACGTGTATTACTCAACTAACACTAATTTATCAATTGTTCCTACTGTAATAGTAGTACATGGCAGTTCATCAATTGAAGATATTAAGGATATTAAACTTTTTCAATCATGGGGAAAGGTTTTAGCGGCATCTGGATTTAATACAGTTGTATTTAATTGGAGACCAGAGGAAAATCCAGAGGACATAAAAGATCTTATTTACTTTCTATTAGATAATTCGGAAGGGTTAAAGTTGAACATCAGTAATATAAGCATTCTTGCTTTTTCGTCAGGAGTAGAAATAGGTGTTAAAAATATTATGGAAATAAATACGGGGTTTATAAATAAGATAATAACGTATTATGGAAAAATAGAATCAAGTATTATAAAATTCATTAATACATCTAATTTACCAAAGTTCTTTATTGCCATGGGAGCTTTAGATGAAATATATCCTTCTGATTGTAATGATAATTTTATCAAAGAAGCAAGGGAATTAGGATGTGAAGTCGAGTTTATATTACATTCAACAGGAGAACACGGCTTTGAAGTTTTTAATGAAGGTGAAGAAACAAATAGGATTATAGATCAGACGATTAAATTTATTGAAAAAGAATAATCTTAAATATATTAGGGGGAATTCAGCAGAATCTTCATTAGTATAAAGAAAGGGATTGATTTGTTATGTCAGATTATATTGGAGAATTGAGGAAACTAATAGGTACAAGACCAATAATAATGTGTGGGGCGTGTGTTATCATCTTAGATAATTGTGGCAGAATATTACTTCTTCATAGAGTAGATAACGATTCTTGGGGGTTGCCAGGAGGAGCAATGGAAATAGGTGAATCGCTAATAGAAACTGCTATACGTGAAGTAAATGAAGAAGTAGGATTAATATGCAGAAACCTAAAAATTTTCAATGTATATTCTGGTGAAAAATTATATTATAAGTATCCAGGTGGCGATGAAGTATATAATGTTACAGCAACTTATATTTGCAAAGATTTTTCTGGCCAAATTGTAGTTAATAAAACTGAGGGAAAAGATGCAAGGTTTTTTAGTGTCAATGATATACCTGAAAAAATCAGTCCACCTGATAGAGTTATAATAGATGATTTTATATTAGATTATCAAAAGATAATTTTATAATATTCTTATAGCGTAGCATCAGTAAAATTATAAGATCATTGGAGATAAGTAATTATGAATGTGGAGATTATAAAAGCAAAATTTCAAGATTTGCAATTACTTTATGATATGCAAATAGAATCGTTTAAACCACTTTTAGAAAAATATAAGGATTATGATATGAGTCCTGGCAATGAAACAATAGAGCAAATAATACGAAAGTATAACCAAGTTTGTACTACGTATTGGCTAATAAAAAGACATAACAAAACTGTAGGGGGAGTAAGAGTCGTTAGTAAAGGAAATGGATGTTATAGAGTTAGTCCGATTTTTATACTTCCATTGGAACAAGGTAAGGGAATAGCGCAGGAAACTTTTATGTTATTAGAAGAGTTCTATCAAGATTCGACGAAGTGGGAATTAGATACCATATTAGAAGAAAAAGGTAATTGTTATTTGTATGAAAAATTAGGTTATAGAAAAACTGGGAAAGTAGAATTAATTAAGGATGGAATGACAATTGTATATTATGAAAAACGGATATAAAGTGTAAGAAATTACATGTACCAGGGGAGAATAAGTGAATAAGATAAAAACAATATCAATTATTTTAATAACAGTTATCATCACATTGATACTAGTATGTTCAGTATTCTTTAGTTGTTTCAATAAATTTGGTAACTATGCAGAACGAGGTGAACCAGACAAAGGACACTTGGCAACTGATATAGTTTCTGCGTATAACCTTAATGTTTTTCGAGTAATAAACACTATAGTAACTAATGAAGATTATGGAACCTTTATAATAAAAAATAACGGAGAGTTCATTTATTATCCAGGAGAATACAATGTTTTAGATTTTCAGGAAAATAATGTATACAGTTATCAGGGCTACTGGTATAAACCACAATGGACTAATATACGATTTACAGCGACACAAACCAGACTTCGAAAATCCTTATTCAATTTAAGATTAAAGGATTCAGAATTTTTTTGTAATTTCGAATATGTAGATTCAGGAACATATTCATTTAATGACAATCTTATGATTAGAGGATTTGAATTTAAGGTTTTAGACAATGAACTGATCAAAGGTAATAAAGAAAAACTAATATTAGATGATAGCATAATAAGAGAATTCATTATGCAAAAGTAAAAATATAGACATAACCATTCCAGTTTAATCTTTTTTAGATAGTATAGTAAAGGGGGAGCTATGAAACAAAACTTTTTTAAGAATATCAAGCATATGATAATTTTACTAAATACCATGTTGTTTATGTTAATCGTAACATCATGTACAGTTAACGATACAGATGCAATTAATAATCCTGAAAAGGAAACGGATAATTCTTCGGAAATAATTGAAAGTGAAAAAAATCAGGAAGAATCAGAGGGAATTGTAGTTGATGGCGAGCTTAGACATTATGATGGAGAGTTGGTAAATACAGCAAAACAATTGATTAAAAATAGCTTGATTTCAAATGATATTGCAATAGGTATTGGATTCCCAATAGATCTTGAAGACAATATTGAAAATGAAGATTTTAATTCATATTGTAAGGTTTATGATAATGAATATGGTTTTAACTCAACAAAGGATATAGAACAGTTTTTGAGTGCAACTTATTCGAATGAAGATATAATATATAAAACTATACATATGGGAGATATTCCTATATTTAAGGATTTTGAAGGTCATCTATATGCCAATGATGCAATACATAGTGCTTCAAGGGCATATGTAATTAAGGATTGGTTTAATATTTACGCAACTGAGGTAACAGAAAATACTGCTGTGATAAACTATCCGCTATATTATTTTAGAGATGGTCTTAACGGAGTGAAAATGTACAGAAATACCATTTCAAAGGTTGAAGAGGTTTGGTTGCTGGACGATATTTTGGAAGCTGAATTAATTGAGTTGGATGAAGCAACTAAAAAAACTTTAGGAATGAGAAGTGTTGCAATAGAAATAATTGATAGTTTGAAATTAACTGAATTTATCAGGATAGAAGGAAAGTCAATAGAACAAGAAGGTGCTAAATATACAAACATTGGCTATTCATCTGACACTGCGCAATATGAATCATATACGATTGAAAATTTATCAGCATATTGTCAGAATTATACAAGCAGCATATATAATATGCTGATGCCGTATTTTGAAGAAATAGACGGGAAACTTTATGTGAGAAATATAGAATATATACGCAAAGAATACACAAGGACCTACAAAATGGAAACCTTGGAGGTATTAGATGTAAGTGATATTGAGGCAAGCCTGAAAATAAAGTATTTAGATTGGAGCAATCAGGAAAAGACATTGCAGTTTAATGTGTATCCAGACACGGAAATATACTGGAGATGGTTGTCAGATACCATAATTTAAATAAATTTTAATAAGAGAACTTTCTTTCAAAAAGATATATAATAATTATAAGGTGAATAGTATGCTGCTTTATGATTATTATTATTTTTGGGGTATCTTGACTGAGTTTCTATAAAAACTAAATTAAATATCCCCAACCTCTTTAGGATGTGAGTTACACTTAATTTTTCCAGTTGGGGTTCAATCCCCCACTGAAATCGTTGAATTACGGGCAAATCCCTTATTGAATGTCAATGTAGAGAAATATGCTTAGTTAAAATTAGGGGAAATTTATGAAATTGAATATGGAAGTAGCTTTATTATAATAATTACATAAATTGTTCTAAATAAAGCTTATGAATTACTATAGCATTTGAGAGTTTTATTGGACACAATTTCTGCTTGTTAGAAAAAACGACAACATGAAGGCTCTTGACCTACTGTCATTTTACCGACTGCTTTTTTTGTAATTTCGTATATGTAGATTCAGGAACATATTCATTTAATGACAATCTTATGATTAGAGGATTTGAATTTAAGGTTTTAGACAATGAACTGACCAAAGGTAATAAAGAAAAACTAATATTAGATGATAGCATAATAAGAGAATTCATTAAGCAAAAATAATTATATGATGTTCTATATTCTGGAGGGGATATTTTGAATAAAAATAGTAAAACATTACTAATTACAGTTACTATTTTTAGTATGATTTTGTTATCATGCAGCAGGAATGAATCAGTAAATCTAAGTATTGAGGAATATAAGATTCAAAATGAAAATTTGCAGTCAAAGATAAAGAAATTAGAAGAAGCAATTCAAAATTATAAAGACTCAGAAGCTAGCCAAATAAAAGGAGAGACTGGAAATAAATCATATTTTGGAGAAAATGACATATTGCATGTTAAGGAATTGAATGGAACATATTTCATAGTAATGGATGTATCCAAAGACGAGACCAGCAGTGTGGAGTTGTGGAAATATAACGGAAAGTCTTTTGCTGAATTATTAGCAGAAGGAATTTATATTAATATTGAAATAAGAGACCCATATTTCTATTGTACAGTTACAAAATATATTGGTAAAGATGAATACAAGGAAGAAGTTGTTAAATTTGACAGTGAAGGTAACAAAATCATAATTTACGAAGGAAAGAATGTAGAAATAAGTGCTAGTCCTAACGGTGAATATTTTATTATTATTGAAAACCCATATTTTTCAGATAGAAATTTAGAAAGCATAAGAACTTTAAAAATATTGGACAAAAACGACAAAGTAGTTTTTGACAAAGTTATAGATTCTAAAATGGATACAGACTTAGAACCTTATGGTTGGAATGACAATGAGTTTTGGGCTGTATTCAGATATGCAGCAGGAATTCCAGAGATCCTTATATTAAATGCGGATACACATGAGTTTAAAGTAAAAGAAAATAAAGCAGATTATAATGAACTCGATATAAATATGAAAAACGGCTGGATATTTTATAGTGACTTCCCATTATTTTATGATATTGATACATATAATGATTTTAAACAGAGCAAAAGAGATGTAAGACTATATCTATACAATATATTTACGGATGAAAAAATACTTATAGCAACTTCAATTTCTAAAGAGTTTTTGCCTGAATGGATCGATGAATACACATTTGAATATTTCGATCCAAATAGTATTCAAAGATTAAGGTATACATTGAAATCTGAGCGTTGATGATAAATAGGAATTTACAAGGGGTAATTATTGTTGATTTAAAATTTCAAACCAGTGTCATTTTCGCAATTTCTCAATATGGAATATTTCAGGACTACAAAAAACTTATAGCACTTAAGGATATATACTTAAAAGGGATAGATTTATAGATTATAAATGATAAAACAGATGAAAAAAATAAAATATGGAGTCATAGGGGACGGTTCTCTGTGACCAAACATAAATTTCAATAAACTTGGTGAGAAAATGTCGATGAAAATAAACGCTTATTATATAGTATTAGTAGTATTTATTTCAAATAGGCAAGACATTTTTAGGGAGTGTGTAATTATATCATTTTATAGAATTTAATAAAACATTTGATCTTTCTTAAGATAAATGACTTTAATAAAAAATATAAATAAAGGAACAGTGTAAAGTATATGGAGAAATGGTCAACGAGAACCGTCCGAGACCAGTGAAAAAGTGGATCTTTTTACTCCATAATTATTGAGATTTAAACAAAATTTAAGGTTTTGTTTAATAATTTCAATTTTAAGCTATTGCAGCTATCCTTTTAATATTAACCGCTATAGCGGCTAATTTTGATTGGATAGACACACTTAATAGACCATATCCCCTTGCTCGACTTAGTCCATGGTATCTTTTTAGTTCTGCATTTTTACCTTCGATAGAAGCTCTTTTTTTATATTTCTCTAAATACTCTTCTGTCTTTTGGTATTGTGATATTTCATAAAAATCATTAGTATTCATGCCGATTTTTAATATTTTTCTTGCTGCGTTGCCAGCACATTCAGCATGTTTTGGACAATTTTTACATTGATTTATATCAAAGTAATATTTGTATACTTCTCTTATTTCACCATTTTTATTAGGTTTAGACTTATGGTATTTTTTATTTACTGTAACATTACCTTGGTTGCATTGCCATTCATCTGAATCTTTATTATATGAATACTTACTTTCATCAATCCTATAAACTGATGCACTTACTGGTATGTATGCTTTCGCTTTAATTTCATCTATAATATTTAATATTGGTTTTCTGAAATATGCTTTATCTCCAAAAAATTCATCTATCTTAATTCCAGATTTTGAGGTTTCATCTATCATTTCTTTAGCATGGGTTCCATCTACATAAGCTCCATCTGCAGTCCTTACTGAGGTTATTATTCTTTCATCTGTTGTCATAATAAATTCTGTTTTATATCCATAGAAATCTTGTGTATGACTTTTACGACCAACTCTTGCATCTTTATCTACCAATGAACGTATACCTTTTTGATTTAGAAATTTAGGATCATTTAATATTTCTTTTGCCTTATTGATAATTTCTTCTGTTTTGGAATTTTTATTGATAACTTCTTTATTTTCTTCAACTTTATCAATAACGGTTTCTAGATATTCTTTCATTACCTTTTTAGCTTCTTTATGATCTTCAATTTCTTTGTAATTTGGTACATCTGGAAGGTTTTCTAAAATCTCATTATTTTCTTCTTCATATGTTTTAATTATTTTTTTTGCTAAATGTTTCATTAATCTTTCAGGGGTTTTCTTTATTGTATTTGCCTCTATATGAGTTGCATCAATACTTACCCCAGACCCCTTAATTATACCTTTCTCAACGCATTGCCTTACAATTTCTGTAATTATATCATCTAAGGTTGCTTCCTGTAGGCGTAATGTTCTAAACTTTGATAAAAGACTCTTATCAGGAAGTTCTTCTTCTGGATTAATCCCAAGAAAATACATAAATGCAAGATTTAAATTAGCCTCTTCAATAACCTTTTCGTCGGATAGATTGTATAAGTGCTGTAAAAACAATAGTTTACACATTAATTCTGGTTCTTTGGCAGGTCGCCCAAAATTTTTGCAATAGCTATCTTTAAGTAATATATTGATAAATCTAAAATCTACCACAGAAATTATTATTTTTAATATATGATTTTCTGGAATCTTATTGTATAATAGAGAGTGTAAGGACATTTGTTTATTCATTTGTCTAAGCATGATAAGCCTCCTAAGCCTGTATGTTTTGTTTGTTTAGTCACTTACATTATACCATGCTTTGAGGCTTTTATCAATTAATTTCATTGGTATTTCAATATTTTTACGCATGTTTTTATCTTTAAATTAAAAAGATAATTGAATACAATATCCAATTATCTTAATTTTTAGTTGACTTTTTCACCGGTCTCGAACCGTCCCCATTG
>JAQSXU010000003.1 GCA_029256485.1 Clostridiaceae bacterium
GATTTGTGGAAGTACATTTACTAAAGTTCTTGCACTATCTACATCAGCTTGAAGTTTACTACCTTCGGCTTTAACTACTGCATTTGTTGCATTTGCTATCGCTTCTTGTAATTCATTCTCAGCGTCAATAATTGCTTGTACTGCATTTAATCTTTCAGTTAATGAAGTCTTTACTTCACTGTTTGGAAGTGCATTTACTAATACTCTTGCACTATCTACGTCAGCTTGTAATTTGCTACCTTCAGCTTTAACAACTGCATTTGTTGCATTTGTTATTGCTTCTTGTAATTCATTCTCAGCATTTATGATTGCTTGTACTATATCAAGTCTTTCATTTAATGAAGTTTTTACTTCACTGCTTGGTAATGCATTTACTAAAGTTCTTGCACTGTCTACGTCTGCTTGTAATTTACTACCTTCGGCTTTAACAACTGCATTTGTTGCATTTGTTATGGCTTGTTGTAAATCAGTTTCAGCATTTATGATTGCTTGTACTATATCAAGTCTTTCATTTAATGAAGTTTTTACTTCACTACTTGGTAATGCATTTACTAATAATCTTGCACTATCTACATTAATTTGAATCTTAGTTGTTTCTGCTTTAATAACAGCTTGGGTTGCCAATAGTATTTGATTTTCAAGTATTTCATCTTTTTCAGGGCTATTAGGCAATTCATTAATTAAATCGTCTAAATCTTCAATAATATCTTCAAGTTCGTCTAATTCTTCTGGTGTAGGATTGTCTTTATCTAAGATTTCATCAATTCTGTCTAATATATCTTGAATTTTTTTATTAATTATTGCGATTTGAGTATCACCAATTCTTAATAGTAAATTTTGCTTAAATTTGGTATTAGGTAATGAATTAACTTTTATCTTAGCAATATCTAAATCCGACTGTTCTAATGATGTTTCAGCAACTTCAACTAACACGCCTGCATCTATAACATCTTGAAGTTTTTGTGCATTTGATTTCATTTGTGCTTTACTCTCAGCATCAACTATTGCTTCTATAATTGCATTAAGTTCATTTAACTTAATTTGTGCATCAACATAGTTTTCTGCTATCAATAAATTAATTATTTCGATAAAACCATTTAACGCATCAATGTCTTGTGGTAATATTTCAATTCCATAATCTATGAATAATTGAACTGCGTCAAGTCTTTTATTTAAATCAGCTTTTTCTGGATTAACTAATTCATTTACAAGTATTCTTGCAACATCTACATAATCTTGTAATTTTGTAGCTTCTGCCTGTTCAACAGCTTCAGTTGCAAATGCTACTTCATTTAGATAATCTACTTTAGCTTGAACAATATTTAATCTATTTATTAATGAAGTTTTCGTAGGTTCAGAATCTGGCAATGCATTTACTAATACTCTTGCACTATCTAAATTGGTTTGTGATATATTATTCTCTGCATTAATTACTGCGTTTGTAGCTTCTGTTAATTTCTTTTGATAGCTTATATAATCCTGAACTACGTCAAGTCTGGCAAATAATGATGCCTTTTGAGAAATTGAATTATCAAGTGCATTTACCAATACTCTTGCACTGTCAACATCAGCTTGAAGTTTACTTAATTCAGCTTTTTCTACTGCTAATGTTGCGTCTTTTACACAATTTATTAAATAGTCTACTGCATCAAGTCTTGTAGTTAAATCAACTTTTTCAGGATTTACTAAAACATTTACTAAATCTCTTGCACTATCAACATCTGTTTGAAGTATAGTAGTTTCTGCTTTTACTACTGCTAAAGTTGCTATACGAACAGCTTCTTGATAATCAATATAAGTTTGAACAGTATTTAGTCTATTTGTTAATGAAATTTTTTCATTTCCAGTAGGCAATGCATTCACTAAAGTTCTTGCACTATCTATGTCAATTTGTGACTTACTATCTTCTGCTTTTACAACTGCAGTAGTTGCATTTAAAACTGCATCTACATATGCTTGAAGAGTATTTAATCTATCTGTTAATGAATCTTTCATAGGTTCGCCATTGGATAATGCATTTACTAATATTCTTGCACTATCTATTAATGATTGTGTTTTGCTATTTTCTGCATTAATCACTGCATTTACAGCATTTATACATGCTTGAACTACGTCAAGTCTGACAGATAATGATGCTTTTTGAGAAATTAAATTATCAAGTGCATTTACTAATATTCTTGCACTGTCAACATCTGCTTGAAGTTTACTTAATTCAGCTTTTTCTACTGCTAATGTTGCGTCTTTTACACAATTTATTAGGTAGTCTACTGCATCAAGTCTTGTAGTTAAATCAGCTTTTTCAGGATTTACCAAAGCATTTACTAAGATTCTTGCGTCATCCACATCGATTTGAAGTATAGTTGTTTCAGCTTTTTCTACTGCTAAAGTTGCTATACGAACAGCTTCTTGATAATTAATATAAGCTTGAACTGTATCCAGTCTATTAGTTAATGAAACTTTGTCACTTCCATTAGGTAATGCATTTACTAATACTCTTGCACTTTCCACATCTGCTTGGAATTTACTGCCTTCTGCTTTTGCAACTGATTCAGTTGCTGTATTTACAGCATCTACGTAAGCTTGAACAATATTTAATCTGTCAATTAATGAAGATTTTGTTGGTTCAGAATCTGGTAATTCATTTACCAAAATCAATGCATTATCTACATTAACCTGTATTTTATTATTCTCTGATTGAATTACAGCATTTGTTGCTTCTGTTAATTGCTCTTGATAATCAATGTAATCTTGAATTATATCAAGTCTTTCAATCAATGAAAGTTTTACTGGAATTGAATTATTAAGTGCATTTACTAAAGTTCTTGCACTATCTACATCTGCTTGTAACTTAGTTGTTTCAGCTTTTAGCACTGCATTTGTAGCGTCTGATACGCAGTTTATTAAATAATCTACTGCATCAAGTCTTAAAGTTAATTCAGCTATTTCTGGATTAATTAAGACATTTACTAAAACTCTCGCACTATCTACATCGCTTTGAAGTATAGTTGTTTCTGCTTTTATTACTGCCAAAGTTGCTATGCGAACTGCTTCTTGGTAATCAATATGAGCTTGAACAGTATTTAATCTATTTGTTAATGTAGTTTTATCATTTCCAGTAGGTAATGCATTTACTAAAGTTCTTGCACTATCTACGTCAACTTGTAATTTACTGCCTTCTGCTTTAATAACTGCAGTAGTCGCTATTGTTACAGTATCTATATACTCTTGAACAGAATCTAATCGTTCATTTAAGGATTCTTTTGTTACCTCTGTATCTGGCAATGTATTTACCAATACTCTTGCATTATCTACTGTTGATTGTGTTTTGTTATTCTCTGCATTAATTACTGCATTTACTGCATTTATATACGATTGAACTATATCAATTCTTTCATTTAAATCTGTTTTAATTAAATTATTTGACAATGAGTTTACAAGATTTCGTGCATAGTCAACGTCAGATTGAAGTTTAGTCAATTCTGCTTTTTCAACAGCTTTAATAGCAAGTTCATCTTTTAATCCGCTATCAGGTAGGTCTACTATTGTACCTGTCTTCATAGCTTCAAATATTGATGTTAATGACTGAGCTATATCTACAAACGCAACTTTAGGTTCTCCTGCTGGCAATGTTGTAATTTTATTATTAATAATGTTGATTGTTGCTTCTGCTGATACCATGTTCCCATTAAGAATTTGCGTAATAAAATCATTACAGTTATTTACTAAACTATATAGAGTTTGTAAATAATCTTTATCTTCACCTGCTGGCAACAAATCTATCATCGCTTGAATATCTGTAATAGTTGAAAGTGGTAATTCATTTTTAATAAATAATGTTCTTAAATTACCTGTACTTACCAACAACATTGGCTGTTCAATACTTGTAGATACCATTTGAGTAGAGCCACTTACTCTATTTTTTAATTGTGCAATTTTTTCCATAAGAGCGTTCATTACATCAATATATCTTTGAACATTATTAAGTTGTTCTGCTAAATATTCTTTTTCTATACCATCTTGTAATGAGTTTACCAATACTCTTGCATTATTAACATCCGATTGTGATTTTGAAACAACTGCTATCGCTACTGCATTGGTTGCTTCTACAATCACTTCATTATTTATTAAATCTTGAACAACATTTAATCTTTCAATTAATAAAGCTTTTTCTGTAACAGTATCTGACAATGCATTTACTAAAACTCTGGCACTATCTACATCAGCTTGTAATTTTGTTGTTTCTGCGGTAATTACTGCATTAGTTGCATTTGTTACTGCTGTTTTAGAAATGACAATATTTAATGTAGCCATTTCACTTTCATTATTGGCGTTATCAATGGTTTTTGCATTAATTATATATTCTCCATCTTCTAATGTAACTTGAACTGAATATACTAACCACTCACCATTATTGATTTGATACTGAGTTTCTTTTATTCCAATATCATCAACGCCATGTATGATATTAAGAATATTTTCATCTACTTCTATTATCGGTGCTGTTGGAGCTATATTATCTGATACTTCCATTAAGAGATTTGGTATTATTACTGGCGACAATTGCATTATAGTATTACCTATTCCTAATTGACCATAATTGTTATAACCCCATGTTTTTACTGTGCCATCTCCCAATATTACAAATGTCTGATTATTCCCTGATGAAATTTGTATTACATTAGAAAGCCCTGGTATATCAACTGGCACGAGTTGGTCTACTTTATTTCCTATACCTAATTGTCCAAAAGCATTATACCCCCAAGACTTTACAGTGCCATCTTTCATTAGTGCAAAAGATTGAAATGCCCCAGCCATTAATTCTTTTACATTGGTAATTCCTGATAATGTTACTGGAGATACCTGCTGAGTTTTATTACCTAATCCTAATTCTCCAAAAGCATTTTGACCCCAAACTTTTATTGTTCCGTCTTCCAATAATGCTAATGTATAATTACGACCTGCAACAATTTGTTTTAAATTTATTAGATTTGGTATTGTTACTGGTGATAGCTGATTAACAGCATTACCAATACCCAATTGCCCATTAAGATTGTACCCCCAAGCCTTCACTGTTCCATCCGACAACAATGCAAATACATGACAATCTCCTACGACTATACGATTTACATTTGATAAACCTGGTATTATTACTGGTAGAGTTTGTTGAGTTGTATTTCCAATACCTAATTGTCCATAATCATTACGACCCCATGCTCTTACTGTTCCATTTTCTAATAATGCAAATGTAGAACCATTACTTGCAGTAATTTGTTTCACATTTATAAGTCCAGGGATTATTACAGGCGACATTTGTCCTGTAGTATGACCAATACCCAATTGCCCATATCCATTACTTCCCCATGCTTTTACAGTTCCATCTTCTATTAATGCAAATGAATTAGAAGCTTTTGCTGAAACCTGTTTTACATTTGTAAGCCCTGGTATTGTTACTGGTGATAATTGTTGAAGTTTATTGCCAATACCTACTTCCCCAGAACTATTTTGCCCCCAAGCTTTCAATGTTCCATCTCCCATTAATGCTAATGCATGAGAGTCCCCTACTACTATTTGAGGATTTGTGGTGAAAGGTGCTTTATTAATATTATTAATTTCTATTGAACTAACTACACTCCAATTACCACTTTTGTCTTTACACTTTGCGTAAACATTATTATTATTAGTGACCAAAACAGGAGCAATATAATCATACCAAAGACCTGTTTCTCCCACCTTAAATTGTTTTACAAAAGCATCTTCTGGATAAGCAATTGTAACTCTTATATTTTGATTAGTCTCTGCTGTTGTACTACTTGTTAATATAGGAGCATTTGGTGCATTTTTATCAACAATTAATTGAAAATCGCTTATTAATACTGGAGAAATTTGATTTATTATATTTCCAATACCTAATTGACCATATTCATTTCTACCCCAAGCCATCACTGTTTCATCTGCCATAATAGCAAAAGCACTTGAATATCCTGTTGAGATATCCACAACGCTTGAAAGATTTGAAACAACTACTGGCGAAGTTTGATTTGTATTATTTCCAATACCTAATTGTCCAGAAACATTAGCTCCCCATGCTTTAACATTTCCATCTTCCATTAATGCAAAAACAGAAGACGAAGCTGTTTTCAACTTCTTTACATTTGTAAGACCTGGAATTTCAACTGGTGTTAATTTTGTAGTAGTATTTCCAATACCTAATTGTCCTGAATTATTAGCACCCCATGATTTTACTGTTCCATCATTCATTAGAGCAATTGTATGAGCATTTCCAGCTACAATTTGTTTTACGCTATCAATTGATATAGATATAGGGATTCCTTGATTAATAATATTTCCATTACCTAATGCCCCATATTCATTGTAACCCCATCCTTTAATCGTTCCATCTACCATTATAGCAAAAGCGTGATATTCACCAGCTATGATTTGTTTAACATTAGTTAGCCCTGGTATGGTTATTGGAGTGTTTCGTTGTTGAAAAAGAGAAGTGCCAACACCTAATTGTCCATAACCATTAAAACCCCATGATTTAACAGTTCCATCTTCCATTAATGCTAAAGAAAAATTGCGACCTGCTGAAATTTCTTTCACATTAGTAAGTCCTTGTATAACTGTTGGAGAATATTGATTTGTAAAGTTTCCAATACCTAATTGCCCATTACTATTGTATCCCCAGGACTTTACTGTTCCATCTTCCAACAAGGCTATTGAAAAATTGCTACCTGCTGAAATTTGCTTTACATTATTAAGCCCTGATATTGTTACTGGTGAAGTTTGTTGTATAGTATTGCCGATACCTACTTCTCCAAAATTATTTCTACCCCAAGCTTTTACTGTTCCATCTTCCATTAATGCAAGAGTATGATATTCCCCTTCTACTATCTGAGGATTTACAACCAATGCATTAGATTCAATAGGGTTAATCAATCCTACTGAAATATACATTATTATTAATGTAATAATTAAAATTGTTTGTTTAATTTTATTTTTTTTCATTTTGTCTCCCTTCTAATTTTTGTAATTTAATGATTATTACCATCTTTTATGATAGATTTTTTATCTAAAAATATAACTTTACACTTATTGAATTTGAGTTAATTCAACTGTTTTAATTATTATATTTGTTGAATACATTAAGAGCTTCTTCAATACTTTCATATCTGTGAAGATTTAAATATTCTGCATTTCTGTTTATTGGGAATAAAGGTTCGTAATTCCATTCGCCATCTTTATTCATACATAAATCGCAATATCTTATTTCATACTGAAGAGGATGGTCTTTCCTTTTATCAATAAATACTGGATACAATCCATACCCATTGATAAGAAAATTTTCTTTTATTTTTAGTCTCTCTATATTATTAATCAATTCTTTTGGTATTTTACTAAAATCTATATTCATATATCCTCCTTAAAGATTTCTAACAATTAGCTCTTTGCCACATCCACATATTACTTTAACTAACATTCCAATTGATGTTGGAGTAAATTCTATACTCAAATGCCCTCCAATAGCCCCAGAGTATTTCTCAACACCATTCTTTGGTTTATACATACATTCATGAGTTTTATCCCAGTCTCGGATTTTTTCATATTCCTTATCCAATATTTCAAAATTCTTCATTGTAAACATTTTTAAATCCTCCTTTTACAATAGTTTTAAACTCCCTGTTATTTCATCTATTTCACTATCCTTTGCAGGTCCAATTGCTAAACAAGTTTTAGTCTTAACCCCATTAAACATTGTAAGTCCAGCATCCTCTATCAATACAACAGGCAAATCCTTCTTTACAGATTTATCATATATTTGAAGAAGTTCTTCCTCTGAATTTACATAAACACAAATTTTTGTAAAAATGCCTCTAATCCATTAATCTAATTCAGAATCAATCTCTATATCTAATTTCATTATGTATTTATTATCAATAATTTCAGGCGTTTTATCTCTTATTCCAAAACCATTATTCATCATTTTTAATATTACGCCTAAAGAAGCATGACTCCCTTGTGCAACCATTTTTCCTTTTGTCATATTTAAGTCTTTCCTCATTACTATTACTTGTTTGCTCATATTTGTTCCTCTTTCCTATAGATTTACTACATTATCTGATAATTGTTTCTCTATTTCATTTATCAAGTATTCAATATGTGTTTTATTGTAAAGTGCAAAATCACCCATATAAGTGCTTTTATCAAAAGGGTTTATTCCGATACAGATTTCTTTTAAACAAGAATAATCATGCCTTTTATATTTCTTCTTTTTAAATTGCATACTTCTTGCTGTATCCACAAATAAAGAAATCCCAAAATTTTCTCCCTTATAAGTCACCATAATATCTATGCCATCCTGGGTATCAGTTATAAATGAATATTTTATATTTTCGAATATCTTAGAATTAAAACATAAAACATAGAAATGAAAATCTCTTAATAATGATGGGAATGCTCTATATACTCTTGCCTTTATTCCCTGCCCACTGTATGTTTTTTCCGTACCTTTTAACTTATATGTATCATTGTCGGTATTAATAAAATTCTTAAACAAATATTCTTTAAATAAGGTTTCTGGGGTTAATATTTTTCTCATAAAGATACTTTCATAAAAAACTTTAGCAATTGACGGTAATTGAGCATTTTCAACAAATTTATCTTTAATTAATCCTTGCCCTTTATATTTTATTTTTGATATATTATCTTCTATTGCTTTGATGTCGAATGATACTTCTTTAATTTCTATTAATCTGTTATTAATAATTTGTATATCAACTATGTTTTCCTTAATCATTAAATAAATCTCCTTTTTTAATATTTCATTGACTTTAGTCTATAATATTATCGCATATACTAAAGTATTATTAAATAGGGGAACTGTCTAATACTGTTTTACGTCTAAGTATATTAATAACAAAAATTCAAGAATAAAATAAAAATAAGGGAGGGATATATAACTTGAATAAAACACAAATTACAAAAAAAATATATTTACTTGTAGCAATACTGCTTTTACTTACTTCATGCTCTACTAACTCATTAAGAGAAGGGAGTTCTTCTACTGTAGGAATGGATTCAATGTTAGGAGTTAATTCTGTATCACCAGAAAAGGCTTCAATGGATTATAACTATGAAAAATCTGCAGTTATTCAATCATCAGCATTAGAAAACAAGCAAAATGTTAAAGACCAAAAAATTATTAAAACTGGTAGTGTGTCAATGGACACATTACATTTTGACAAAACTATTTTAGACATTAACAAATATATTGAAAGCATAGGTGGATATATTGAACAATCTTCAATTGATAATAGCAATTATAGATTTACACAGCATAACAAATATGAAATTGATAAATTAATGAGGATTGCAACTTTAACTTACAAAATTCCAGAAGATAAATTTAAAAATGCAATAAATAATATTAAGCAATATGGAACAGTAATATCTGAAAATACGAATTCTGTAGATATATCAGACCAATATTATGATACGGATGCAAGATTAAAGTCTTTAAAAGTTCAAGAAGAGAGAATGTTAGATATTCTTAAAAAAGCAGTTGAGCTAAAAGATGTATTAGAATTAGAAAAAGCACTAAATGACACAAGATATCAAATAGAAAGTATCACTGGAACTTTAAATCAATGGGATAAGCAAATAACTTATTCTACATTAACAATTTACTTAAATGAAAAAGATGATACAACAATGATAACCCCAGGAAAAACAGATGGGATGTGGAATAGAATAGTATTTAACTTCAATAGTTCAATAAAATCTTTAATAAACTTAACTGAAGAATTAATACTTATAATAACATCTCTTATTCCATTAGCAATTGTTATAATAGTGATTTATTTTATATCTAAACCTATTGCTAAAAAACTAATAAATAATAAAAGGAAATATAAAGACAATATAAAAATTGAAGAAATAAGAAATGAAAAAAATAATGAAAAATAAAAAGAACCAATACGGTTCTTTTTTTAACTCTATTAGATTTTTAATTGTGGTTCATTTAGGATAGGTCAGCTATTAATTCTGGATTTTCATATTCAGTACCTATAATCTCAAATTCATTATAATTTCCTAAATAATCATCGCTGAAACCACTAAAATTTTGAAAATATGTTGTAAGTAAAGTAGTGCGTTTTATTACACCAATTTCCTCACCCCTTTTTTCATAGTAAATCCCCTTAGCTTTTACAATGTCACCGTCAAACATTTCTTTATTATTTATATCTGTCATATTTAAAAATATATTTGTGGCTATTAAGCTATATCCTTCATTCCATAGCTGGTTTTTTGTAAACTCTGCCTCACCTTGTTCTATTTCTTTTAGGTTATATACTATCTTCACAATTTCTTTAGTTTTCTCATTTTTGAATACATATCTAAGCTTTAGGTCTATCATCTATTCCCCCTTTTTAATATTAATTCTTTAATTAAATAAATCTACAATTCAATGTCCAATCTTTTTCTGAAATATGCTGTTCATTTCCACATTCTTCACATTTTACTAACACATCTGGCTCACCTTTGGGGACTGTTTTATCAAGACTGATATAATTAAAAATCATTTCCTTGTTGCAACCAGTGCAGAATTTGTCAATTATTTCTCTTCTCTTTTTTACGTAGTTAGGTCTATTTTCAAATGTCATACTGTCTTCGGGATTACTACTATCACAACCTATACAGTTTTGGGGTTCTGTGAAATCAGTATCTTTTAATAATTCATTAAATAATTCGTCTCCATGTTTGCACTGAGTACAATAAACATGAGTATTTTTATTTAATTTATTCATTGGTTTAGGAAATTCCATCCAATGAGTTATAGTCCAAGCACTCACAACAAGTCTATTTTTCCATTTCCATCTTTTTACTACCTTATTTTTAACTATAGTACATTCCCATTCCATGACCATAGTCTCAGGTTCTTCCCAACTATTACAAATTACTGTAACTAAATATTCTTTCTTAATACAATCTTTACTATCTGGAGGTTGTTGGTCTTTAATATCTATCCAATTCATTTTTATAATTCTCCTCTTATGATGCTATTTTATTTTTTAAATTTCTTCAATCTTATATTTTAGGCTATCTATAGCAATTCTGCAATTCTGCAATTCTGCAATTCTGCAATTCTGCAATTCTTCAATTCTTCAATTCTTCAATTCTTCAATTCTTCAATTCTTTCATTAATTCTACTTCTTAATATCTGTTGTAAATTTATTTCTTAATACATTATACCATATTAATATATTTATGTAAATAATAATTTACTTAACTGCCCGTATAGATAAAAAAGTTGAGAGCTGGGATGAAAGGTCATAATTTAAAATTCAAGGAGTTGGGAATATTTCAAAAGGAAGCCTTGATATGATGAAATTTTACGCTGAAGCTTTAATCAGAACAAATGGAAATAACTTTGATGGATTTATGTCTCCAAGAGAAGAAATGGAAGAAGTGTTTAAAAAAAACCAAATGATATAAAAGAAAAATACTATGGTTAAACCATAGTATTTTTTTTAATTAATACTTGTACCCCTCATTTTTTAAATTATCGTTCATATTGTTTTTACTTAAATATTCTCTTTTAATGTCTTCGTAAAAATTACAAATATACACATATATATATGGGTAAACCCAGAATAACGGAATGCCTAAAAGTAATAAGGATAACAATATCCAGATAACAAAGATTAATTGAAGTAAGAATAGTTCCATTTTATGACCATACATCATTTGTTTACTTAAGTTTATTGTTTGTGTTGCAGTTAATTCTGGATAATCGTGTAATAAGAAAATTGTCATTGAATAACTCAAACCTTTTATAATCCCTGGAATAATAAACAATAATGACCATAAAAATGTATAGAAACCGACAAGTATTTGAGTTATTACTATTTTTCCAAAATCATTATATCCTGAAAGTATATAACCAACTTCTACTTCCTCATATCTTGCAAATTTTAAAAAGTAACTATAAACTCCATAAGATAATGGTATCATTGCTATTGAAATTCCGAAAGAAATAATCTCTGATAAATCTTCACCAATAAAATAAAAAAATATCTGTTGAACTATTGTTATAAATAACATTATAACCATTACTGTTATGGGTTGACTGTAATTACCTTTTAACCTTTCTTTTGTTTGAAACCTTAAATCTTCAAATTTCATAAATATTATAACCTCCCTTAAATTTAATTTCTAAATATTATAGTTTTACATTCTGAAAAATATAAAAGAAACCACTATAATTAGTAGTTTCTTTAGCAATAGTTATTTAATAATCAAATCGTCTAAACTTTTATAGACTGTATATTCTACAGGTGAATACATTGCTTTCATTGATTTTTCTGTTTGCTTGTCCCATTTTAGATATGCCACGTATATATCCTCAGTTGTAAAATCTCTTTTTAATAACGGAGTAGTTCTTTTGTTATAGTTAATAGTAACTGCAACAGTATACCCATTTTTGAGCATTTTTTTATACCACTTTTCAAACCGTAAAATGCCAACAAATTCGTTAATGAATTGTTCAGTTATACCATAGTCATTTTCATGTAACATATAAGCTGGATATTTTGTATAGTATTCTTTTATTGATTTAAATACGTCTTCTCTTTTATCAGCATCAATAAACCATATAATATCTAAACAACCACCGCAAGCGTCATCATGACAATGAGCAACCTTTTTACCATTGTAATAAAGATTAGCATTAAAACCATATCCATCATGTCCCTCGAATTCCTTAAATCCTTTTAATTCTAAATTCATTATTTTAGCCATCTCAAATCTCCTTATCTTATCCTATATAATTTGTTTAAAAACACCTTTGATATAAAATCTTTTATATTATAGATTTAAGCATGTAATTAAATTACTAATAAAAAAATAGCAGTATTATCTGCTACCTTTTATAATTCATAATACTCTCTTAAAGTTTTAATAAGATTTGGTATTTCTATAATTCCATATCCATATTTATTATCTTTACCTTCTTCTCCTAAATCAGTTGCACTATTCTTAGCTATTTCCATTATTTCTTCTCTTGTAGCATCAGGCATAGCTTCTTTTATTAGAGCAAAAGTTCCAGTAACATAAGCAGAAGAAATAGAAGTTCCTTCATGTGCTTCGTAAGAGCTATTGATAAATGTACTTGCTATGTCAACACCAGGAGCAGTAAAATCTACTTCTTTCCCAGTTGATGAAAAATTAGCAATATTATCATTCTTGTCTATTGAACTTACAGCAATAGCACCTGCATATTTTGCAAGACTACTAATCTTGTCTTCATTGTGTAAGGCGTTTCCTTCATTTCCAGAACAAGTAATTACTATTATTCCTTTTTCAGAAGCTAAGTTAACAGCTTTTTCATATTCTTCACATTTGATTTTACTATCTCCAAGGCTCATATTAATTATGTCCATGTCATTATCAATTGCCCAATAAATGCCCTTAATAATATCCAACACATATCCATCACCTTTTGAATTTAAAGCCTTTATAGCGTAAATAGAAGCTCCTGGTGCGATACCGACATGCCCAGTATTATTATCTTGAGCAGAAATTATACCAGCCATATGAGTTCCATGACCATTATCGTCATTATAGGAAGTAGTATAATCTACCATGGAAACACCACCAGCAACTATTAAATCTGGATGGTTTAAATCTATCCCAGTATCAATTATAGCTACCTTCACACCCTTTCCTGTTAAAGAGTTTTTCAAAGTGTTTTCTGCAATTATTCTTTCATATCCCCAACTTTCACTCTGAAATTTATCTTTATCATATACTGTGCTAACATAGGTAATTTCCTTCATTTCATCAGTAGTAAGTTTATTAATTATCTCACTTTTCGCAATCTGATAATCAAGAAATACTTCTACTTCTGAATAAGCATATGAAATAACTGTGGCAAAAGTAAATATTATAGTAACTGAAGTTAAATACATAATTGCTAATTTGAATAGGTTTTTCATACTTATCTCCTCATAACATAAATGAATTTATGTTTACTCCTATTGTTACAACTCCTATAATTATTAAAGTTATAACCATAGATAATTTAAATATTTGTAATGATTTTTTCATTTAATTCCTCCTGTTAAATGTTTTATAAAAATACAGACACTAAATTATTGTGTCTGCATTTTTTATTATATTTTAAAATTTTTACTACATGGTTTGTTTAATTCCGTACATGAACTACAAAACTCATATCCCCCACAAGAATAAAAATCCTTACCTTCTTCTGCTTTGCCTAATTTGTATTTTAGGTTAAATAATGCCTTTTTAAAAATTTTCATAATATCCTCACCTTTCTTATATCGCTTCCTCAGTTATTTCTTTAATGACTTGACATTTTGACAAAAGCTTTAAAGTCATATCGCTATATCCTTCTTCTTTTATCAAATACTCTTTGCCATCAGCAGTTTCCACCTTTATTACACCTGGCGTATTTGTATACCATGTACCCCAAGCACTTATAATTAAGTCTGGATTTTTTTCTGCTTGCATTTTGTCTCTTTCTCTTATTTTTTTATACTCCGAATACTCATTTTCTAAAGGTGTTATGCCTTTTGATATTAAGTAATTAGGAAAATAAGAAGATAAAGTCTTAAGTAATGTTTTTTCATGTTTATCTGCTTTGTCTCCAAAAATTTCATTCCATTTATCTTTTAATTCATACAATGGAATTGCATATCCACAATCTTCTTCATAGCAATAGTAATTTCCATAAACTAATGCTTCTGCAATTGCTTCTTTTGAAAAATGTTTATTAGCAAACGGTATTGACACCATAATGCCACCATGTCCTGCTGTACTTACATTTCTTACCCCCCTTAGAATTTGACTTGAATTTTGAACTATTCCCCAAGGTGAACTACTCATATTTTCTTCCTCCTTATATAAATAAGTAAAATTATTTTCCTAATTTTTGCATATATTTTATTATAGTTTTATTTATTTTTTTTATAATTTATGAGTCATAAGATATCAATTTAGTTGACTATTGTCAATGTTTATGTTATAATAAACTATAGAACAGAATAAAGCAAAATAAAATAAATGGAGGTAATGAATTAATGTTAGTAAATGATACATCTATACTCACTGGATTAGGTTCTGGACTTGCATCAGTTGATGTAGTTGAAAATTCAGTTAAATTATCTTTTAAAAATGGGGCTACTTTTACATTAACACCACAAGTTGAGGAAGACAGAATTGATTACACAATGGACTATGTAACTGGAAAGGAAAATAAGCAAATTGAAAGATTGCAAAAGAAAATTAATGCTCTTGAAGATGAAATGAACAATATTAAAATAAATGGAAGTAATTCTGAATCCGATTCTGACGAAGAAGATATTGAAGATTCACAAGACTTTCCTGATATGGAGGATTAATTAGTCTATGTTAAATGGGATACAGTAATAAACTTTAATGTTACTGTATCCTTTTTTAAAAGAATTAAAAATACATAAGAAAGAGGTCAATATATGTATAAAATGAATTGCCCATATTGTAATACAGCAATGATATATGAAAAAGATACTGAAATGGAAAAGAGAGATTACATTACAATGAAATGCCCTCAATGTCCAACTCACAGAAATGGGCATTTAGTGCCTATAAATAATCCTGAATTATCAAAAGTAGATGAAGAATTGTATTTACATGATATGAGTTTTAATAAAGGTTCTATAGATATGAGTTTAAGTGGTAAACCAGCTAAAGCTTTTTTAAATAATCTTATGGAGCTTTTCGTGCAAAACGGAGGAAAAAACTATTTAACTATGGTGGTTAATGATAGTGAAAACAAATATTCTTTAACTATTGAAAACTGTAATGGTAAGGATACTCCTTCTGAGAAGATAGCAAGATTAACTAAGTCTGCTAATGAATATAAGGAAATAGCAGTGGAATTATCGAAAATTATAAGAGGATTTGAAAATACAAAAATTGTTTTAAATCAAAGTAATAATGATTTACTGTTGAAATTAGAAAAAATGATTAAAGAAATTGAAATTAAATAAGAGAAAGGAATAAAATATGAGTTTTAAAAATTATAATGAAATAGAACAGTGGTTTATAAAACAAATACCTACAAATTCAGGAGTTTATATTGAAACTGAAATTAATAATGAGACAAAAATACTTCATATATTTAAATTAAATGGAGTTTATTTGCATAGTGAAGTTTGCCTTAATGGAATTATGATTAACACTATGATTGTCGGATTTTGTGAGGACTTGTTTCCTTTTGGGGCTAAATCAGTAGAAATTATATCTGAAAGTGATGTAATATTTAAATTAGGTGGGATTGGTCTTTTAAAAAAATATAATAGACATCAGAAGTTGATTGAAATTCTTAATGAAAAAGTTGATTATAAATGTCTTTCCGAAAATGAAATAATAGAAATACTAAGAAATTCAGGGCTATGTCCTACAGAAGAAGGTTGCAAAGAAAATACTTCATGTTCTGAGTGCTGGAAGATATATTTGGATAAAGAGGCATAATTTAAGTAAATAGTTAATATATCAAGCAGGGATTAGCCTACTTGTTTAATTTAGTAAAAATGAACTTGTAAGTATTGCTTACAAGTTGAAATGTAATAATTGAAGTGGTATTTTCCAAAATGGAAATAATGCCATATTTATATACATTCTCCTGGATTAAATACAGAATATTTTAGTTCATTTATTGCTTCATCTATTGCTTATTCAATATTATCTGCCATCACAGCATTACCATTTTCACATACCTCCGTTGATAAAGCAAGATTAACAATACAGTTTTTCCATACAGAAACGCTGAAAATTATGGCAAAAGAAATAATGAATATAATACCAATGTCAGTAAGTGATTAAGTTAGTAAAAATAAATTAGACAGTATAATAAATGATATATTATCTACCTACAATAATTACAAAAAGATATATATGTAATCTTGGATAATCCAATACCAAAAAGCTCTAAATAAAAAAGGGGTGCTAATGTACCCCCTTTTAATTGCATATTTTTCTTATAAATTCACATATATATCTATAATCTGGCTTTCTAACATTCTTTCATACTCTCTATGAGTATCTGTATTGTCAGTTGTATTATATAATAGATGTGCTAATTCATGTGCAATGGTATTCAAGTTAAACATTAAACATTTTAACTCATTTTTACCTACTGCAGTCTTGCCAGTATAATTAGCAATACTAAATTTTTTAAGATTTGTTGCTTTTCTATCAAATATTATTTCACCATTATAGGTAACAGCATAAACATTAATCTTTTTAGCAGAATTTTTCTTTGTTTCTTGTTTTAAATTATTACCATTAAATTCAACAGTTATTTTTTCTGATATATTTCCTATTTTAAAAACACCTCTTTGTAATTTATAATGTTTTCTAATAGGCTCTAAAAGCTTAATGAACGCATCTTCTTTTGATGTCTTATGAAATAATTCAGTAATAGCATAATCTTTTATAATAGCACTATTTATGTTTTCAATATGAGGCACTTGTTTTTCTTTAAGAAATTCTTCAAACATTTTGTTTTTAGCTTTAAAAACTGTTATACCATAGTATTCAGCAAGTGCTATACTTTCATAATATTTATCGCTATTAGCTAATTCAACCCACATAATGTTTTTATGTTTTTTAAGAATTTCTTTTAATGTTTTCCTATTTCCTTTAGTAGGATTTTTTACGATAGGAATTGCTACACTTCCAGCATAGTTCTTTTCATCAACTACCTCTTCTTCATATTCCTCTTCTTCTATACAATTATCTAAGGAATTGTTGTCTTCCATACTATCAGTGTCTTCTTCTGAATTATCCTCTTCGGTTTCTTCTGTTTCTTCAACTTCTTCCAATTCATTAGTATCTTCACTATCTTCCTCATTGTTAATATCATTATTTTCTTCATTGTCAGTATTTAATTCTTCTTTTTCAACTTTCTTAAGAATCTGATTACCAACTACTATTTCAGAAGTATTTTCGATATTATTAATAATGTTCTCAACATTCTCTACTGTTAGCTTTGTAACATTATCAGTTTCTTCTTCCTTTTTATCAGATACTACCCAACTAACATTCTTACCTGCAAGCTGATTTAGAGAAGTTCTAATATTTTCAACGTCTATTTTTTGATTAGACACATTCATTAGCACTTTAATTTTATCAGTAGTTTTAGTCTTTTCCGTAATTTCATCTACAAGTAAAAACTTCTCATAATCTTTAGTATCCAAGTGATTAGTAATAGCATCTTCATATTCGTTGAAGAAATAGTCATCATTAATTGTTTCTAAGAAACTTTTATATAAATCCACTATACACTTATTCATTGTATACCTAAATTTATTATATTTATCGTCATATACAATTTCTTTTCTATCAGGTTCTTTTAATTTTAATACATTCTTCTTTAAAGAAACTACTCCTGTTATATGATTAAACCAATAAAGCTTTTTTACATCTCTAAGCTCGTAAACAAGCATAGGATTTGAATATGCGTCAGGTGCAACACATAAAACAGCTTCAAAATATCTATTATTATAACTCTTTTTAAAATCACCTGTTATGCCTTCAAAAATATCTTTTCTTGGTATACGTGTACCATTTAAGTAAATATTGTAAATCATTCTTTCTCCATCTGATTTGATTCTATCAATTATATCAGTAGCATTTTTAAAGATATAATCGCTTTTTAACTCTACATAAAATCCATCAATAGGAGTTTCTGATTCTGTTACTAAAACTTCTAAATTGTCTTTTGCAGTTTCAACATCAACATTAATATCAAACTTATTGCTTTTTATTCTAACATATGAAATGCCAGGAATTGCTAATACACTCCAAAAACCTATACCGAAGCCTTCCTGAGTACTTTTCCATTCTGAATAATCAAAAGTTATTAAACTTTCGGGTTTTTTTAAGCCACAGCCATTATCTTGAAAAATGATTTTGTCATCATTAATATCAATAAATAATGTTTTTGCTTTAGCTCTGTAAGCATTTTGCATAAGTTCTGTTATAAATGTTAATGGACTTTCGAATATACTTCCATCGAGAATTTTATTTAATTTTCCCTTTGTATTAGATTCAAATTTCATTACCTTCATAATTTTTCTCCTTCTTAACCTTTAATTTTAAAATTAGCCTTTTTCTTTTATTATTTTTTATTATAGATAGAAGCCTCTTATAAAATCACAAAACTTATACTATTTGGTAAATTGTTATACGGTATCTTCCTCGTCACAATAATCGTCATCATTTGTATTGTACCACATACCAGTTCGTTCACAGAATTTAAAATCTTCATTTATTGCCATTTCATACAGACTTGCCCAATCAATATCTTCTTCACGCATTTCAGCTATGTTTCTTTCTTTATTTTCTATTTCTTCATCATTATCCTCAAATCCAGCAAAATCATACCCCATAAGTTCCAAATTTTCTAATAATTCATATTTAGTATATCCTTTGTTCATATGTATCCCCCTAATTATTTATTATCTTTGATTTTCTTTTGAATTATAAGTGTTCTATAATCTTCAAACCCATACTTGTCCATATATTCTTCTAATGCACTTGCCATCATGTCGATTGCATTAAAGATACTCCATTCTTGACAGAAACATTGCCACCTTTTCCACACCTTTTTATAAACTCTTGCACTGGTTGTTGTTATAACATCATCACTTCTTTTCGTAACTTCTGGTTGAAACTGCTTGTGTTTCATATAATACTCATAGCTGTTAGCAAGGGTTTTTAAACGACTAATTTCTTCTTCAGTAAGTTTTACATCCTTAGTAAAAATATCTTTATCTTTTGCAAACCCAAGTTCCATTAGCATTTTCATTGCTGTTGGATATGTAAAATTAAGTGTTTCTGAACGAAATTCTTTAATAGTTCTGCCACATTCTTTTAATTCAAGAAGTCTTTGATTTACTAAATCAACCTTCTCTTTTTCGCTTAACTGTTTAAATTCGGATAAATTCATAACGAAATCTCCTTCTATATAAAATAATTTTGTACTTTTTTATTTTATACTACAGTTTGTGTATTGTCAAAATATTTTACTATATAACTCTATAGTTTTATATTCGTCATTTTTATCACTCCTGTAGTTAATATATAAATTACCTTATATATTACTGCAGTTTTTATTAATATGATTATATAAATAATTAAATTAAAGTTATAATAGAGTTATGATTATAACTTTAGTAATTTTAACTATTAATTTATTTTATTTTATAATACATGTATTGTTATTTTATATTGTAATCAAAAATGCCATATAATTTAAAAAGTTAATAAAATAGGAATATACAATATATATATTTGGAGGATAAAATGTTTAATTTTAAAGAGGAATTTGATAAGTATAATGTACCTGGAAAAATTAGAAAGGCATCTGAAAGTATTTGTACCAGATTTAATATTAATGGGATTTGTGACCCCATGTATATAAGCAATGTTATTGCAAACGAAAGTGAATCAGGTAATGGAATGAATACTTTTACAAGTGATGATATTAGAAATACACAATATATAGCAGAAAGACTACAATTTGCTTATAGTACTTTAATTAAGAAAAATGATATTGAAGAATTAAAAAAGATTTTAGATGCTTAAAATATCGACATTTCAAACACTTGTAAAGTGCTGTGTTGGAGGAGAAGAATGGATACAGAGGATATTGTTTTATATTTGTAATTTAATATATTTAATAATAAAAACTGCATACTTTAAAGTATGCAGTTTTTTACAAATAAACTTCTGTATCAATTCCAACCTTATGACATTTTTTAAATCCTAATTGCTTGTAAAATCTTTGTAATTTAGATTTAGGTGTTCCTAAAGCATTACTTATATCTAATCCAATATAAAGGTTATATTTTTTGGCTATCTCAATGACTTTATTCATATACTTACTCCCAAGCCCCTGCCTTCTACAACCTTCCCATACTTGGATTCTATGAACATATAAATAATAGAGTTCTGCTCTACCTTTTAAATCAATAATTAATCTAACTTTTTCATTTTCTGCTTCTAATATTAATTGTTTGATTTCTGATTCTATTTCATTCCTTAAAACCTTATCAATAGATATATCAATTTTTTCATAGTAATCAAGAATTTCCTTTTTCATCTTTTTTAATTCAGGAATTTTATTATTTCTCAATAAATCCATAACTTGAGTAAAAATATCTTTATCGTAGTAAATATTATCAAACTTATATTTTTTAACTAACGGAAACTTATTGTTACCTATTTGGATAAACAACATTCCGTCTATCAGATAAACTTTATCAATATTCTTATCCATATAGAAGCTCCTCTATTTCTGAATTGCAAAATTCGATAATTTCAGAATCATAAACACACAACTCTGTTTCGCCTGAAATATAAGCTATTTCAACAGCTCTAAAACCTAAACCAAGTATATAATCCTTTATTTCTGAAACGCCTTCTTCTTCCTCAATTGCCAAATCTGGATACATTTCCTTTAAAGTAGGATAGTAAATTTGTTTTATTTCAGCAGGACTAATTTTTGCTGTGATTACAAAGTTTCCGAAACTCTTAGCCAATGAAACTTGTTTAGCAAAATATATTCCTGTTCCAAATCTACCAAACCCAGCTTTAAATCCATTCTTTAATATCTTACTTATGTTCCCATATTGTGTTCCATGAAACCAAATATCATGCTCCAATTAATATATCTCCTTATTTTAGAACTTCTAAATCATCATCACTTACAACAATTTCATTAAATAGAGTTTTATCTTCAGGTATAACAAGATAATTTATTTCATAGTCTTCATCAATGTCTACTGTATCATCTATTTTAACAACTCCGACAATATCTAAACTTTTAATTTTAACCTTTATACCTTCTTCTAATATTTTTATGGCTTTATATCCATTCTTTTCTAAGACCAATTCTAAATCATAAAATAAATTACTTTTTGATTCATAATATTTTTTATAAGCAGGATAACACTTAACAAACTCTTCATTAAAACTAACAACAGTTTCAACACCAATATGATTAACAATAAAATTTCCAAATGCTTTATCACAATCATCCTCAATAGCATCTAATATTATATTTATAGGAAGCTTTAGTGTTATATAATCATATAAGCACTCTTCAATATATTCTTCTAATGAAGTGATATCCCCGAACTGCCCTTCTTGATAGCTTTTATTGATAAATTCAACAACACCAGGTTTTAAAGCAAATCCTAAGTCGTTTTCATTTTTACTAAGTAAACCTTTAATTACCTCTATTATTTGCTCTTCAGTATAAAAATCATTCATAACTTTTCTCCTCTTTTAGGTATCATAATTGATTCCTTATTTTTATGTTTCTTTAATTATATTTAGTTTTTAGTCATTTTATTATTGGTATTATTCTAAAGAATTGAAATGACATTGTTTTCTTTTGAACATTAAGAATTAACTGTTATTGTTAGCCTTTATAATACCCATACTAAATTATCATTGTCCATATTGTATTTTCATATTTTATCTCTATATACATATGCTTTTATCCATAATAGTCTATAGTCAATTTATAATCTACCATAAAAGATGTTTATATAGTTTAATATTGAATTTTTTATTTAAATACATATGAATTATGAATTTTACGTCTGTTAAATTTGTATCATATAAATATCATCCTTTTTCTTTACATCAGTTTTTTTAAATGTGTTCTTAATGTAAAGGGGGGATTTAAAATTGGGGAATATACTTTATACAATCTTTTTCATTTAGCAAAAAGCGAAAATGAGGAAGCAAAGTTAGAATTAATTAAAAAGTTTCTTCCATGTATAAATGGTTTTGGCAAAAAGCTATATTACGAAGAATCAGAAACGGACCTTACAATTTTTCTGCTTGAATTTATAAGAAAGATTGATTTAAATAAATTTAAAAACAGAAATGACGGTGAAATAATTAATTATATGCATTCAGCATTTAAAAGCAAATATATAAATACTTTAAGACAATTACTAAACAATAAAAAAGAACAGAATTTTGTTCAGGACTTTATTTGGACTGATAATTATGATGAACTTGACAAAGATTATTTTCTTAGTTTGTTAGATAATTTATGCGAAATACAAAAGAAAATAATTATTGGCAAATATTATTATTGTTATACTGATATTGAATTAGCCAACATGTTAAGCGTCTCAAGGCAAACGATTTATAATCATAAAAAGAAAGCTTTATCTAATATTAAAGCTAATATGGAAGGAGGTGATTACTGTTGGAAGAGAGACTATATGAATTAGCAACAACAAATGGAATTTGGGCATTACTTTCTGTTGTTCTAATTGTTTATATTTTAAAAGCCCAGGAGAAAAGAGACGAAAGACAGGAAGAAAGAGAAAAAAATTATCAGTCATTGATTTATAGCTTAAGTGATAAATTAAATATTGTACAGGAAATTAAGGATGATATACTTGAAATTAAGAGTGCTATAAATAAAAAATAAGGCAGGTTTTTTATGTTGAATTGTATAAACTTATGAAAGAATTGATGTTATTATAATATCAATTCTTTTTATATAAATTTTAAAAAATGGAAATAATTTCCTGTGTATAAAAAATATGTTAACTGTTATAATATCAACAATAACTTAAGTAAATGGAGGATATATGAATAAAGGTGAATTAGTAACAGCAATAGCAGAAAAAACAGGTTTTACAAAAAAAGATACAGAAATATATACAAATGGTATAATAGATTCCATAACAGAAGCAATGAGTAAAGGAGATAAAGTTTCTTTGGTTGGATTTGGTAACTTCGAAGTCAAAGATAGAAAAGAAAGAGAAGGAAGAAATCCAAGAAATCCTAAAGAAACTGTTATAATTCCAGCTTCAAAAGCTCCTACTTTTAAGGCAGGGAAAACTCTTAAAGAAGAAATAAACAAATAACTCTGAGCACCTGAAAAAATGGTAAAAACTGTAAAAAAATTTTTATGGAAAGTTTCAAGAAACATATAAAAAAATGTTATAACATAGTAATTGATATCATGACTTTTCATACAAATTATAAATACGAGTATTGTAATTTAAATATTTATGAATCTTTTCTTAGATTACTTCATGTATAAGTTAAATGATATGACTTAAATAGAAACATACATTATCTAATAAACTATGTAATATCAAATGGTTGGTTTATATTGATATAATGTACCAATATATTCAGTTATCTGAAAAAAATCTGTCACACAAATAAAAACAACACTGACTTGTGTTGTTTTTATTATTTCTAATTAGCTAAACATTTGAATATCTGGTTATTGCGTCTGTACTTACTTCCCCAAGATATATAACCTCAGCTTTTTCATATTTCACTTCTTTGTTTAAATACTCATTAAAAGGCACTACCGAATTACAATAATCTTCAATGTATTTGCCATAATCTTTTCCTGTCATATAAGAATCATATATTATATCTGCAAAGTGTTCATTTGCTACGTATAAATTATCTATATTTAAGTCATTTATGTCAATTTCACATATATAGTTACCGTCATTTCTTTTATCAAAAGATAGGTATATGCAATAATCTCTATCTATTGGCAATTCTTCTTTAACTTTTAAAATACAATCGTTTATTATATCAGTTGAATTACTCTTATAATATCTATTAATGCCTTCCTTTTTAATTTTATTTACATTATTAGTATAATGATATAATATCATACAATTTACTCCAATTTTTTCATACTACTTTTTTAAATTTATTTCCATCAAAAATATCTATTGCATTTTTTTCAAGGACAAATTTAATTTCATCTTTTGTAAATGAAACATATGAAGGTAAGTCTGAAGTTTCAAATATAAAATCACATTCTACTCCATTATCACTAAAATCTGCGTTATAAGTTAACCCACCATAATTATCATAATCATCAAATAAATTTAACTTAAAATCAAGAACAATAGAAGTATCTTTAACTATTTCTACAAAACCCATATAAAGATTCTTTAAATATTGCCTCTGTTCTTCAACATAGTTGTCTTCCGAAATTTCTTTTTCATAACTTAAAACCATAATATCTAAATCAGAATTTTCTCTTTCGTGAAGTCTGGTTCTTGAACCAAATATTATTAACTCTTTGATTTTATATTTATATAAATAATACTCCACCTTTTTTAAATCTATTATTTTTTCAAGATTATCCATTACTATATCTATGTTTTTTATTTGATTTATGGATAACATATCATCATCTACACTATTTATTTTATAGGTAAATTTATTACTCTTTGCAATACAATGTTTAACTGTAAATTCCATTTCTGTTCCCCCTTTTTCAATTTATCCATTTTTTTAAGTTTCTAATATTATGAAGCTAACCTCTCATTATTTCCAAAATACTTACTTATATATTCTTTTGTGATTACGTATGTCTCTAAGTTTTCATCTGGAATAGAAAATAATAAATCAGTCATGAAGTTACTAACAACTGATTTTAAACCTCTTGCTCCTGTTCCTCTTTTTAACGAAATATCTGCAATTGTCTCTAATGCATTATCTTCAAAAACAACTTTCTTATCTTGAAGTTCGAATAAGAGTTCATATTCTTCTATTGTACCATTTTTAACTTTTAGTATTTCTACTAATTGTTTTTTATTTAAATGCTCTAAATTTGCAATTATAGGAAATCTCCCTAAAAACTCTGGTATCATACCATATTTAAGCAAATCCTCATAACCAATATAGTTTCTTACACTACTTATCGAATTATTATTTACTTTAGATACCTTTTCATAGCTAAACCCAATTTGTTTAGAATAAACTGTATTTAAATTAAGTCTTTCAGATACTATTTTTTCAATTCCTACAAATGCTCCTCCACAAATAAATAAGATATTATTTGTATCAACTTGTATATTTTTACCCTGTGGATGTTTTCTCCCTCCATCTAAAGGAACTTCACATATAGTCCCTTCTACTATTTTAAGTAATGCCTGTTGCACTCCCTCACCAGATACATCTCTTGTAATAGAAACATTTTCACCCTTTTTAGCAATTTTATCAATTTCATCAATATAAATTATTCCATATTGTGCTTTTAGGGGGTTCATATCAGAACTTTTTAAAAGATTATGAACAACTGATTCAACATCGTTTCCAACATAACCAGCCTCTGTTAAGTTAGTTGCATCTGCTATTGCAAATGGAACTCCAAGAATCTCTGCAAGGGATTGTGCTAATAAAGTCTTACCCGTACCCGTAGGTCCTACGATAAGCAAATTATTTTTCTTAATTTTCTTTCCTGATTTAATTATTCTATCTTGATTAATTACTCTTAAAAAATGATTATATATTTCTACAGAAATCTTCTTTTTTGCATCATTTTGTCCGATAATTACTTCATCAAGTTTTCTAACTAACTCCATTGGCGTTATTAGATTTTTTCTTATTTCCTCAATAATTTCTTGATTCTCTTGTTCTAAATCTTCCTGAGTTTCCTTACCATATATTTTTCTACATTTTTTACACATCTTAGCATCTGGTTTTTCAGGAACGGGGAAATTAATCATACTTTCTTTAGCTCCTGCATTCCCACAAAAATCACATTTAATATTCATTATATTCTCCCTTATGTATATGTTTTAATAAAGCACCTTTTTTATAAATCATAATGTATTATATTCGTAAAAAGTTAAGTTATAAACTACATTAAAAAATGAAGTCTAAACTTACCCTCAATTTAATTATAAAATTTCATTTAAACCCATTTTTATTTCGATATATATTATATTATGTATTATTTTTATACATAAAAATAATACCCCCATAGGTGAATAATCGTCAATTATTCACCTATGGGGGTATTAAATTAGTGATTGTTTACCATCATTTAACATTAGTAATTCATAAAAACACATCTGTTGTGAAATTTTAAAAAATAAGACGTTTTGTTTAAAAATAAGCTGTAGGAATCCTCTACAGCTTGTAGTGTTTTAAACTATTTTACTATTCAAATAAATCTTCTACAACTGAAAAATTCGCATTCCCCTTCCCAAATTCTTCAACATGATACATTACAGTTTCCAATATACCTGGATTATTAACCATATCATATACAGTTTCAGCTTCAGGAATGAATTTATTGTCTTTGGCAACCTTTCTATAAATATTTAATAAAACATTTGCTTGTGTCTCAGAAAAAGTTAATTCCTTTTCATAATAATCAGAATGAACGGAATACATATTATCAGCTTTCTTAAAATTGTCTAAGTTTTTGATATAGTCATTATAATACGATAATGCGTCTTCAATATACTTATCAAAATCAATTTTTCTTTTCTCTGATAATTCCCTACTCTCTTTCTTAACTCGATTAGCAATATCTGCTCTTATAGTTGCTTTCTGATTACCAACAACATCTTTTGCTGACAGAGATAAAGTTGGACTATTTAAAATGTCCCTAATACTAACTACACTCTTTTCAACCTTATCTTCTCTTTGAAGTTCATAGCCATATAATCTACATAATGACTCTATTGCATCTGTATCCATTAATCTGTTGCCACATTCCCAACTTGATATTGTTTTAGGGCTAACAAATATTTTTTCTGCAACTTCTTCCTGTGTCCAACCTTTTTTTAATCTTAATTCTTTGAATTTCTCTGCTATGTTCATAAATTTCTCTCCTAATTATATTTATAATAATATTTTATCACTTATTAATGTAAAAAGCACCCTGCGTATTGTAGAGTTTCCAATACTTTAACTCATTTTTACCTTTTAAAAATACTTAATAAAAGCTCCTTTCCTTTAAGTTTATTTATTATACTAACTAAATACATAAAAAATGAAAAAACCCTTGTATAATTTAAAGTTTATTATCTTCAATGTGCCTTTGATAATTGAAACAATGATATATAAAAAATTCAAATAAAAAAGACTCTTACTTGAGTCTTTTTTTGTTTTAAATTTGTGATTTATAAGGTTCATTACAACCTTCTTCCCAAGGAAACTTAAAGTTTTTATCTGGAAATATTATTCTCAAATTCTCTTCACCATTACCTTGAATACCTGTCACTTCCTTAAAAGCTATTTTACAACTAAAAATGGTTTGGTCAAAATCACCGTCATTAAATTTTTTTCCATTAACGATTTCTAATCCGATAAGATTAATGAATTGAGTTGCTTGTTTTGGTTCTAAAGGTAAATTTAATTCCAATTCAAGAACGTCATATTCATTCAGCCCATGTGTATGATAAACTATCCCACCATTTGCTTCTGGAACATCAAATACTTGATGCACAATCCAAGTTGGTTTTTTTATTTTATTAATATTGTTAAAGTTTCTAATCTCTCCCATCTTAGCCTCTCTCAACTTTTATATTTTTTAACAACTCTTTTTGTTGTGTCCAAAATTTAATTTTGCTATCACAATGGTTAGAAATTATACTTATAGCTTTTTCATGGATGGAACAATTTTTCATATCTTCGTTAGTAATATATTCGCTTTCCATTTCTAAAAAATTACTTTCTAATTTCCATGCACCCAAGGATTCATAATATTTTAGCGTTACAATTTCATTATCATTCACTTCTAATATATATTTATCATCCCAAATTTGAAGCCACTTCGAACTCATTGCTTTCTCCCACCTTATTTTCTATAATGATGCTCATTTTAGCCCTTTTTATATATTCGATTGCTCTTTCTGTACTCCAAGCGTGTATATATCTTTCTTCACTAAATCGCTTTGTAACATCTTCATATTCAAAGGTGTCAGAGAATTTTTTATAATTTTCTAACCATTTTATATTTATTACCCTTTTTCTCCAACCGATTTTTATATCACCATCAGGTGTTGATACAATGAACCAAGGAGAACAATGGTCACAAGGACAATATTCATTTGGTATTTCAGTAAAAGTTATATTTTTTAAACTATATACCATAAATAATATATCTGTAAACTCTTTTAACTGTTCTCTTGAATTATGTTTCTTTAAGCATTCCTTATGATAAGAATTCTTTTTAAAATTATCTTGATTAACAAGTATAAAATCGTTTAAAGTTTCTAAAGTCCATTTTTCTCCACATTCTGGACATATTTCATCTGCATAAGGTATTCTTTCATAATGACAAGTATATCTATTAACATACCTTTTGTAAATATAAATTTCAACAGTTTCAGTGTGAATAAATAAAGGGATACTATCTTTAAAGTCTTTTTCAGATAATATCTTCTGCCCAATAAACTCTTGTCCTGAAATTACTAAAACTTGCCCAAATTCATCAAAAGATAATAGGTTTTTCCAAACAAATTCCTTAAGTTTCATCTTTTTCTTTCGATATGCAACACTTCTAACTTCTATAATTTTATGAAGCGTTTCTAAATCAACCACATAATTATCGATACCTGTTACTGTATTAAATATCTCTACAGGTAAATCAAGTTCCTTTGGCTCATACTCAACTTCAACATAAATACGAGCATAATGGTCTTTTTTAGCGTATTTCATAAATGTATCATATTTAAAATATGGATTGCCATTATAACCATAAAAGACAGGTTTTAACTTATCTCCATAATTTAAAACAGTACATTTAATCGTTTTTGTATCAGAATAATCGTCTAAATCTATATAGACATAATCACTCCCATATTTTTCAGAAACGCAAGTTTCCATTACTTTAATTTCTCTATTCATAACCAATCTCCTTATAAGTTTTTACAGCCTGTTAAAATGGCCAATCGTCAGTATTGTATTTTGAAAAATCTAAGGGTTCTAAACTAAATGGAATACTTGCAAATTCCTTCATAGGAATTGAAGCTCCACTTAATACAGTCATTTCCCCATTTTCATCATGCTCAACTAAGTCTTTCGCAATTGGATTTTTACATTTATCGCAATTTATTTCTTCATAATTGCAACCCCACTCCTCTGTTATAGTTCCTCCACATACACATTCATAACTTGTAAACCCTGTACTCATAATTTTTCTCCCTTTTTTATAATTTCTTAGAGTTATGTTTTTTATTAAAATCATACAAATTGTTTTTCAATAGCTTCTCGCAGAATTTGAAGTTGATATTCTTTATATACCTTTTCTTCTAACCTCTTTTTTGCTACTACTACTGTTCCATAACAATTTTTTTCAAACTCAATAAAACCTATTTCTTGCATAGCTTTTAAATAGTCATCAAAAAACTTAATGTCAACGCCTTCTGGTTTAATTATTAACTCAATTAATCCCTCTTTCTTGCTTTTAGTCAAATAATATCCAAGCATAGCTTTAAGATGTCCTATATATACCTTTCGTTTACTATAATTACAGCAAAACAAAACTATTTTTGAGAACTCTCTAAAAGCTTCCTTTTTCATTGTCATTATTGACATAACTTTTCACCTCATTATTTATAATTTTTTACCACCATTTATATCTGAAACTTTGGAATCCTTTAATATCTAAAATACTTTCTTCCCTAAAATCATCCATGATAATCTGACATTTACCAGACCACACCCTATTTGTTGTTTCGCAAAGAGAAGTAGAATCTTCTTTTATTTCAACGACTTTCATTGAAGAACTGATTTGATTATTCTTTACGAAATATACCCTATCACCTATGTTTAAGTTTTTAGGAATTTTTGATAATGTCCAAAATGCATCATATCTTTTGTCTACAATATCTTCGTTTTCTTTAATGTCATTCTCATATTCAAATTTTGGAATAGTAACTACAATGTCCATATAATTTCCTTTTAAAATTTATTTAATAAATAAAATCCTTTTGTCTTAAATTTATATATTATATACGTTATAAAATGATTTTAATTACTGAGTCATTAATTTTTCTACTATACACATTATATAATATCTATTGACTTTAGTCAACGTATCTATGAATTTTTTATTTTCTTTTTATTAAACTTTAAATAATAATCTTATTAAAGCCATTATTTTAAATTGAGTGAAATTTAGGAATTACTAATAGGATTATAAATATGAAAGTAACAAAAATATGATACATAGAGATAATAATTGTGGTTGTAATCTTGTCTTAAATTATTAATGATATATAACAAAAAATAGTTGCAAGATTCACTTTTTGCAACTATTTTTAAAGCTCTAACTGTCAGGTAGGAGCAATATTATTATAAATCAAAATCAAATATTATTCAAGCAAATAACACATTTTTTATATACTCCAACAATGGGGTGATAGCAATAAAACCTTTATTTCCAATGATATATAGCAATGTATGTTTAGAAATTAGGTTTTTCTCATAGCGAAATTCTTTAACATTATTTTGATTTTTAAGAGAGTTCTCGTATATAATATAAAAACAAAATAAGAAAGGCATTTTAATAAATAAACTTTAATAGGAAATAGGACTATCTTGTGAACAATTAAGAGTGCTATTCGCTTTTTTAAACAGGAAAGAGAGGAATTAAAATGAGAAAAAAAACTATAGAAAATGCAAAATTTATAGTAAAGGTAGAAAGCAATAAAGGAGAGAAATCAATAAAAACAGTTTCGATTTTTGATAATCGTATAAAAGAATATTTAAAAGAAGAGTATATACAAGAGCGTAATATTGAATCTTTTCTTGATATAAACGACTTAAAGGAAACATTGAATTGGAATCTAAATGGCAATAGTTTAAAATATCAGTTTAAATGGGGGATGACTGGAAAGTATAAATCAGAAGGAATAGCCTATATTTTCGACTAAGGCATAAAGATGAAGAAAGTTAAAGTTTCCTGATTTGCAATACAATAATATACACTATTAGACAGCATTGAAAATCAATGCTGTCTTTACTTTTACATTTTATTATTTTTCCCAACGAGACCATCCTATAAAACAGCCATATTTTATAGTTTTTAATTCTCAATATCTGTATTTATAACATATTCAACCTATCACCCTCTAAATGGAGTATATAACACATTTTTAAAATTAGCAGTTATCTCAGCTTCTAAATCAATAAATTCCTTAAGCGTTGAAACGTTAATTTTACCAAACATTCTTCTGGCTATCCTTCTTCTAAGAGAATATAGTTTTATTGCTTTTTCATAAAGTTCTCGTTCCAATGTAAATTTTACAACAGCTAATTCGTCATGGTTATCAAAGTAATACATATTGACATCACCTTCAAATAATTTAACAGTGTCTTTTCTTTTAATGATAGTATAATCTTTCTTATCATCAAGTTGCACTAAAACGTAACACCAATTAGTGTCATGTATAGGCGAAGTATCTCCATCTTCTCTACTCCAACCCATCATTGTCCTATTCCCGATATTAGGAAAATGCAGATAAACATATTCTTTAAGAACTTTAATCATTTCTTCTTTGGATAGTTGTTTTGGTTCTTCAGAATAATTATAATCGTCATAATCTTTATGAGAAGTGAAAAATCGAATATCACCATCAACTTTTCTAAAAAACACCTCTTCTCTGCTCATATTATAATCAATACCTTTAATTCCATTAGAATAATGTCTCAATATCCTATTAGGATTATTCAAATCTCTTTCAAATAAAACACCCGATTCAGTTATACCATATATTTCATATAGCATATCTTTGCAATCTCCCCATTTTATATCATATTGAGTTTCACTATCTTTTATTGCATATCCTTCTAATACTGACATATATTTTCTCCTTTTTAATAATTCATATTAAGTATGAACCTTTTTTATCTTTAATTTTTATATATTATATTATATTAACACTTTGTTATGCGAGCCATTAAATAGACAAATGAATTTGATTAACACTAATCGAGTTGTGTATAATACATCAAGTATAAATAAAAAGGTATTTTATGTTAAATAATTATATAGGGAGATTATTATATGAATATGACTTTAATTTTCGGTGGAGATTCGGCAGGCATTACAGAAAACTATGGAGGAGCATTAATTTATCAATGTTCAATGGTTGTGCCATTGAAAGAAGTTACAAGTGAGCTTAAAGAAAAAAACAAATTTTTAATGACACGCACGAAGAACAAGTATCTCAGAATGAACTTGTAAAATATTGCATAGACAACAATCTCAACATTAATAAAAACATGGAGCTTAAACTTAACGGGTTCATTTTTGAGGTGCAAAATTAAAAATAACATCAAAATTCACAGTGATTTTTACATCAATTTTTGATAGATATTATATATATATATGATGCATATGATATAATGTAACTCAAAACAAAGTGGTTCAATTTTGAACAGTTAAATTAAAATTTACGGGACTAATTTTAGAAAGGTGGGTACATGGAAAAGAAATTATATTATATATATGAACCTAATAACAAGGGTTCTTTTAGTATTAAAGAAAAAATGCTTTTTGGTCCATGGAAAAATTGTTTTTTGACAAAAGAAGAAGCTACTATTCATTTTGAAAAAGCAGAAAGAACAGCATTAGATAAGTATGAAAAAATAATAATTGGCATCAATAAACTAAAAAAAGAGTTAGGAAATTTTACATACGAGTGTGATGTAGAAGTGTTGGATGATTCAGGGTTAGAAACATATATGTATATCGAGTTTAATGTCGATGGGTACAATTTTAGATTTAATCAGGAATAAGTCAAACTAATTTTTAAATAAGAAACCGATATTTAGCAGGGGATAAGAAAATTTATCTTCTGCTATTTTTTATATAAAATCACAAAGTAATTCACAATGAAAATCACATGCGATTTTACATGTGATTTTGCTTGTGTAAATTAATGTGATTCTACTTTTTGCACCTCAAAAATGAACCCGTTAGCATAAACTCATAGGCTCTTATAATTTATAGTAAATAACAATATAAAGAAATAGTTGCAAATTTTGTATTTGCAACTATTTCTTTTATGCTCTTACTGTCAGGTAGAAGCAAAAACTATTATATATCAAAAGCTATTATTAATCAACTAAAATAACTCTTGCATTTTATGTATATTTTTTATATAATTAACATAAGATAAGAATAGGTAGCAAGCCAGTATTGGCTGACCACTATTTCATTACACAAATGAACTGTAATTACTCTGGTGAAGCAGGGTAATTACTTTTTTTGTCCATTTATGATGACTGCTATTAACATCGCTATTGCAATAATTAATGACATTTCTTCATATGTAGACATATTAGTAACAACACCTCCTTTTGAAAGATTTTTACCTCCTTTCATTAGGATGTGTCAGCCATACCCTACTACTACCTATTCTTTATATATTTTACCATATTTATTAATAATACTCAAGAAATATTTACGAAATTATGTTTGAATTTCAATGTCTAATTGATTTTACTAAATAGAATTATTTAAATTCCCACTTATCAAAATACATTAAAAAAATCTTTAAAATATTTAAAGCATCGTCTATTCCTCTATGTTGTGTCCCCTCAAAAGTTAAGTTATTTGCTCTTAAAGCTTTACTTACCCCTACTCCCTTTTTCTGATTTCTTATAGTTTGATATTGATGTTTTAAACTAATATGTTTTTCTCCCCAAGAAAAATCTAAATTATGAAAATTACAATCATGTGTAAATTGTAACTTATCATAAAAACCCCATGAACAAAGCCAATAATCTGATTCTCCAATCCAATTTTTAAACTCCTCACATACCTGTTTAAAGCCTTCTGCAGTATCAACTTGTTCCTGGGTTATAGATGTAAGATTTTTACAAAATTCTGTTAAAACAGGATTAATTACAGGTTTTACGAATTTATCAAAAGTATCAATAATCTCTCCTGATGAATTTATTTTTACTGCACCTATCTCTATAATCTCATTTTTAATCAATCTTTCTTCATCACATGTAGCTTCTAAATCAAAAATAATATAATTTACTTTTCTATTCACTTTAACCTCCAATAATTTTTTCTTTTAATAATGTTTATATAATATACATATGGAATTTCTTTAATTCTGAATAATAATTTTATACTTATAACTTATTTATTTTTTATTTACAATATCATACTTCATTTATATAATGTTGCATATAAACTACATACAAGGTAAATAGACTTTAATTTAAATATGACAAAAAAAGAACTTTTATGTTTAAATTTTTAAAAATGAAATCAGCTATAACAATTAGTATTGTAATAATCATAATCGCATAATGTTCACAATTAAAACTAATACAATTTATGCAACTAATAAGGAAAAAGATGGTGAGAAAATAAGACTTATATCAATACAGAAACAGTTAATGCATCAATCATATTAGCACCATCAGGAAGCATTGAAGAATCAATTAGGGATAAAAGACAAAATAGATACCAATTAATATTGCAGGAAACCGAAACTAAAGAGAATTTTAATTTGCTAATTAATAAAGAATTATTCGAAAGAGCTTCTGTAAACAGCATTTTAACATTAAACAGAACAGAATATAAATCATTAGATGGCGATAATAGTTTTAGTTATGAAATCAGTAAATAATTCTTTATTTTTACTACGAAATGGATTATCATATAAATATAAAACTAACATAGGGGTTAACATATGAATGATAAAAAATATAAAGTTGTAGTAGTGCCAGTAGAAAAATCTCCTTATGAAGATAAAATGTCTTTTAACGATATAGTTGTATTCGTTAAAGATTATGTTGAACAAATTCATTTATATGATAATATTTATGCTTTGGTAGATGAAAATGCTACTTTAAAAGTTTATTTTAAAATTAATCGAACAGTAGTATTGCAAGATAAAAGTATAATACCTTGTACATTATTTAATGATTTTGTGCTTATTCGTTGTAAAAATGGTGAGATGATGGATATGACCAATGAAGAAATAAAAGAAGCTTTATTTATTTTTAGGTCAACAAATCCTGACGCTGTAATATTTATATAAAATTTGAATGCAAAAAAGGTATTATAGATGAATTGTCTATAATACCTTTTTTTCAAGAACTAAAATAATCTTTTAATTTTTCGATTTTTTTAGTTAATTCTGCTATTTTTTCTTTTATTAACTTTTCTTCGTTAATAATTTCTTTAACTTCTTCTGCCATTCTAATTTTTTGAGTTATTGAACAGTTTTCAAAAGCTAAGTCTATTTGTTTTAATTTGCCAGTTAAAAGCTCAAGTTTATTATTTTGCTTTTCAATTCTTTCAGTCAACGACAATGTTGCTTTATTTATAATTTCATTTGTATCTAAATTCGTATAATATTTGACTAATGTACTTTTTAATTCTTGCCAATCATCATAAAGCATTAAGACATAATCTAAATAGCTATTTATGCATTGAGAAGCTAAAAATATATATTGTTCTTTATACTTATACATAATTTCTTTAGTTCTGTAAATATTTTGATTTAAATAAATCCATTTTTGTTCTAATGTTATATTTTTATAGTCTTCTAAATCTCCAATATCCTGATATTTCATTATTAAATCTTTCGTTCTTGAATCACAATTATCCCAAATTTCCAATAATATTTCATTGGGAAATTTAAAAATTTCAAGACATCCTCTTATTACTGGTATTAATTTTAAAAATTTAAAAACAAATATGTGATTTAATTTATAACTGCTTTTTGATAAGTCAAATTTAATAGATGGTGTATCTAAAAAATAAATTTTTTCTTTCTCTTTATACAATTGAAAATCTTCTTTGATTTCTTTATTTTTATTAATAATTTGCTCTTCTTTAATTAATTCATACGTGTTTCCATCGCAGTCATATAATGTTCCAACTACTTCTTTTTTCCTTTTATCCATAAATCTTAAAAACATATATTTATCCCCTTTCTAATTCTATCACAAGCATTAATATGTATCAAATAATGATATTTGTTTTATATTGAAAGCTTCCACCTCAACACATTTACTTGTAAATGTGTTACCATAATCAACTTTGTACCCTTTGTTTTGAATAAATTGACCTATTAAATATCTATGGCACTCTTCTAAATTTTTACAATAACAAAATAAATAAATTTCCTCAGCTTCATCTAATTGATACATAAGATTATTAAGTGCTCTTACCATATCTGGTCTATTATTCAATTCATAATAAAATTCAGTTTTATAAAAATAAAGCCAGGCACTTTTATCAGTTAAAGAAATATTATTTGTTTTTAATTCTTTTATTTCATCATCATTAAATTCATTTTTCTTCCACTTCTGAGTTTTATCAAATAATTCAATTGAAGGACTTAATTGAGGCACATGTATAAAGCCCTTTGGTATTCCACCTACAGGCTTTCTAACAATAAAAAATTTTTTAGTATTTTCTGAAAGATTTAATTTTTTAGCTTCTCCTAAGTATGCTAAATGTAGTATATCCCACAACTCCATTCTTTGTTTATTATCCATTATATCATATTTAAATAAACTTGTAAATTATTTTTGCATTAAAAAAGAACCTTGTTATTAATAAAGTTCTTTTTATTCCTATATAAAATTTATTTCCTTTAAAAAACTATGTAAACCTTCCCCAATTAATATGCCTTTGTTTCTTTATTTAACCAAACCTTTTTCTCATGTTCATTGAAATTTTTATCAACAAATACCTTACGGATGACAGTAATAATTGATAATATTGTCATCCCATCTTTTTGTATCATCTCACAAACTAAAACTAACGTTTGATTTTCATTGACAAGAGCAAATTCCTCATTGTTCTTAATAGTCATAATAGAATCTGTTTTTTTAATGATAAGATTCTCTACGTCTTCGAACTCGCATTGTCTTCCATAACTATTAAACATACGTTCTATTGCATGTTTTGTATAACCAACTTTTAATTCTATTTCCATTGGTTCTAATCCATCTTCAATATCTTCATTAGTCAAACTCTCCACCAAGAATAATTCGTGTACCTCTTTAAAATCTACCAATTCTATATCACTGCACATTTTATTTACCTTCCTCTATTAGTTTATTCTCTTTAGAACGCCTATTTTAATTTAATTTGTATATTATATTGTAAAATTAGCTAATATATAATTTTGCTAATCCACTCCCCATAAAAAAAGACATCATTAAGATGTCTTCATAGTGTAAAATTTTAATTATTGTAATAATAGTTAAGATTATTCATATTACCTTCATATATAATATCTTTATACTTAAAGATTGTATCCAAAGCTACTTCTATCTCATTTGGACCTCTGAAGTATCCCCTATCAAACTTAGCATAACCTTTTTTTATTTCGTCAATATTAACAATATCAGGATGCTCATAACCAACAGACATATTAGTTAAAAAACAATCCGTAATAGCTCCCTCATGTAAATCTTCTGGAAAATGTCCAGTGAAATATTTACATTCTATATTATCTCCATTAAAATATGGGATATAAGTATACTCTTTAATATTATCTTTTTTTAGCTTTTTTCGAATTTCATCATAATCATAACCTTCATCAGATAAATTTTTATAAATCTTACGAAACTCTTTGCTGTCACCACGCAGATTACCAACATCGATTCCTATATATTTATAACCATTTGAAATAAAATGTTCTGACTGATATCCAAATGCACATCCTATGTCTGTCACACTTTTGATTCCGTTTCTTGTTTTTAAATCCTGTAATATCATAAAATAATCACCATCAAAACACAAACAATCGGAGCAAGGAGCATATTCATCATTATACTTCTTGAATTTTTCCTTAAATCCTTTAATCTTAAACAAAAATGCTCCTTCCATATCAAATTCATGTTGAATTCTTTTTCTATTTAAAATCTTTACTATTGCCATAATGCTCCACCTTCTAATTTTAGAATTTAAATTAAAATATATTTCCAAACTGATATGAGCCACTTTTATCGTCACATTGCCACATAAACTCAGCCAAATAATCTTCAACTGGTTTTGAGCCTCTTGGTAATTTTTCCACCTGTGTTGGCAAGGAAAAATCAATACATCTTAATTTCCCATTTATATTAGCTCCACAAAGTTGCATATTTCCTTCAAGCTTTCTCTCAATTGCCCATAACTTATCATAAGATTTACCGTCTTTTCCTATAAAAGTTTCGCACTCTCTATCAGATACCTTTTTTGTTATATAAATCGTAGCCATAATGAGCCTCCCTGTATTATGTAAATATAAATTTTCCTTATTTAAAATAAGTATGTTTTATTATAGATAAGTTATCATTAAATAATTACTTGGAAAATTAAGGTTAACACTCCCACCACTTAAGTTAATGCTTAGAATTGGGACTTCTTCTACAATGCTGATAATTATAACTATGAAGAGATTCGATTTCATTCATTTTGTAATATTATTTAACACCAAAGTTTAAGTTATCATAATTATCTATGTGGTATAACTTCGTAGCATGATAATTTAAATCTTTAATAAAGTTAGCTTGTAACCTATTTAGTTGCGGTTTTAATATATTCTAATTATGCTAATTAACTAATAAAATTTCCAAATATATATTGTCTTAGCAGACTTTAAAATTCATCCCATACAAAAAGAGGATATACCTTAGCTGAGTATATCCTTCATTTTAATAATTCACACAATTTTTAACTTTATTGAAGTCTTCTTTAAATTTAGCATAGATTTCATCATCTGTTGCATTACATATGTAACCTTCATTTACTATCATTTCTGAAATACATCCACGAATTGTATTTTCATACATATAAGGCAGGATTATTAATTTTTGTATCATTAAGAACACAAAGTTATTAATACTTATTTCCATATTTCGCTCTCATTAAAATACATTCGTGCTTGAGATAATTCTTTCAAGCAGAATTATGTTACCTTTTTTATAACCACTTAGCGTAACTTCTCCAATAAGAATAAATTCTTCATTATCATCTAAAGAGCTAATATTGTCACTATTTTTATTAAGTATAGACACAATTCTTTCATTATTAGATTCATCGATATTTTTTAATCTTTCACTAAATTTAATTTCATATTCATTATTATTTATATTAATTGTCATATTTCCTCCAAATTTCTTTATTACATATATTATACCATATTATTTAAAGTTTGTAAAATATTTTTGTAAATTAAATTTTACAATTTAAAAATGTAAACATATTTTTATTTCAGTAAACCCTTCTTAAAATATTAAACGTTATTGAGCAATTTCAACATATGTTATTAATTGAATTTGATTTAACATATAATTAAAGGTATTGTAAAAAAATAAATGGAGGTAATAAAATTAATGTATAAAGGTATTTGTAAATCTGGGATTGTAATATCATTATTACTTCTTCTGATATTAATTACACCACAATTTTCTTTCGCAGAAACAAAATCACAAGATATAAATTTATTAGTCGGAGAAATATTAGATGTTAATGCTGTAATATCAACAATAGAAGAACAAAAAGATATTAGGACACTTGAAATTCAGTGGAGTGTAAAAGATTATAAAATTGCAAGTATTGATAGGCAAGGAAGATTAATAGGAAGAAAAGAAGGGTCAACAGTTGTAACTGCAAAGATTGAGAATAGTAAAGTCAAGGCTTCGTTTAATATAAATGTTTATTCCACTGTAACTGGTATGTCTTTAGATAAACATGAACTTGAATTAGGAATTGGACAAACAGATACTTTAACAGCAAATGTTACCCCTTTAACTGCATTTAGTAAAGCAGTTATTTGGGAATCTTCAAATGATTATGTTGTTTCAGTTAATGGCAATGGCGGTTTAAAAGGTTTAAAAGAAGGAAGGGCTACAGTCACAGCTACTACTTTTGATGGTAGATTTATTGACAGATGTGAAATTATAGTTAAACCGATGGTTCAAGGTATGAAAATTATTGAAAATAAAATCATCTTAAATATTAATGAATCAAAAAATTTATCAGTCATTGTATATCCATTAGAGGCTTATGATAAAACTATACTATATTCATTAAGTAATTCTGAAATAGTTAAAGTTGATAAAAAAGGAAAAGTAACTGCAGTAAAAGAGGGTACTACAAAAATTTTCCTAAAAACTTTAGACGGGAATTTTAAAGGATATATAGATATAGAAGTTGTTTTAGAAATTGATGAAATATTCATAATGAATAAAGAAAGTGAGGTGATTAATTTTGCAAATCTAAAAGCAGGCGAAATTATAAATATAAAAGTTACAAGTAACAGAACAAATCCAAATTCTTTAAATGGATATAAAATAGAATGGACAAGCTCTGATTCTAAAATTGCAAGGATAGGTTCAAAAGGAAATGTATTGGGCGTATCAGAGGGAATTGCAACAATAACAGGCACATTATACCAAGATAAGCAAAAAGCAAAAGTTGATTTAATAGTAAAAGTAAAATCAACAGTAAATGCTGTTACTTTAGATAAGACATATGTTGAAATGAGAGCTGGAGAAGAAATAGATATAATGCCAACAGTTTATCCTCTTGATGCATATAATAAAGACATTATTTGGACTTCAAGCGATAGGACTATAGCAAAAGTTATAAAAGATAAAATAGTTGCACTTAAAGATGGTGAAGTTACATTATCTGCAACTACAAAAGATGGCGAATATACTGCAACTTGTAATGTAGTAGTATTACCTTCTATTACTTCTATTACAGTGCCAGAAACAGATTTAACTATGTATCTTGGAGATATTTATAAGTTTACACCAACTATTACGCCTGATGATGCACTTGTAAAAAGCACTAAATTTGATGTGTCAAATAAAAATATAATTAAAGTGGGAAAAGATAGAAAAAATAATTATAAAATTGAAGCTATCGCTAAAGGAAAATCAAAAATAACCATCACAACATTTGACGGTAATAAATCTGTAAAAATAAATGTAAATGTTGTTCAAAGGGATTTTTCTTTAAAGATTTACGACTCTAATGGTAATCTCATAACAGAAAATTAATCAAAAATTATTAACACCCAGAATTAATGGGTGTTAATAATTTTTGATTTTTTATTTTGTAAATTATACTTGACAAATTAAAAATATCGTGATATATATTATATATGACCACTATATATAGTAAAATAAAAATATTAATTCTATATATAGTAGATAGAAATTCAGAATAAGTTAGGGGGATAATAAAATGGCTATATTATCTAAAATACAAACTAAAGATTTTGCAATTGACATGATAGTATTGTTAGCAGGTGTTTTCTTTGGATATGTTATTATTCAATTATTTTAATAAAAGTGAGGAATTTAAAGCACTATGACGATAAAAGATATTAGAGAAAAGGTTACGACTGAGATGATTGAATTTTGCAATAATAATTTTTTTATTATAACTTGTAATGAATGTAGGTATTTTGAAAATTGTAAAACCTTTACATGCTCTGATAATAATATTAATACATTAATACTGCCAATGGAGTTTAAAACATAACTCCAATGATTAACTTTAGTCAACATACATGAATAGACATCTGGTGTTTAAACATTACAATAGATGTCTGTATTTTTTTACAAATGGACAAATCCCGCCATTTTTTTAATATTATACATACAAAGTATATAAAAGGTATATACATTTTTATAATATTTATTAATGTATTTTTACTTTTTTGCATAATTAGTTGAATTTTATTATTTATAGTTGACATTATTTTTATTAAAGTATATCATTAGATGAAAACGTTACATCGAATATCGGGGGCAATTAAATGACTAAAGAAACTAACCATAAGTTTTTTTTGCATTTTTTGACAGAATGGAAAACTTCTCTTATTTCCTCTCTGTTTGGATTAATTATTGGTATTATAATTAGTAAAATACATTTAATAATAAATGAACAAAATCTAAATTTATTATGCTTTATAATAATATTTTTATTGACCTTATTGGGATACACTAATGGAGTTATTATCAATCATTTAGTTAAATATATATATATTGATACTATTACTAACCTAAATAATCGAAATTATTTTAATATGATGTTTTCACAAGTTATAAAAAAAACTAAAAATAAAAAGTGCAATTGTTCAATAGCAATTATTGATATTGATAACTTTAAAATAATAAATGATACCTTTGGACATGCAGAAGGTGACAATGTATTAAAAATGGTATCAACTATTATTAAAAATAATGTTCGAAAAAATGATGTAGTTGTAAGATATGGTGGGGATGAATTTGCCATAATATTTTTCGACATATCTTCTGAAGGTGCTTATCAGATAGCCGAAAGAGTACGACAAGCTGTTAATGTTAACGAATTTTTCATAAATAAAACAAAAATAAATCTTACTATAAGTGTTGGAATTGTTTCCACAGAGCAAACTTCGGACATGCCAAATATAATGCTTCTGGCAGATAAATGTCTTTATACTGCTAAAAAGTCTAAAAACATGGTTTATGAATTAAACGTAAAACTTGCAACTGTAAATTAAAAAAAAATAGGTTACTTGCAATTATTACAAGTAACCTATTTTTTATTTTAAAATATTCAAATTTGCTTTATCCATAAATTCTTTTAAACTACATCTTTTACTACTTAGAGTATCTATAACTTCTCCTCTGGTATAGTTGTAAGTTCTTCGTGATTCAGCTCTATCTCCTGTACCAACTTGACTACTTCTTGATTTGTTGAGCTTCTCAATCCTTTTATTTTCTTCAAATTTTTGAATTTTACTATAAAGTATTTCTATTGCAACATCTTTATTTTGATGTTGAGACCTCTCATTTTCGCAACATACAACAATTCCAGTCGGAATATGTGTAATTCTTACTGCTGAATCTGTTGTATTTCGGTGCTGTCCACCTGCTCCAGAACCTCTATAGTTATCTACTCTTATATCATTTCTATTTATTTCTATTTTTTTATTTTGCTGTACTTGTAAAATTACAATAGAAACAGTTGAAGTATGAAGTTTCCCTTTTGAAACTCTTTGCACTTTATGAATACCTTCTTCTGAAATAAAAGGGTTTATAAATTCAGTCTTTCCTTCAATCATAATTACCTTTGTCTTTCCATCAGAAACAAATTCTACTTTCATATTATTTTTTCTTGCATATTTTAAATATACACTAAGGAGTTCATTTGCAAAATCCATTGCTTCCTCTCCCCCTGTACATGCTCTAACTTCTAAATATATTTTCATTATTTACCTCCTCTAAATTTTAAAATTTTATTTTTAATAAAAGAGAAAGTACCTAATGCATATTTTGTAATTCGTATATAAAAATTCAAATTTTCAAACAATCACTCCCTTCAATTATTATTATATTATATTAAAATTTTTTTGTCAATTTTATTTTACTTTAAATATGTTTAAAGATTCTGCTAAAGAACTTTTTAATTTTATTTTTTTAAAAAAGATTTCAAAATAAACTTAACTTTAATATATATTAGCCGATAAATTAACTGTTAAAGAGCTGTGAATAAAGAAATTCTAATAAGTTTTGTATGAATTTGCACTATTATATTTTATTTTATCTAAAACAGGATTATTATATAATAGTAAATTTTTATTTACTTTTTGCATGAAATATTATATAATTGTTTTAGACTTAATTTAAATCTATAAGAAAGGAAAAAGCACAAATGAAAAATAAAAAAATCGTATTTACTGTAATAATACTAATAATACTTGTTTCTCTTTTAGCTATCTATCTATTGAAGGATTCAGCGAATAAAGACAAAGAAATAAACTCAGCACCTATAGAAGAACAATTGCCTAATAAGGAAATTTCAAACGAAGATAAACCCCAAGAATTAATTAATTTAGAATCAAAATTTGAAAAAATAAATAATTTAGAATACACAATTTTACGAAATGAAATAGTTGATTCTAAAGAAGCTAACGGTAAGAACTTATTGTTTGATATACTAATTTCTAATGAAATGACTGATGACCAAATAATTACCATTGGCAAGGAAATAACTAAATTAGCGATAGAAAATAACAACTTAGTTGAAGTGAATTTTAATGTATTCACATCTGAAGATAGCTTTAAAATAACATTAGAAGATAATTATAATTTCCAACCTATAAATGGTTTAGAAGCAAGTTTTCTTTTATCACGTCAAAATGAATCAAATATCGTTAATTTTAAAAAATATATGTCATACAATATTGACACCCCTTATGCTGACTTAGATTATGAATTTATCAATGCTATAAAATCGGAAGATGGGAAACATTTAGAAACTTCTATGTTAATCACTTCAAGTGGGACAGATGCTGATATTTGGAATATGTCTAATGTATTTAAAGATATAATAAAAGACATTAATGTAGGAGCTGAGACGCTAAATATAAATGTATTTTTAAATTTAGCTGATTATCAAGCACATAATGTTGCTTATAAATACACAAACATATCGCCTGATTTTTTAACAAAACAAACATTATTCACTTATTAAGTAAAAGTGCTCAGTAATTTTCTATTAAGTAGCAAGGGATAACACAAATCCTTGCTATTTTTATTGTTTTAACATATCTTTCATATTTTGTTTGACTGAATTTTAATTTTAATGTATTCTTAAAGTTATACAGCTAAAGGAGATGAGAAATTGAAAAATTTAGATTTAAAAATAAATTCTGAAAATTCATTTAAATTCATTACTGATAAAAATAAAATTTCATTTTTAGTATGTATATCAAATGATGATTATAATGAATTTTTGAAAAAAGAGGTGCTAAATTTTTCTATTGAGTTCAATGAAATTTCCTCTTTAGTATTAAAGTTACAGCTAATTGGGACTAAACGAAACACAATATTAGTGATTGAAATACCTGAGTCATATAAATCAAACGTAAAAATTCAAAATTATCTTAATATACTATTAAATCAAAAAACTGTTAATATATGTATTACAAATACGGTAGGCAATAAAGTTATAAAGAAAACAACATTGTTAAAAAGTGAGATGACTAATATAAGTAAATTTTTAGACAAAGATGTTCACTCAGACATTGTATTTAGTTTAGAAGAAATATTTGATTTATTACCTTTAGGAATATTGTCTCCATGTGGTAAAGATAAATCCTTATGGTTTATATTAAAAATCTCAGATACAATTTATGATAATATTAAAATTAATAGCTATTCTGACATAAATCTAAAAGTTGAAATAATTCGCAAAAGAACTATTGTTTTATCATTATATTTAAATGAAAATGTAATTGGAAAAATGCAAATTGCTAACACCCAAGTAACCCAAGATATAATAAATGATTTTCAAACAATATTAAGCTATGAAAAAATAACATTCTTTTTAAATAAAGAACTTGGAAATGATACTACTTTGATTAGCTTTTCATTAGCATTAAACTTTAGAAATAAATTACTATTGCAACATTTTTTTAAAATAAACTAATAAAAAAGAGCATTTAATTTATGCTCTTTTTATTTTCTTGTAATAATCAAATATTCGCCATCAACAATCATCATATAGTTTACCCAGTAGTTTATTGTTAATAATTCATATTCTCTTTTTGAAAATTCTTTTTTCTTTATTCTAATAGTTTGCCCATGATTAATGTCCTTAACACGAATTAACGCCATATATATACCTTTTGATTACATTGCCAAAGGAAGATATTCAAGCTCTTTCTTTAAATCCGCAATTCTTTCTTTAAATGATTCAATATCAGCATAAAATGGATAACAGTCTATGTCGTCACCTTCAATATATGCTCTTCCATTTTCACTTAATCTAAAGCACTTTGCTCCATAATAATCATAACCAGGGATTAACTGTGGAATACTTTCTAAAACAAGTTCTTCAAATAATTTATTATACACTCGACAGAATAAGTGATAATCAATATTATTTATACCTCTCTCCTTTAATGTTAGCAAATTATCCTCGAAATATTTAGAAACAATATCAGTTTCTCTGTATTGCTTTAAATCTCTAAATGCTCTAACTGCTTTATGCTTATACATAATATCAGCTTTATGATATATATGTATTGGAGCTACTAAGTTAAATAATCTCTCCTTTGTAATATGTAACAATTTTTTTGTACTTTTCATTATATGAATTTCCTCCTATTGATTTAATTTTATATAAAATCCTTTTTTATATTTCATAGTTTATTATATTCAGTGATGTTGAAATAAATAAAAGTGTTTTCAAAGCTTCCTAAAACAATTTTAAGAAACATTTTAGACATATTGGCATTATCCCTCATAAGAATATATAATTTTCATTATTTGCCAGTTAAAGCTGTTTGTAGTGAAAATAGAAAGAGGTTTCAATATTGAAACCTCTTTCTCATAATTATTTAAATGATTCATCTACAATCTTCTTTTCAATTACAAATTGTAATTCTTGAAGTCTTGGCAAAATTAATGATTTAATATTCGTAATTTTTTCGTAAATGTCTATATAATCTACATTTTTTGCTTCTACAATTTGTTCCCTTAAATCTTCTATAGCCTGCTCTTTAGATTTAATCAACTTTTCTAAATCTTCGTAATAACTTTTATTTGAAAAAAGAAATTTTAATAATTTTGATTTGAATTTTGATTTAAACTTTTCCTTAATGTATTCAAGGCTTTTATCCATCTCTACTAATTTTCTTTCCTTTTCTAAAATGATATTTTCCTGAAATTGTTGAGCTTTTGTAAATTCTTTTATCCCATCATAATCAATAATAGTTTTATTTGAAAAATCTATTTCAAACATAGAATGTTCTGGACTTGATGAATGATTAGGCAAATACTCAACCATTGGTATTTTAAAGTAAGGATAATGAATGACGCAGTGGTAATATCCAGCTTCTATTGCTATATCTTCTTTATCTAATCCAGCTAATAGTTCATAAATAAACTCACATAAGGATTGTCCAACATTTTCTCTCATAAAAAAGGTATTACGATTATACTTTAATAAATAAAACATTTTATCTATATCATGATTAGTCTCAATATTATCTTGTATTTCACATATATCTTCTTTAAATTTCAAATAATCTTTGTTTATTAAAATATTTTCGTAAATTATCTTTGAAAAATTTATATTTGACATAACTTGTCTCCTTTTAAATATTTTTTATATTCTATTCAATATTACAAATAATATCATTTTCAATTTCTCTCCAATTGTAACTAATATCATTATTCTTTAACATTCCAATTTTAAATGTTGATTCGTCATCATAATCTTCAGAAGAATGGTCTCTAATCCATTCCAAATCTTCATCTTCACTATTTCCGAATGCTTCCTGAGTATATGAATTATATACATTGCCCTTTTCTGGAACATACCCACGCAAATTTTCACCATCCCAATAAATTATAAAGAACACTGGATATTCCCATTCAAACCCAGATAACGCTCCCAAAAATGTAAAACCGTTATCCAATGTTTGATATCCTATTAAACAATCATTGTCATCATTTTTTCTTTGATTTATAGTAATTTTATCAGTACCAAACCCAATTTTAGAAAGGTCTTCAGCAACAAGTGAATCATCCTCTATTAATGCATGAATAATGTATTTCTCTTTATTTAGAGAGTCTGGCTTGAATTTTTTACTTATTTCTTCATCTACATGTTCAAGTTTATAAAATTCCTCAACCATTTTTTGTTCTAACATTTCAACCGAAACCTCTATATTCTCTGTTACATATATATCCTCTTTATTCATATTTTCCTCCTATAGTCATTCTGATATTTAATATAGTGCAGTATAGCATTATTAATGACTATAGTAAACATATTATCGGTTGATTATTCCTTTATAATGTTTGACACTTTATTTACAATGAACAACAAAAAAAACTGATGATTAATCATCAGTCTTTTTTGTTAATTTATTTATTTTGCAATATCAAATGTTACTCTATCTTTAAACTCTTCTCTCTTTCCTTTATTCCATTGTTTTACTGGTCTATTAAATCCTACGACTCTTGCCCACACTTCTGATTCTTTTCCACAAATAGGACATGTGAAATTTTCTCCTTTAATATATCCATGTTCTGGACATACGCTATATGTCGGGCTTATTGTAAAATAAGGAATTCTGTAATTTTCTGCAATTTTTCTTACTAATGCTTTACAAGTATCTTTTTCTATTCTTTGACCAAGATATCCATGGAATGTAGTTCCACCAGTATACTTAGTTTGAAGTTCTTCTTGTAAGTCAAGAGCGTCAAATAAATCATCAGTTAAATTAACAGGTAATTGTGTTGAATTTGTATAATAAGGTTCATCTGTTCCTTGACTAATAATGTTTGGATAAATCTTTTTATCTTTTAATGCTAACTTATAAGCAGTACCTTCTGCAGGAGTAGCTTCAAGATTAAACATTACATTACCCTCTTCTTCTTGGTATTCCTGAAGTACATCTCTCATGTAGTCAAGAACCTTTGTTGTAAATGCTATTCCTTCCTTAGTTGCCATTGTAGTTTCTTTTCCAAAGAAATTCATTAAGCACTCATTCATTCCATTTAGACCTATTGTACTAAAGTGATTAGCCCAATATGAACCATGTCTTGCATAAGTATTCTTTAAATAAAATTTAGCATAAGGATAAAGTCCAATCTCTGTGTTATGTTCAAGAATTTTTCTTTTAATCATTAATGATTCTTTTGCCAAATCCATTAAATAACGAAGTCTTGCAAAGAAATCTTCTTCGTTTTTTGACACATACCCAAGTCTTGGCATATTTATTGTTACAACACCTGTTGAGCCTGTTAATGGTGCAGAGCCAAATAATCCTCCACCTCCACGCTTTTTAAGTTCTCTACGGTCTAAACGAAGTCTACAGCACATACTTGTTGCATCTTCTGGACTTAATTCACTATTAATATAATTACAGAAACTTGGGATACCATATTTTGCAGTCATTTCAAAAACAATGTCTAACACAGGGTTGTCCCAGTCAAAGTTTTGAGTTAAATTATATGTTGGAAGTGGGAAACTAAATTGTCTGCCCAGTTTATCTCCCTCTAACATTACCTCAGCAAATGCTTGATTTAACATATTCATTTCTTTTTGATAATCACCATAAACTTTATCTAATAGAAGTTTTCCTCCAATTAAAATAGGATTATTTTTATAGTTTTCTGGAACAGTTAAATCCATTGTTAAGTTAATAAATGGAGTTTGAAACCCAACACGAGTTGGTACGTTACAATTAAATATAAACTCTTGCATAGCTTGTTTTACTTCTTTATAAGTTAAGTTATCTTCTTTTATAAATGGAGCAAGCAAAGTATCAAAATTACTAAATGCTTGTGCACCAGCGGCCTCACCTTGAAGTGTATATAAAAAGTTTACTATTTGTCCTAAAGCAGGTTTAAAGTGCTTAGGAGGTGCAGATTCAGTTTTGCCTTCAACACCACAAAATCCTTCTCTAAGTAAGTCTTCTAAAGACCAACCACAGCAATAAGGAGCAAATAAACTAAGGTCATGCAAATGAAAATCACCAGATTTATGAGATTCTCTGATTGTTTGCGGATAAATTTTGTTTAACCAATATTCTTCCGTAAGTTCTGCTACAATATATTGATTTAGACCTTGTAAAGAATATGCCATATTGGAATTTTCTTTTGTTTTCCAGTCTTTTAAACCGATATATTGGTCAAATATTCTTTGAACACCACCAACAACTTCTTTCTCCTGTCTTTTTTCTGCATGTTTGCTTCTGTATACAGCAAAAGCTTTATAAACTTTTCTATCAGAATCTAAAAGCACATCTTCAACTAAATCTTGAATTTCCTCTACTGTTGGAAATTTCTTTTCAAAAGATAATTCATTTAATCTTTCTATAACCTTATTTGATAATACCTGTACTTTTAATAAAAGATTTTGTGCATTACTGAAAGGATATACTGCGATATGAGCCTTTCTAATAGCATTGCGAATCTTTATTTCATCGAAGCTTACCACTTCACCGTTTCTTTTTACTACTTTAATTACTTTATTTTCCATGATTTTTTACTTCCTTTCTATATTTGTAACTACTTGGTTACACCTTTTTGAATTTTTTGATTTTATATTATAGTTAAAATACGTATATTTTATTATTTATAAAATCAAATTACTAAAGGTTTACCAGTAGTTGATTTGTGGTATATTATTATAGATTTTAAAATCTATTTTATTATAAAAGTAGTCTGAATTTATGATGAATGTCTATTTAGTTATAAGTAGCACTGAAATATGGTAACAAGAATTATTATATAAAAAGACCTGGGCAAATTACCCAAGTCTTTAATTATTATTTAGCTACTACACTATTTAACCTATTTATTAGTTCTGTTTTTTCAGAACTGTCAGCTAATTTATTAACTGCATCTGTAGCTAATTTAATATAAGTAGCATGTTTATATTTTTCTGCTTTTTCAACTAATATAGTTGCATTATTTAATGCAATTTCATCTTCAGTTGGATATATTTCTGGTCTTAAGTCTTTTAAAATTTGCTGTAATTCTGTTTTAATTGCTGAATCAACTAATGCATTTACTAAAGTATTTGCTTTATCAAAATAATACTTTGAGTTATATTCTACTGCTTTATTAACATAGTAATTAGCATTTACAACATCTTTATTATCTATAGCACTATTGTATTCATCTTTTAAAAAGTTTGCTCTATCTAATAAATTAGCTTTGCCATCAATTGAATCTGAAAGACTTCTAACAAGTAATAATGCATATTCGATATTTGATTTAGTTCTATTAGCTTCTGCTTTTACAACTGCCTCTGTAGCTTGTAATAATACTATGTTATCATAGTCCATGGCTGTCAATCTATTGTTTAAAGCCTTTTTAGCTAAACTTGGGACTAATGCATCAATCGAAGTTTTTGCAGTTGTTACATATGGTTCTTTTTTATATGCTTCGGCTATTTTAAGTTTATTAGTAGCATCTTTTAACGCATTATCTATTGGGTTTAATTTATTTTCTAAAGTTATCTTTATTTCTTCATGTTTAAGAATATTGATAGATACTCTTGCAATATTTACATCTTCTTGAAGTTTTGTTTGAACAGCTTTATTAGTATTATTAGTTGCATCTTCTTCTTGAATTTGGTTTTGAATACCATCCAGTTGCTCTATTAATTGTTCTTTTTCAGCACTGTTTGGAAGTTGATTTATCAAATCCCATGAAAATTCTAAATCTTCTGGTAATTTATTTTCTTCAACATTTTTAATAGCTTCAACTACATTTACTATTATTTGTTGTTCTTCAGTTCTAACAATAAGTAAATCTTTTTCAGCACTATTTGGAAGGTTATTTACTAAATCTAAAGCATAATCTAAATCAACTTGCAAATCAGTTGACTCAGCATGTTCTATTGCTGTTGTTGCTTTAACTAAATTAACAATTTTTTGCTGTTCTTCAGCTCTGTTAACAAGCAAATCTTTTTCAGCACTATTTGGAAGTTTATTTATTAATTCTAAAACAAAATCTAAATCGTTTTGTAAATCAGTTGATTCAGCATGTTCGATTGCTGTAGTTACTTCCTCTACAGTTACATTATAAACAGTTATTGACACAATCAAGCTTTCATTTCCTGCTAAATCTGTTGTTTTAGAATTTATTATATAATTACCATTTTCTAAAGTAACAACAGAATTATAAGGTATCCAATTACCATTATTAATTTGATATAATGTTTCTTTTATTCCAGATTCATTATCAGTTCCAGGAAGAATTACTAAATTATTTTCTTCTACTGATAAAACTGGGATTGTTGGAACAATCTTATCAATATTGGTTATTGTAACTGTTTCAGTTGTCATATTCTCATAATTATCTATAGCTATGAAATTAAAAGTTCCGTTTTCTGTAAAAGTGTGACTTGTCGCATTTAATGTTCCCTTATTTGTAAAAGCGGTCACAGTTATATCTTGATTTGTAGGAATTGTAATATACTCATTTATTGTAACAACTGGTGGTCTATTAGGTTCAATTGCTACAACTGGAAATACTTGTGAAATTGTATTGCCAATACCTAATTGACCAGAACTGTTATTTCCCCAAGCATTTAACGTGCCATCTTCCATTAATGCTAATGTATAAGAATGTCCTAATGCTATTTGTTTTATATTAGTTAAGTTTGGTACGGATACTGGAGCTTTTTGGTTAGGTGAAACCCCTATTCCTAATTCTCCATCAGCATTACGCCCCCAAGCCTGTATTGTTTTATCTTCCATTAATGCAATAGTATGATAATATCCTGCTGAAACCTGTTCAACATTATAAATATTTGGTATTGTTATTGGAGATGTTTGGATTGCTGAAGTACTAACTCCTAATTGCCCATATCCATTACTTCCCCAAACATTTATTGTACCATCTTCCATTAATGCTACTGAATGAGCATATTTAGATGCTATTTGTTTTACATTGTTTAGATTTGGAACAATTACTGGTGATTTTTTTGATGTTCTATTTCCTATTCCTAATTGTCCATGTTCATTTACCCCCCATGCCATTACTGTTCCATCTTTCATCAATGCTAATGTATGATAACTCCCCATTGCAATTTGTTTTACATTATTAAGATTTGATATAGTTACTGGGGATACTTTATCCGTTACAGTACCTATGCCCAATTGACCATCCTCATTCCAACCCCAAGCTTTTACTGTCCCATCTTCCATTATTGCAAATGAATGAGAACCAGAACAAGCTATTTCTTTCACATTTGCAAGTCCTTGAATTATTACTGGTGAACTTTTATTAATTTTATTACCTATCCCTAATTGTCCATGGGCATTATACCCCCAAGCCATTACTGTTCCATCTTCAAGCAAAGCTAACGAATGAGAAGCCCCAGCTTCAATTTGTTTTACATTATTAAGTTCTGGTATTATTATTGGTAATTCCTGGTCTATCGTATTTCCAATACCTAATTGTCCATAATTATTTTGTCCCCATGCCATTACTGTTCCGTCTTCCATTAATACCATTGAGTATGAATTACCAGCTACCACTTGTTTTATATTCACCCATGATGCATAACTTTGGATTGGCATTTCCAGTCCATAACTTGATGATACTAATATCGCTAAAAGCAATATAAATATCATAAGTTGCTTAATTCTTTCTCTCTTCATATGTTTCTCCTTTTTATAATTTATTTTATTTTCAAACTAAGCCATTATATGCAATAGTACATCTAAAAATTCAATAATAAAACAATCTATATATAGTGGTTTAATCGGAGAATGGTTACTTTCCCTTAATAATAAGGTACTCATTGCCTATTTGGAACAGATGTTTTATAATATGAATGTAAACTTATGAAATCCAAAGTAATTGATGATTATATACTTTTGAAAAGACAAATTGCAAAAACAGATTGATTCTTTACTACATTATTTAATAAATAATACGGTAATTAGTTAGAACAATTAGAACAATTAGAACAGGTATAAAAACCATATTGTAGGATGAAACAAATAAGAAAGTGGAGGATACAAAATGGAAAAGCAAAATTGTAAAATTTGTACTTATTTTGAAGAAGATTCATCTGTTGGATTTTATGATTGTGCATGTGATGCCGAAGATGCAACAGATGAAATTATTGATATTAATTGGGAAGAAAATGGCATAAATTGTCCATTTTACAAAATTAGTAAAAAAACACTTGAAGAAATGAAATGTGAAGAGAAATACGGATATGAAAAATAAATAAAACTTAAAAAGCCTATTAATAAATTTACTTTCTACAATATCTACAAGTTAGGTTATAAGTTAACTTAAATTTAATAAAATATAAAAATAAATATTTAATAGGAAATATATTATTATTATATTAAGGAGGGTACATTGATGTTATTTAAAGGTATTCAAAAAACTTCTTTTGTAGATTACCCTGGAAAAATTTCTACTGCATTCTTTACTGCTGGCTGTAATTTTAAATGTCCTTACTGCCATAATGGTCATTTAGTGAATAATCAATCTGATTTAAACATTAGTGAAGAAGATGCCATAGTTTATTTAGAAACCAGGAAAAGAAGCATTGACGCTGTTGTAATTTCAGGAGGAGAACCTACTCTATTCGGTATTGAACTAATAACTTTTTTAGAAAAACTAAAAGAACTTGGGTATTTAATAAAATTAGATACGAATGGAACAAACCCAGATATAATTAAAATAATACTTGATAAAAAACTTGTGAATTATATTGCAATGGACATAAAATCACCTATTGCCAAATATGAAAAAGTAGTTAATGCAAATGTTAATCTGAGTAAGATAATTGAAAGTATTAAATTGATTAAAAATTCTGAAATTGATTATGAATTTAGAACTACTGTTACAAAGGAGCTTCTTTTAAAAAATGATATCATAGATATCATTGAAGAAATATCTCCTTGCAAAAAGTATTATTTACAAAACTTTAATGACGGAAATAACGTACTTGAAGGGAAAGGTGTATTCCATCCTGTTGATTTTCTTAATGAAATAAAAGAAAAATATTCATTTATAGAAATAAGGTAAACAAAAAGGAGCTTTACTAAAGCTCCTTTTTGTTTTATACAGATTCTATTTTATCACCTAAATCTATGTGCTTAACCGAAAAAATTGGACAAATTCAATACCATAATTTAATCCATTTCTTATTATTTTACTGATTTATTCCAATAGCACACCTAATTCCTCGTACCTTATAAGTAGAATTTAACCTAATCCATATAATTCTCTATATTTAATTTTTCAGCTCTTGCCTTTGCTCTTTTTACTTCTTCCGTATCAATAAAGTTAATTTTTCTTAAATCAGCAGTTAAAATATTTTTAATATTTACATTCTTAAAGTTCATGTCTCTATAAAGGATAAACTCATAGTCTTTAATTTTTACTTTAGCATCATAGTCATTCAATCCATATTTTAGACTTCCTACTCCCTCAATAGTAATTTCTTCAATATCAACATCAAACAAGTTTTGAGCAGACAAAATTTCTATTGCAATATTATGATTATTTGTAATAACATTCATATATATCACTCCTTTATTTACTTTTTCTAAAACATTCGTTGAGTTTATTATTTCTATATCGAATATATCATAAAAAATAAATTGACCTTCATCATTATCTCTTAAAACTACAAAAGCACACATATATCCATTATACTTTACTGTACCTTCAAATTCTCTGTTTTGATAATTATGAGATTTAAATTTTAATCTATCCCCTTCACGAATTTCATTTCCCAAGATGTCTTTTTTCCCTATTAACACATTTTTAAACATATCTTCACCTCTTAACAAGCTTTCTTACATAACTTTATTTTTTCAATCAATTCAGTATTGTTTTTAGCCCTAAAAATTTTATCTTTACCTGGCTTTATATATATAAAAACACCACTATTTGCATAATTCCCACTATTTGTTTTAAGTGGAGAAATCACACCAGCTTCTGGAAATACCTCTCTAATTACTTCACAAACTTCATTAAACGATGTTCTTTTCATGACATCCTCCATAAATTAATTATTTTCTATAATACCTTTTATTTTGTGTTTCTATATTATAGAAAAAATTAGTTTTTTTATTATTGACTTTTAATGATTTTGACATTAGGAATCAAGTTCATTAATTTTTCAGTAAGTTCAATTACCCACTTAATTATAATTAATGGTAGTCCAATTAAAGTAAAAAATAATTCCTTTATCATAAATTTATAACTTTTATATGTTTTTGTAAATGCAATATTTCCAATTTTAACAATTCCATAACCATTCTCAAATAATATATCAACAGCTTCTTTATTTTTCTTTTCTATTTTCATATATACACCTCACTGACTTGCACTCCACTCTAATAATCTTTCTTTGTCCCATAAAGATTTTTCATACTCATATATAGCATTATAAGAAACTCTATTATAATCTGGTATCAAAGTTCGAATTGATTCGTGACAAAATAACTTTTTATATCCAAATAGTCCTTTCTTTAAAATATAACAGTAAATTTTTTTTTTATTTTTTGTTTCTTTAATTCCAACAATATAACTTCTATCATTCTTAATAATTTCTTTAGTAACCAAATTCCCTCCTATCTTTATATTGACTATATTATGCCAAATTTTAATTTTATACCCTAAATTGTTTACTATTACAGTATATAATATTTACTATCTTTTGTCAATTATGTTTTACATTATACTGCATATAATGAAGAATATTTAATTATTTAGGTGAATTTTATATTTAATTTTAGGAGGACTATCATGGATAGACAACATTTAAAGGAACAGAAATTACTTAGTAAAAGAATTGTAGAAAAGTTTTTATCAGAAAGGATAAATCAAGGAAGAAATATATCAAAGGGTTTAATAGTAACTGCTTCTTTTGTATTTTGTTTAATTGTAGTATTTTCAGCATTTACAGGAAAGGAAGCAAAAGAAATTAATATTAAAAACTTTTATGTTGAAGAATTTAAAAATACTGAAATTCTTTCATTAAATGCTATTAAAGAGCAAGCTTTAGAATTTGAAAAGAATGAAAAAGAAGATATTTATAATGAAAATATACCAATGCCAAGAGAACACCAAGAGTATTTATATGAATTGTGCAAAGAAAGAGGGTTAGATTATAAAATCACTTTAGCAGTTTTAAAGCATGAGAGTCAATTCGATGCAAATGTTATAGCAGATAGGGATTATGGTTATATGCAAATCAATTTAATAAACCATAAATATTTATCTGAATTGCTTGGCACAGCAAATAAACCACTTGACCCTTACATTAATATTAACTGGGGAACATATATGTTATCTGACTTATATGAATATTGGGAATCTAATGGATTAACTGGAAAAGAACTTGAAGAAAGTGTTTTAAGTAGCTATAATAAAGGTATTACAGGTTATAAAAGAGGTGGTAAAGCTATGGTATATCTTGAAAAAATTGAAAATGAAAAAACATTTATTTATCAAGCTTTTAACACTGCATATTAAAATTTATTTAACATAAAACTCCTAATTATTGGAGTTTTATTATTATCTACTACGAAATTATAAGTTAAACCACTTAAAAAAGGAGAAAGTAAATGAGTGAAAAATTTACTATATTTGAAGTAATAGCAAAAAATAAAATATGGAGTGAGGCAAATAAAGAAAAATCTTTAAAATCTGAAGATTCCTCTGTAGAATTAGCTCTAAGAACTTCAGAAAACTTTGATAATTTCGAAGACAATATGGCATATAGAAGACTCTTCGGATTGCCAAAAAATAATAATTATCATAAGACATTTCTTGAATGTTTGTGTAATGCCATTTGTGATTTATCCAATGCTCTAAGCAAAGATATAATGCATTTTGAAGATTATTTAATAGGAACAGGGAAAACAAAAGATGGATTAAATATTGAATTTAGACACATGTTTTCGCAATTTGGGCAAGTATTAAGATATATTGTTAATTGTACAAGTTGGAGAACAGGAAATTTTGAGCCATTTGATGCATTTGAAATCAGCAAAAAATTATCCTATGTTATTTCATTTTGCAAAAGAGAAATTTACAAAGAAAGTATTAGCTCTTTAAAAGAAAACACCATGCCTTCTTTCGAATTTATATCTGCAGGGAAAATCAAAATAAATGAAAAGCCATTCTTAATTAACACAAATTTGGGAGAAGGTATTAATTCAATTATTAATAGTAATCTTACTAAAAACAGATTTTTCTACACTGTAACAGCAAATACTTATCTGTTTTTTAATTACAATCAACTTTTATGAAATAAAAAATCATCCTTTACTTTTTAAAGTGCTGGATGATTTTTTTACATAAGTTATAAGGTATTTGTAAAGTGTAAACACTTTTTACTATTTGTGGAATTTTGTTACTATTGTAGATTCAACTGCTATTTAACGACTAACGAAATAATTGAGTTTATTATTAAAATATATTAATATATTAACTACACGAAATTTATACGATGTTACTTAAGTTTATTACCTACATTTTTAACTATAAAACGAAAAATCGAAATTAGAATTTTTTATATCTAATTTTACATACCTTTGTCAGAATTTTTTAATTTATTATTTTTTTATCCTAATTAATAACTTATTTTAATATATATTTAATTATAGTTTTATAATTTGATATTTATTACTTAAATCGTAAAAAAAAGAACAATATTTTATATACTGTTCTTTTACTCTTTTTAATACATATATTCATCACCAATTAAAGATGAATATATAGGTGTATGTCTTTTCCTTCTAACGCCAACAAGAGTTTCAGCTTCTTCTTCAGTTAAGTATAAATTGTGTTTGTCGTTATTGTTTTGTTGTTCTTCTCTTTCCAAAAAATAACTTTCCACCTCAATGCAACTTGCTAATTTCTTTGTCATTTTAACATCCTCCATGCCTATGTAAAATATTATTTTTAATTCCTGATTTAAAAATATTATTATATTATATAAATCAGTTGATAATTTATAACTGAAGACTATAGTTTATGAACTTTTTACATAAAAAAAAGAAGATATAAATACCTTCCTTTTTTTACTCATGCAGGATATCCTGTATGCATGGCAGGGAAACCCCTGCCAAGTTTTCTTGGTATCAACAAAATAATATATTAGAAAAAAATGATGTTGCAAATTGTGTCGCTAAATTTATTTTAGGTAATATACTATTTTGCATTGTCTGCACTCCTTTATATTAAAATTTTTGCATTTACCTTTTGCTACCTACATATTTAATTATATACTCTGACAAAGAAAATATAACTGCAGTTTTAAGAAAATAACTTAAATTTTAATATTTATTTTTTCATTATTAATTACATTAATTAAAATTATATTCTTTTATTTACTTTTTCTTTTAATGCTAAAATTTCAACCTTATCACACCGATTATTTACTGGTGATTTAACAATTATAGGGTTAACTTTATAATAATTTTTATTTTTATTAACGATTTTTTCTAACTCTCTAAATGTTATTTTAATTATTTTTTGTACCCCCTTATTTTCATTTTTTATTTTCTTTTAATATTTTTCTATTAACTTCATTGTCAAATTTATATGAGCTTACAAGACTAATAAAATTAAAAGTTCTATCTGCTATTGATTCGATATCTCCAATATAGGTCAAAGAATAAAGATTTAAATAATCGTTAAGTGTTAAAGTATCTTTTATTCGTAGTTTATAATCCATTTCATTCCTGACATTATAATTTTGGTAATTCATAACTTTAGGAAAATCTCTCAACAATGGCTTATAATTATTATTAGTAAGATAATTTATAAAAACTTTTATATCAGATATATTCATTGTTATAAATTTTGTATTATAAGTTGTTTCAAGCCAGTGCTCAAAAGCATTTATATATTGAACAAATTTCTCTTGATTAGTAATATCCTTATTAAAATAAGATAAAATCCTTAAATCCTCATTTGTTTTTATAGCAACTAATTTTGTAACTCTTGTTACTCCTAAATGGTCTAATGTAGTTTCTATATTAAAAAATACATAGGTAATTTTTTTCATACATTCCCTCCTTTTTAAATTCTCTAAATTACGCTTATTTATTATATTTTGAAAAGACTTTATATATTTCTTTTTAATGCTTAATATCTTTTTACAAATCATTCACCACTTTAGAGTATTGGGTTATTCTTTTTTACTTAAGATAAAAAAATAATAGAGAGATGTTGTATAAACATCTCTCTATTATTTTTTTAAATTTAATCTTTATGAACTTTGAACTTCCTTTTCTTCTATTAATTGAATTTCTTCAAGTATTCTATTCGCACCGTCATATTTAGCATAAATTACTATTTTATCAAGTATGTTTTCTTTTATTTTAAACATATTTGAGTGACTTATATGCTCAGTAGAAACAACAACTATATCTGCACTTTTTATTATTGGATATATTTTACTCCAAGGTTCATTTCCTTCAATGACATCTGCCTTATATCCTGCTTTTAAAAGACTTAGTTTATATGAATTTTCGTAAGATATATTGCCTACAATTGCAACACTCTTAGTTATTTCTCTGATTGAATTTCTATTTTCTGAATAACTTTTATTTCCTGGTGAACTTTTTTTAGCATTATTATTTGAAATACTGTTTACTGTATACTCAGGTAAATAATTTATATTTAAAAAATTATTAAATTCATCAACATTTATAAGCTGTCCTTCTTCTAACTGTACACGTTCTGGGATATTTTTAACTATAGCTATCTCCCCTGTCAATTTTTTAATAAGTACATTATCATGTAGTATTTCTACTGAACCACATTGAGACTTATTATATAAAGTTGATGCAGTATAAAAATTCGATTTCTTAAAAATAGTTACTATTTTATCTTCTTCAAAAATTACTACTTCTTGTTCCTTTATATCATAATTTTCTAAATCTATAGGGTTAAATAATTCTTTTTCAGTTTCAACTTCTCGAATTAAAAGTCCATTAGGAAAGACATTTAAAACAAAGCCCATCTTATGTCCTTTCGCTATAGTAGACTTAATAAATGTAGAAGCATTATATGGTATTTTCTTATAATATCTAATAAAAGAAAAATCATTTTTAATAGATACAAAGTCATCTTCTTTTAATTTTATATGATTTGGTATATTCCTTATCAATTGTTTTGGCATGTTTCCACTGTCAATATAAAAGCCATCTGCTTTTTCTACAACCTTCCCAAAACGACTAATTAAATACTCTGCTCCTGCTTGTTCATGTAAGTAAGGATATGCCCATTTAAAACGATATTCATTATTTACAAGAACAAATTGATATTCACCAATGTAAATATTTTTTGGAATATCATACATTATTTCTTTTTGACCATTTAATAATACTATATAATGTGTATTGTTTTCTATAATACAATAGCCCACTTTATCATAGGTTTTATTTATAACTTCTACTGTAGGTGTCATTTCAACAATTGATGTAGTTTCAAGCATTTTTTCTTTATTAATATTGTATTCCTCTATGTATGGCTCAATTATTTTATATAATCTTTCATCTAATTTATTTTCCTGTAGATATTCTTCAATTATTGTTAATTTATTAATCGAAGTTAATTCATTGATTTCAATTTTTAATTCTTTTATTTCTTGGGTTTTATCCTTAATTAATAATTTTGTATCAACTAATTGTTTATTTAAGTTATCAACCATTTCTTTATATAACATATTTGGTTTTTCTTTTGCATTTTTAAAATCATTTGTTAATTTTTGTATTTGGTTGTCTTTATTCTTGATAGAATCAAGTAACTTATTAATAATTTCATTATCTTCCGCATTATTCTTCGGAGATTTTTTAAAATCATTTAATTCTTTTAGTAAAGTTTTCTTATCTTCAGCAAACTTTTTGACTAACTCTTTATCCTTTTTATTTATATTTTCTTGTTTAATTAAATTATTATTCAATATATTTAACTGCATTATTAATTCATTATTTTCTTTTAAAATTTCAGTTTTTTCTTTTTCATTTAATAATTTAAAATAATATATTAACTTTGTATTTATAACATATTTATATGGCAATATACTTGTCAATGAAAGTTTGGCATTATTATAATCAACATCAGGAAACATATCTTTTTCCATTATTTCACTGAGTTTTTCTTTTAGTTCTTCTTTGTCTATACTTTCTTCAAAGAATTTTTTAAATTGTTCAATAATAGATAACAAATGAACTAAACATAAAATATTTAAACAAACTTTACCTTTAATATTAAAGCTATCTATAAGTTTATCAACATCATTAAATAAATTATCATTAAAAGTAAAATTATTAGTAGATATGTATTCACATAATTTGATTATCTTGGTTCTGAATAAAAATTTTGCCAAAACATCAATTGCTAAGATAATTAAATTATTATCATCTGGTTCTATTTCCTCATTATAAATAAAACTTAAAATTACAGGGTTTACCTTTTTTAAATCAAACATTTCTTTAATCATTTTTATTAAATCATTTTTTGATTTCTTAGGAAAAGAGAATCCCTGCTCTTTAATGCTTTTTTCAAAATTGTCAAGTTTAATAGAATTTATATCTTCTAATTTTTCAAAATTACCACTGCAAAAAAAATGAATAAACAACAATTGGTTTTTGTCTAACTCAGATAATAAGATGTCTGTCGGAAATACTATTTTCTTTAATATTTTTTCCATTATTAAAAACCTCCCTTATGAATTAAATTATTTAATTTTTATAATACATACACCATAAAATATTATCTTATATTATAAAAAATAGTAGTATTAAAATAATATCAACTTTCGGAATACATAAACCTATATATAGTTAAAATTTAAAAACAATAATAATTTAGATAAATCTAAAGTAATATTTTTATTCATTAGTGTCAAAAATTAAAAACAATATATCTAATCATTTAATAATACCATTCAATACTTATATTTGTAAAGCAATTTTAACCTTTTAGCCTTTGCTAAATCACAACAAATTACATCAATAATGTTTACAACTAAACGTTATTAGATTCAGTTAGACAAATCTTACAGCTTTTTAATAATTAATATATTTAATATAGAGATTGTCATTATTCTTAATTATAACAAAAAACACATACATTTACGCATGTGCTTTTTTCTTTATTCATTTCGCTATTTCTAAGTTAAGCCCTACATTTTTTGCAACTCTATTTACCTGCATCTGCTTTTACTTTTTTAAATCCCTGTTTCTTATAAGTATCAAAGCATCCTCCAAAAACATGCAACATTTCTTGTTTTGATATTTCTAAATTTTTTTTATCGAATTTAATTTCATAATCTGTAGGCAAGTATAATAGGCGTTCCAGATTCCGATTTTGGTGAAGAAATATGTGCATTTATTATTCTTAAAGAAGGTTTTACAGTTAACAAAGATGAAATATTAAAACTTATAAAATTAAACCTCGCAACATATAAAATACCAAAATATATAGAATTTATTAATGAATTTCCAACAACCTCTAATGGGAAAATACGTAAATTTATTTATGTTAAAGGATTTAGCTATAAAAATCTATGGTTTAGTTTAGAAATAAAAAAGATGGTTTATGTAACCATCTTTTTTATTATCATAATTAATTTCTGTAGTTACATAATTCTTCAACTGTGTTTAGTTTTAAATATTTTAAAACAGAATTTTGAAGAATTTCTTTATTTACTTCATTTTGAATATCTTTAAACTGCCATGTCATAGTTGGTATATCAAAAAATGCAGTACCGTTGTTTAAAGTAACGTAGATTCTTTTAAAAGATTCATTTTTGGTTTTCTGTTTTTCCCAATATTTCACTCTTTTTATTTTAATTTTATCACTTATTGCCTCATTACTTTTTATTTCATTGATATTTACTATAGTTGTTTGTGTTGAAATAGGCCCTGTTGCAACCATTCCCCTATTTATTAATATTTTTTTTAATTTCAAAAGTGCCTTTGCTGTAACTAAGCAATCGTCAAAAGCTCTGTGATGGTTAGTTATTTTGATATTAAGTTCATTACATAATTCTTCTAAATTATGTTTTTTCTTATTTGGAAAAATATATTTTGATAGTTGAACGGTATCAATAATTTGGTTTTTTGCTATAATACCCACTTTTAAGAAAAACTTTAGCAAAAATCTATCCCAGTCGAATCCTGCATTATGTGCTACTATGATATTATCCCCTATAAACTTGTGAAATTCTGGAAGAACTTGTGCGTATACAGGCATACCTTGTAGCATTTCATTTGTAATTCCAGTTAATTCAATAGTCTTTGCATATATCTTTTGTTCAGGATATATTAGTTGTGAGTATTTTTCTATAATTTTAGTACCTCTTATTTTTACTGCACCGATTTCTATAATTCTTCCACCCTTATCTGGCGATAATCCTGATGTTTCTATATCAAGAATAACAAATTCATTATTGGATAATAGCAAACTAACTAATTCATTATCTGAGCATTTTTTTCTTTCCATAACCAACCCCCTATTAACAGTTTATATATTTTTGAACTTAAATTATATTTTTATGTAAATTTTATTTTACTTTTTCATAATAATATAGTATAATATTTTTTGCTTAGAGTCAAGGTATATTTTGTAAAGTTAAATCTACTTATAAGTGATTATATGGTATAATCTATATATATTTGTTTTTACATCGAATTAAATAAAACCATTTCAACTAAAATATAAAATAGTTATAAAAAAGGAAAGATTAAATCTTACAAATAAAAGTTACATGGAGGAAAATAAAATGACAGTAGATAAACTTATTGAGCATTTGCAAATACTTTCAAGCAGAGGGTTTGGAAATAATGAAGTTGTAATGTTTGAACAATTATTTACATCAGAAGAACCATATCATACGACAGTTGAAGATATTAAACGTCAAAAGGCAACTTATGATGTTTCAAAAGAAGTTATCGTTTTACTTAGATAATAAGTAACTATAGGTATTTATAACACAAAAAGCAATTAAGGCTACAAAATAAGTCAGTTAAAAAATTGAAAGGTTGGTTAAATAAATGGATAAAATTAAGAGAATAGAAGAACTTGTAACTGGTTTAAACAAAGCATCGGAAACTTACTATAATAAACAAGAAGAAATCATGTCTAATTATGAATGGGATGCTATGTTTGATGAATTATTGTCTCTGGAAATTGAAACTGGGCATATTTTACCTAACAGTCCTACTCAAAGCACAGGCTATGAAGAAAATAATGGAGAAAAAGAACAGCATGAGTTTACAGCACTATCATTAGCTAAAACAAAGAAGATTGCTGAATTACAGAAGTGGGCTGAGGATAAACCTATTTGGCTTTCATGGAAGTTAGATGGATTAACACTGGTAATTACTTACGATGGTGGTAATCTTACAAAAATTCTTACAAGGGGAAATGGTGTAATTGGAACAAATATTACATTTATGAAAGAGGCAATTAAGGGTTTTCCATTAAAAATCAAAAATAAAGGACATGTTGTTGTACGTGGTGAAGCTACAATTTCTTATACTGATTTCGACATGATTAACGACACAATCGAAGATGATAATGAAAAGTATTCAAACCCTCGTAATTTAGCTTCTGGAACACTTGGGCTGGATGATGCGAATAAAGCTAAGGAACGCCATGTTCATTTTAATGCCTTTACATTGGTTTATATTGAAGACAATATTAAATCATGGGGAGAGAGAATGAAATATCTCGAATCGGAAGGATTTACCGTTGTTGAAAGCGAAGCTACAACAGCAGATGGTATTCAAGAGGTCATAGAGAAATGGACTAAAAAAGTTGAATCTGGTGAAATGGATATTCCTGTAGACGGTCTTGTTATTTGTTATGATGATACGGAATATGCCTCAACAGGTAGTGTTACAGGTCATCATGCAAATAGAGCAGGTTTTGCATTTAAGTGGCAGGATATATCTGCAGATACGGAACTTGAATATATTGAATGGTCATGTGCTACTTCAACAATATCTCCTGTAGCAGTATTTAAGCCTGTTCAACTCGAAGGAACTACTGTATCAAGAGCCTCACTGTGTAATATCAGCGAGATGGAACGCCTTGGCATTGGGGAAAAAAGTATCCTTGAAATCATAAAGGCAAATAAAATTATCCCAAAATGTATTTCTGTAAAGAAGTCAGAAGGAAAATTTCAGATTCCAAGTGAATGTCCTGTATGTCATGCTAAAACAGAAATAAGAACTAATCCTAAGAGTAATACTAAGACGCTACATTGCACTAATCCAAATTGCACAGCAAAACATGTTAAGAAATTTACCCGTTTTGTAAGTAAAACTGGAATGAATATTGATGGTTTATCTATCCAAACTATGTTGAAATTCATAAACGAAGGTTATATTTCCAAGTTTGCTGACATATTTAATCTTAAACAGCATATGGATGTTATTAGCAAAATGGAAGGTTTCGGTGCGAAATCCTGTAAAAATATTGATAAGGCTATTGAAAAGAGTAGAAACGTTAATCCTGTTAACTTTATTTATTCTTTGTGTATTCCGATGATTGGAACAGATGCAGGAAAAAAAATTATTGGAGCAATAGGGTTTGACAGCTTCTTGAATAGGCTTTATACTGGCGAGGGTTTTGAAGATATTGACGGTATTGGACCAGAAAAGTCTAACTCAATAATTGAATGGTATCAGGCACAAGATAATAAGATTACCCTTGAAGCATTGCTTAAAGAAGTAATTATTGAAAAAGTTGAGGTTAAGGAAAATTTAGATGGTATTTGTTCTGGACTTACATTTGTAATTACAGGAGATGTTCACCATTTTAAAAATCGTGATGAATTCAAAGCTTATGTTGAATCAGAAAATGGCAAGGTTACAAATAGCATTACTTCTAAAACAAACTATCTTGTTAATAATAATGTTGACTCAGGTTCTTCAAAAAACAAGAAAGCAAAAGAACTTGGAATTGCAATTATTTCCGAAGATGAATTCGTTGAATTATTTGGTGTTAAAAACTAATGCGAAAAGAGGTAATAATACCTCTTTTTTAGCGTAAATAATGATTAAACAGTTTGTAAAAAATAAGAAACTAAAGGATATTTTGAACTTTAAAAAATAATTATATGAGGTAATAAAATGGAAAATAAATTTATAGATAATATTGAAATTTATAATTTACCATTCGGAACAAAAATAAAAATTATATGGAGTGATGAAGAATTTTATATTGGTGTAATTGTAAATGATACGATTTATTATGAAGATGGGATAAATGATAAAATAACTGTAATTGCAGAACACATGTCAAGAGAAATGTGTAAAGTACAGTTATTTTAAATCAAAGTTTAAATTTTAAAATGGTTTATATCTAATTATTGCAAAAAAGAGGTTATATAACCTCTTTTTTATTGCTCTATATCTTCTATCTTGCTACTTTCATGAAGCTTATATGTTTCCATTTCTAATTTAAATACGCCAAAGATAGGTATACTCAATTTCGCTGTTTCTTCTCCAGTAGCAGTTCCAAAGGTACTAATTAATTTCATTAATATATCAGGACTTGTAAATATCTGAATAATGAGCACACATACTATTACTATACACAAAACACTAATCCAACTTTTCATATTTCTGTCAGCTTCTTAAATTTGTATTTTATTGTTATATGTTTCATCAATTGTTAAAGCTATTTCCTTTATTTTATCACACGCCTCATATAATTTTGATTTATCCTCTATTAACTCTATTGATATATCAAATGTAAAATCAATTGAATAACCGTTTTTTTCCGTATCAAAATATACAAGAGAAGTGTCACATTTTAATAAGTCTTCAGGATATGATAACTGACTTTTAATATCATTAAATATTTTTGTAAGTCTTAATACTGCAAATTTCTCAATAAAACCTCTTCTTTTCATAAGATTTAAAACATCTTCTTCTGATGCTCCAAAAAACTCCATTGTAAATTGTTCATCAATGCAAAATGTCTTAGAAGCTAAGATAATATCTTTATCAATTATACTTTCTGTTTTTAATTTCTGGAGTATTCCTAATTCTTCAAGCTTACTGTTTAATATGTTTCTTAAAATTTCAAATTCTTTTAATATTTCTTCGTCAGATTTAATAAACATATTTTTCGTGTACAAATATCCAGTAAACTCTTCAACATTAACATTATTATCTTTTATAACATAACATGTATCCAAATCTAAAACTTTGATTTCAACCATTTGGTCAATTGCAAGCAAAAGTGATTTTTTTACTAACTCTGGGTAATCTTTTAATAATTCGCTTTTATATTGGATTAACTCTAATCCTATTTTATTTATTTTATTCATTACAACCTCCTATGTTTTAATATAACGTTATTTGGCTTATAGGTAGAAGTCTAATAAATACTTCCCCTATAATAGTGCTTCTATCAATAAATCCTACATTGGGATTTCTACTATCCGAACTAAAATTTCTATTGTCCCCCATAGCAAAAACACAATTTTTAGGAACTATTTCATCAATATTACCAAGTGTTTTTGTGTCTTCCTGGTTAATAAAAGGTTCATTTTGAAGTTCTTCATTAATGTAAACACTTCCATTTTTTATAGTTATCCTATCTCCTTCTATAGCAATAACTCTTTTAATTAATATTTTTTCGCCCTTTAATTTGGAGTTAAACACAATGACATCATGGCGATTTGGCATTTCTGATTTATATGCTAATCTATTAATAAATAAGTAATCTTTATCTTTAAATGTGGGATACATTGAGCTTCCTATGACTAATGTTGGTTTAACAAAACTGGTTATTATAATTGCTACTATAAAAGCTAAAACGATTGATTTACACCATTGGAATATCTCATTTTTAATTAACTTTTTTTCTTTTGTTGAATTTAAATCCATTTAAACAATCATCTCCTTTAATACTTTTTTAATTTATTTAGTCCATTTATTATTTCATCCCTTACTTGTAAAAAATTTTCTTGAGTTACGTCAATATAAAGTTTATATAATGTAGAAACACTATAAATACTATCTTGCTCATGTACTACTTTTTTATCAAGTTCATGAACTTTACTATTAAAGGAAAAACTTTTTTTAATTTCATCCTTTACATTAGGAGCATGTATCCTTATAATCTTATCTACATCTCCTATTTCATCTAAGTTATAGTATTCAAAAGTATTAAAAACTTGTATATTTAGTTCTATTTGACTATTAGGATTAGAAGAAAAACTTGTTTTGAAGGTTAAAACGTCTCTTTTAAAACTAAACAAAGAATTATCAATGGAATTTTCTATTCTGTTTTTAGCACCAACAATATTAAATTTAGCTAAAAAATTAGCATCATAAAGAGTCTCTTTCAAATTCTTTTCATTTGATTGTAATTGTTTTATTTTGTTTGTAAGTTCATAAATTTCATTGTAATGATTTTTTACATCAGTCAAAGAATCAGATACTATTTTATCGAAATTTATTTTAGTGATACTAAGTACCTTATCTTCTGGGATACTTGCAAGTTCACCAAAATCAGTAACAAGTATTAATTCTCCATCATCAACTTGAAGCACTATCCCCTTTACATTTCTCATAGCAGTATTTTCGCTTTCGCACTCAATCTGCAGTCTATTATTAATTTTAATTTCATTAAAATCCAAATCATGCCTCCTTAAATTTATTTTTTATATAATATGCAATAATTCACTAATTAAAATTTATCTATATTTCATTTATTTTACTAATTAATTATATGGTTTTAGAATAAATTGAGATATATTAAATCTGTTTAATACAGTTCTATATTGTCTAATATGCTTAAATCTAAAGTCCAATTAATCTTACTTCGTTCATCAAATATATTGAAAGCTTCACATATATATTTATCCACATCTTCTTTTTTCCACTTATTAATCTTCATAATATGCTTCTTTATAACTTCTCCATTACCATTAATCATTGCTAAACCAATATGTTTTGATTGATGGCATAGCTTATCTAAAGCTAAAATGTTCTTAAGCTTTTGTATTTTATTTTTAGTGTCATATGTCCATTCTTCATGGGCTTCAACAGGGTGTTCCTTGCCTACTCCTCCACAAATTTCACAGCGATAATTCGAGTGTCTATAAATAAGACTTCTTATATCATCCCATTTATCTTTACATACAGAACGCACATTGTTTTCCCAGTTTGATGCAGGCACAAGTTCTATAGTAAGTGGAATAAACTCATTAAAGTCAGAAATTTTTAGATTTTCTGGGACATAAAAGCTTTTCATTCTTCCATCATATTTCGCACCTTTTTCTTTAGCTATTTCTACACATTCAATAGGAACATCTATTCTTGTTTTCATTTTTTTTTATCCCCCTTCTTATAATTGAGTTATATTTTATTTAGATTATTTGTATAATATAATAATTTAATAGAGTATATATAAGGATTATGAAATTCATAAACTTTGGTACACTTGTGTATGGAAAGAAAAGTATCTTGTATAACGGTGTGGCTGACTTATATTATCTCAATAATGAGATAATAAGTGCACTCCCCGTACAATAGCAAGCATACGATTACGCCCATAGCACAGGTTTTATATAAATATAATATTTTATTTAGGCTGAATCTCTTTAAATTTAAAGAGATTTTATTATTTAACTTGAAAAAGGAGATTTTACATGAAAATTAAAGCGATTTATATTTATCAAGAGGGATATCTGCCAACTAAAAGATGCAGGAAATTAAGATACAGGGAAGCTACTGACACTATAGAGGTAGAATTAAAAGAAGTTACTGCTGAAGAAGCACCTATTGCAGTAGAGGTAACAACTCCATGTTTTGAAACTGGGAAAACTACTAAAAAAACAGAGGAATATAGAATATTTAATGGAAGTTTCTACAAAAAAGCTTACCTTAGTGAATATGAAAGTAAGCAAAAGGGATTATATCCTTTGGAAAAGCTTATTGAATCATTTGAGAAATTCAACTACTATAGTGATTATGGTAAAGAAGTTGAGCAGTCTAAAATATTGAAAAAAATCAATGATTATATTTTAATTGATAACGTAATTTGGGTAAAAACTGGTGAACCAAGATATTGTATTGTGACATTCGGGCTTGGAAGAAACCATGGTTCAACAGGATTTTTTTGTGAACACCATTACAATCCAAATATAAGTAAAAACAATTATTTTAATGCTCTTGAGCGTGATAAAGCACTTGAATATGGAAGAGATGTTGCTATAAGACGTGGGGATACTGAAAGTGTAGAACGAATGGGCAAATACTATGATATTAAAGTTTTAATCCCAGAAGCCATAAAATGCAATCCACAAGCCGAACATGGTGAAGGTAATGAATTCCTTAATATGATGGAAAATGTTATAAATAACTCAAATTCTTCGATTGAAGCTGGACTTATGGCAGTATCTTTAACTATGGCGATGGCTAACTCTAAATAATATAAGGAAAGGTAAATTAAAATGGAAAACAATCTAAATTTAGAACAAGTGTATGAAGTAATTTCATTATTAGACACTATAAAAATGAATATTAATAAAATTGATTTATTCAAAGAAGAAGTAGAAGAATATTTGAAAAATTCAGTTTTGGAACTTTCAGAAATCTTAAGCGAAGAAGAACTCCAAGCAGAAATCAATCGAGTTACTGAATTATATTTATGTATAAAAGAACAAGTTATTAGCGTTAAGGATTTCTTGCTTGAAGCACCAAATATTGAGGAGTTTATTAATACTCGCACTGTTTCTTCTTTAGAAGAATTGATTAATATATTAAATGAATATATCAATTTAATACCAGCTCCATTAATAGAAGCTGTAAAAGGTTATTCTCATGGTGAGTTAGGAAGTAATAAATATTACAATGAATTAAGTATTGAGATGATTAAGCCATTTATTGATATTTTTCATAAAATCATTAATCAACCAAAAGAGTATGAGTATGTTGCATCTCCATACGACCTTAATTATGAATTACTTGTTGCTTTTGAAACCGAAGAAAGTGCAAGGCAATTTGCACAATCAATAGCACCATCAGTTTTGTGGTTATGGAAAGATGAAGACATTTGTACAACAGCTTTAGATAGTTTTTAATGTTAAAGAAAAAGAACCCTAAATTAAGGTTCTTTTTCTTTAGGAGGGATAATCCTTTATTGTGGAAGGATTTATTTGTTTAGCACTTTAATTACAAGGTTTTTTTGAGGTATAAAGTGATAAAAAGTACCTTCACAATCATTAACTATACCAGGCAAATTTGTTAAATATTCTTCTTTTGATTTATATATAATTTTTTTTAATACTTTTACAGGTTTTTTGATGTTATACCCTAATGATTTTAATATATTATTTATATTCTTCCCAAGAATTTCTTTTGCCGAAATGCAATCATTCATTTCTTCAAGTTCATCAATATTTGGAAATCTTCCATTAATTTTGTAATAACAATCAATTTGCGTCTTCAAATTCTTAATAAATATATCTTTTCCACAGATACCTTTACTTGTTTCAACTAAACATAATATATCGTTAATTAAATATGTATATGAAATTTCATTTTCTAATAAAAAATAATTAATTACACCTTCTTCTTTATATTCTCTATTATATTCTGTAATTGAAGGTATTTTCCCATAGTTATCACTGTACCGAACAATATTTTCTTTAATTTTGTTCAAAGTTTCGTTTTCTTTTGAATTATTTTTTTCAATCTTCGACATTTCTAACTGTACTCCTTTCTAAATATATGCTTTTTAAATAGTATATGAAATCTTTTGGTATTTATTAACAATTTCTTCATATACTATAAAAAATATAAAATTTACAAGGGAGCAAAGTATGGATAAAATAAAATTACATGAACAGAACTACATAATGAGACTTTCTGTGCAGGAACTAACTGTTTTATATGACAGAGGGTTATTATCAGTTAATTTATTTGTTGGAGATTCAGATGTTCAAAGAAATTTTGTATGGACACCTAAAAAAAGTGCGAGATTAATTGATTCATTGCTTAATCAGAAAAATGGTTTTATTATTCCTGCATTAATAGGAATAGATAAACAGGGAATTATTTATATCGCAGATGGTCAACAACGTCTATTAACACTCATTAATTTCGTGCAAAATAATATCAAATTTCCAAAAGAAACTAAAATAGAAAACAAAGACGTTTCAAACTTAACATTTAATAAACTTCCAGAAGAAATGCAAAAAAGAATTTTAAAAGAAACTGTAAATATATCAGTAGTAGAATACATATCAGACGAACAAGTAAAAGAAATATTTTTAAGATTAAATTCAGGACTTAATTTGCAAACAATTGAGGCAATAAGACCTTATTTAGCACCAAAATTAAAAGATTTAAAAATTATTACTGGAAGTAAATTTTTTAATGAAGTAATAAAATTTGGAAAGCAAAGAAGTCTTCATTTTGCTGATTTAGATTTAGCATTAGGATTTTTAATGGAACATTTATACCCAAATAGCGACCAAAATAAACGTACAAGAGAAATTTTTGCTATGAATACTATTAAGAGTATTACTTTTAATAATGAGCTAAAAGAATCTGTATTAGGAAGACTTAATTATCTATATAAGGTATTTGATAAAGACGATATAGGTAAAGAAAACTTTGCTATTGCTAAATCGAAAATACTTAAAAATGCAAACTTTATTATTCTTTATAAAATGGCAGGATATTTAGTTGAAGAAGATGTGAATGCGGAAAAAGCTTTTAACTTCTTCAATTGGTACTTTGTAGATAATGATTTTAACTACAAGGTTGTAGCAGGAACAACCTCAACTTCAAATAAGTCTTCTATCGAAGTAAGATATGAACATATTCTGAAAGAATTTAAAAAATTCAACAAAAGAAAAAACAGTAATAAAGTGAAAAATGTAATCAAAAATGTATTGGCTACTTCGTAAGATTTAAAGCAAAAAGAAAGTATGTTATGCACATACTTTCTTTTCTTTTTTATTTAAAACTTTTACAACAATATTTTGTTTTGGAAGAAAGTTTTGAAATAATCCATCTTCTTCAGATATTAAAGAAGGCAATGCCTTGCAATAATCTTCTACAGTATTAAATGTAACTCGTTTTATAGATGGTTTATTACTTTTTTTAGGAACATTATATCCTAATTGGGTATATATTTTATTTAAATTCCCCCCTAACACTTCTTTCATTAGTACGTCATCATCCTCTGAACAGTTTATCTTGCTTAATTTTTCAAGTTGTTCCATATTTGGCAATTTACCATTACATCTAAAAAAACTGTCAACTTCTTTTTTTAATGCTTTTATGTAAATTGGTTTACCAATAACACCTTTTGTAGTTTTTACTAATTCTAATACATCGTTAATTAAATAAGAATAAGAAATATCATTCTCTATTAAAAAATAATTAATTAATTTATCTGAAAATGTACGATTATATTGTTGTATTGTTGGTATCTTACCTTTTTTATCACAATACAATAATATATTTGCTTTCACCTCTTTAAAAGTAGCACTATCTAAAAAGTAAATTAAATTTTCTTGCTTCATAGCAATCCTCCGTAAATATTTAAGTAAATACCTTTTATAATAAAAGTTCATTTAATATTATATGAACTTTGTAAGTAATTAATTATTGCGATTTACAATATAATATTCTATTGATTAGAAAAAAGGAATTTTTATAAAAAATAATTTTACTTAGGAGAGAAATAAAAATGGAAAAATTTAAATTAAACAACATAACATCATTAGTTAAGTTATCAGTTAGAGAGGCAATTGAATTATATGACAAAGGAATACTATCTGTAAATTTGATTGTTGATGGTGTAGATATTCAAAGAAACTTTGTTTGGTCAGCTAAAAAAAGCTTTTATTTTATCGAATCTTTATTAGACCAAAAAAATGGCATAGTAATTCCGTCATTAATAGGAGTTGAGCAAAATGGGTCTATTCAATTAGCAGATGGGCATCAAAGATTTATGTCTATTATAAAGTTAGTACAGAATAATCTTAGATTCCCTAAAAAAGCAATGTTAGAAGGAAAAGATGTTTCTCAACTTAAATTCAGCAAATTGTCTGAAAAAGTCCAAGAAGAAATTCTTAATGCAACTTTTTCTATACAAGTAACAGAATATATTAGTGATAAACAAAAAAAAGAAATTTTTATAAGATTAAATTCTGGTGAAGGCTTAAAGAATATTGAATCTACAAGACCTTTTTTAGCTCCACAGTTAAGAGAGTTAGAAAGCATTACTGAAACAAAATTCTTTAAAGAAATTTTGAAAATTCGCAATAAAAATTTTGCTGATTTAAACTTAGCATTAGGATTCGTAATTGAACAGCATTTTCCAAATCATGACCAAAATCCAGCATCAAGAAAATTTTTTGCAGAAGAAACACTTGAATCTACTAAAATAAATACAGCATTTTTAAATAAAATGAATGTAAAATTAGATTATTTATATGATTTGTTTCATGAAAATAATATTGGTAAAGGTAATTTAACTGCAACTAAAAAAACTATTTTAAAAAATTCAAATTATATTATTCTTTATAAAATGGCAGGATATTTTGTACAAGAAGATATTAATGTTGATGTAGCTTGGGCTTTTTTAAATTGGTATTTTGTTGATAATGGTTTCGATTATATAAAAGTTGCTGGAACTACTTCAACTAACAATAAACCATCTATTGAAAAAAGACATGAGCATATTGTAAATGAATTTAAGAAATTTGCAAAACTAAGTAAAAAAGGAAAAAGAATATAAATAAAAAAAGTATGCATTATAGCATACTTTTTATTTTCTAATAAACTTCATATAAAACAGTTAGTCTATCTACTACATGCTTTTTTAAAGTATTTATTTTATACTCCACTTCTTCATCTTCTACTTCCTGTTCTTGAAGTTGATTTTTTATTTCTGCATAAATTGATAAACTAATCATATCAATCAACAATTCATCACATTCAACACCGTTATATATTTTATCTATATCAACCTTATCTTTCAAATGACTTAAATTCTCATTTAACTCAACCTCTATTTCAGCTCTTATTGAAAAATCCCTATCTTTTCTTTCCATCTTATCTTATCCTCCTAATGTGTTCATTGTTTTATGAACTCCTATTTTTATATTAACTCTACATTATACTTATAGATTATTTTAATTATTACATAGTATTAAAAAGTATTAAATCTATTAAAGTTATAAACAAAACCCTAATGCATTATAATTTTTTTAAGGAGGTAAATATGATAAATTTAAAAGAATTCATAAAATCATTGAGAGATATAAATATTAATAATAAATTAGTAAATGCAAACAAAATAGACTTTTATTTAGCTAATGAACTAATTAATTTTACTGAAAATATAATTATATCTGAAATTAGTAATCCGTTAAATAATCAAGAAGATATTCAAATTTCAATAAATAACACAATGCTTCTTATGATAGTTCAAGCTGTTAAATCTTATAAAAGCTGTCTACTTTTGTGTATTGATGGTTATTATACAACAGCTATTATTATTTTAAGAAATATACTTGATATTATATTTAATATTAAATTCATAATTGAAGAAACACCAGAAAAAAGTTTACAAAGAGCTGAGGATTATTTAAATAACCCTTCCAGATGGACTTCTGAAACAATAAAAAACAGAGCGTATTTATCTCAAAGTTCTACTTTATATAACATATATAGGGATATTAGTGATTTTTCTCATGCAAACTACATTTCTACAGCAAAAAATATAACTAAAGAAGGGTACTTATCACCTTATTCTTCTTGTGAAAATATAAAAGAAGCAATAACTTTAATTAATACAGTTTTTTATTATTTAGTTGAAATGGTATGTAATATTTATAGCATAAATAAAAAAAGCTTAGACAGTATAGAAAAAACTACTGAATTTGATAATAAATATAAAACATACAAAATGTTTAATTTTTCTAAAAAATATTATAATTAAAATAACCCTTAGAATCACTTATTCACATTCTATTTCATTGTTATTTTTTAAAGGTATTTGATACTATAATAATAGTATTAATAATAGACAAGGTGTTCATCTATTGGTGAATAAAATGCGAATTTTAAGGGAGTTGAAAAGAAGTGAATGATATTAATAGAGGTCAAAAAGTATATGTATCATTAAAAAATGAAATAAAAGAAACTACAGTAAAATCAGTAGGTTCTAAATATGTAACTTTAGAATGTGATAGTAGTATACTATTTGATAGAAGAACATTAAGAAAAGCAGGTAGTGGTCATTCTAAATACTTTATAATTACAGATATAAAGAAGTACGAAGAATACTACAAGGAATTAATTGATAGAATCAAGGATTTTAAATGGGACAAAGTAAATAAAGAAGATTTGGAGAAAGTTGCTGATATTTTAAAAAAATATTAATTCTTGATTCATGATTATCTTACATTAAAAAAAGCAGACTATATTCTGCTTTTTTTGTATATTCTATGATGCTTTACGCAATTCATAAACCATGCACTTCTTACCTTTAATTTGATTATCATATACCATTCCTGTATTACCATCATATTTTTTGCCTTGCTTAGTATTATGACCTAATAAATACTCAAACCCATTATCAATAAAATAATATTTTTTTTGCCAGTACGTACTTGAACCGTCAGTATACAAATCTACTGTTGCCCTACTTTCATAATCAGTTTTTTTCTTTTCTTCTTCCCATTTTGCTAAAAATGTCTTTTCTTCTTCATTTAATTCCCTAAGACCTGGATTATAAAGTATAAGTTCATTGTCAGTATACTCTATTAAACTACTGCAAGGTATATCTAATGCACTTTTTTTATTTTTGTTATTTAAAAATGTAATGCTAACTGTATTTGAATCTACAATTTTTCTCCAACCTTTTAAAGTATCAGGTATATCAGAATCCCCATTTCTTAAAACCATTTGTCCTTCCAATAATCCTGCTTTTGCATCTCTTTTTAATTGTGCTAATGTCTTCATTTAAACACACTCCTTATAATATATAAAATTAATTTAAACCTTTTTAATAAGTTTATATATTATAGATAAAAAGCAATATATAATAACATTTGAAAAATTTTTAATATATTTTGTAAATTATAATTGACAATATATTTTTTAAATGATATAATGTATTTATAAGGTATTTAATAAAAAAATATAATAATATTTAAAAGGGGTGTTGTTATGACAACTAAAAAATTTGATTTGAGATTAGAAAGAGCTAAGAAAATATTATATGCTACAGTACAGGGAAACTTTGGTCCAGAAGATTGTAATGGATTTGTAACTGATTACAACCAAAACGTTAAATCCGTAAATGCAAAAGAATATGAATTGAAATTTGACTGCACAAAATTAGGAGTTACGGGGAAAAGTGCAACAACTGGGGTAAATATGACAGAAATGCTACAAGGTTGTTTGGATATGTACAAAAAAGATGGATTTGCAAGTGTAGTATTTGATTGCACTGGTAATGCAATAATGGCTATGCAATTAAATAGACTTGGCAAACAAGTTGGTCTTCCGAATTTTAAAGTTATAAGCTAAAAAAGAAAGTGGATAAATTATCCACTTTCTTTTTTTATTAATATCTAAAAAGCACCGTACATATTGACCAATGTATTCCAACAGACCATAAGCATATCATGTCGCCTCTTTTTATTTGACCACTTTTTATCCCTTCATATAATGCTATAAACGGACTACTTGTGCCAGTGTAGCCATATTTGTCGCCTATATAAATAAATTTATCTATACTTTGACCTAAATCGTTAGCTCCTTTATCACAAAAGCCTTTAACGAATTGTGAAAAACAATAAAAATCAATATCATCTATTTTAAAATTATTTCTATCTAATAAAGTATGAATTGATTTAACTGCTTCATCAACAGAAAACATACCATTGAACGGAGTCCAATTTATATATTTATCGTTTTTTGATATATATTCGTTGTGTAGTTGCGACATACCGCAAGCAGGATATTTAACAAGCTCCCATGTAGTCCCATCACTTTTACACATACTATCTATATATCCATATTGAATATCGTCTTCTACTTTCTCTAATATTAAAGCAACTGCACCATCACCAAAGTTTGCAAAAGTTAATTCATCATCATGTCTACAGTGTATAGAAGCATAATCAGAACCTATTAATAAAGCTCTTTTTACATAAGGGTTTCCAAGCATTGCTCTTGCTGTTGTTTCTAATGATACCAATAATCCAACACAATTAACATTAGAGTCTAAGCACATTGTATCTTCTTTACCATTTATTGCGTGTTGCACAATTAAAGCCTGACTTGGCATAGTGTATTCAGGAAACTGTGAAGAAAATATTATCATATCTATATCTTTTCCTTCTAAATCTGCAGTTTGTAGCACTCTTTTTGATGCTTCAATGCCCATGGTCAAAGTATTTTCATACTCATTATCAATAATATATCTCTTATTTCTTCCACATGTTTCTAATAAACCTCTAATATCCTTTCCTTGTTTATCAAAAATTTCTAAAAAGAAGTCATTACCCACTACATTTTCTGGATGATAGACTTCTATTGCTTTTAGTTTTATATTTGTCATCATGTTTCTCCTTTTGATTTAATTTTATTTTCATTTAAAAATATTTTTTAACGAAAACCGATAAGAATATCTTATTAATTAAATAACAAATTTATAACTAATAAAGGGTTGCTAATGTTCTAAAATGCTTGTTTTATCTGTAAAAAAAAATAGACCATTTATGTCTACTTTTTACTTCCAATTTTTAAATAATTTCACATTATCTCTTTAATATAAAACATCCTACTTTTATGTCTATTTTATAATTAGTGCTTCAATTTTTTAAATTTTTATTTAATATTGTATTTCAGAATAGATATAGGATTATTGAAATAGAGTCCCTATTATTTACTTGACTATAGCAATACAGAATTATAAACATAAAAAATAGACTTTTAAAGTCTATTTTAAACTAATAATTAAATTCTATTATATTAGATTTTTAATATACATAGGTTCATCATTTTCATTATACGATAATTTTTTATCTTTACAATAAATATCATGAATATGAACTAAAACAATTGCTTTAGGTATTAAACTTGATTTCCTACTTTGTACCCATGCTTTACCTTCTTCATAAATTTCATCATTTTCATGGATTGTTACTCTTCCCTTTATCTGGTATGATTTATTGCTTTCAGGATTATAAACTGTAATTGCAATTTCAGGATTAGTTTCTAAATTTATTCTTGTTTTATAAAATTTATTGTCGGCTATTAGTATAGTTTCATCGTTATAAGGTTTAATAAAAGAAACATACACTAAGTTAGGTATTGCTAAGTTATCTTCTATAATAGTGCAAGTTGCAATAGGTATAGGTCTTTGATTTTGTAATACTGAAATTATATCTTCTGTTAATTTCACATTATTCACCTCCTTTTAAAAAAATGTTAGACTTCCAGTTTTCTTTAGATGTTTTTCTGCTTTTTTACATAAAAATCCTGCAATAATAATTATTAATACCGAATACGCAAGAGACATAATAATTTCGAACGTTATAGTTTTTAATGCCATATTAGCAATAGTAATTGTTCTTATTGCTTTGATAGAATATGTTAATGGAATGAAACAAGATAATGTTTGAATCCAATTTGGTAGAATATTTAATGGAATTTCTACTCCACTTAAAATACTTATTGGTCTTTCCATAATAGATAATATACTATTATTATTTCTCGAAAATAACATAAGTGAATTTGTTAAAGTTCCCCAAGCTATAGAAGGAATTAAAAATAAAGGAATAATGATTATTGTTTTAATAAAATTTAAATTTAAGCTATTAGGTATAAAAATAATTATTAAAATTGAGAATATTAAAGACATCCATGAATTTTGTATAATTCCAACAAAAGCATTTCCAATTAATAATCCTAATCTGTTAGCTGGTGTCAAATACACCAATTCTAATGTTCCCATTATTCTTTCTTTAGAGTATAGCCAGCCAGCTAAAATAACCGATTGAAAAAGCATGAATCCAATATATCCAATTAGAAAAAATGAGAAGTAATCAAAAGAAACATTATCTATAACTAAAGTTTGTACATTATCTTTAAATGGCAGGTATCTTCCATATAACAAACAAAACTCAAGTATGGGAAACAACGTCATCATTATAAACATCTTTTTTGATTTTAATAAAGCTTGATATTGTTTACGTATTTCAGTTCGAATTGTATTAAAAAAATTTTTCATTATTTATCCTCCAACAATTTTGCTATTGCCTCTTCTAATGTAATAGCAATTGTAGAAAATGATACAATTTGTGTATATTTATTTATAATATTAAAAATTTCATTTGTACAATTTTTACTTGTTTCTATTTTAAAATAGTTTCTATTATTTTCACACTCGGATATAACATTAATTGAAATTCCTTTTAAAGATTCTAAAATTATATCTATTACATCAGGTAGTAAAACTGAAGTTTCAATAACATATTTCGTTTTTTCACTATTTATGGATATAATTATTTCTGAAGGAGTTCCTTCAAAAACAATTAATCCTTTATCTAATACATACACGTAATCGCAAAGTTCTTCAATTTCTGATATGTAATGAGTAGTTAATAAAATTCCTTTATTTTGTTCTTTAGATAACTCCTTGACTTTAGCTCTAAGAATTTTAGCAATATTTATGTCTAATCCAACTGTTGGTTCATCCATGAAAATATATGAGGGATTATTTATTAATCCTCTGGCAATTTGCAATCTTTGTTTCATTCCTTTAGAAAATTGTTCGATAGGTATATCTTTTTTTTCAGATAATCCCACAAAATCTAATAAAGAACTAATTCTTTCTTCTAATTCTTTTGAAGCAATACCATAAAGGCTTCCAAAATACTGAAGGTTTTCTTTTGCAGTTAATTGCCAATATAGCATTCTATCACCACTTGTAATCATATTTAGTTTTCTTTTAATTACATCTTCATTACTCTCTAATTTTAAACCATCTACATATATTTCACCTTCATCTTGTGAAATTAATGTGGAAAGAATTTTTATTATAGTAGTTTTTCCAGCCCCATTTATACCGATTAATCCTGTTATCTGCCCCTCTTTTATTTTTAAATTAACTCCATTAACAGCATTTGTTGTTACTATTTTTTTAAAAATACCTTTACTTGATTTAACTTTATATGATTTTTTTAAATTTCTAACTTCTATCAAGACAGTCATTCCCTCCTTTATAAAAAACTTTCATTTAGTTGTTTTTTTATTATTTTTTTTATTATGAATGATGAAATTATATAATATAAAACGCTTAATAATGTTAATATTATTACATCCTCTACAAGACTATTAATTGAAGCATTTACAAGAATGCTTGAACGTAAAATCTTAACCGAGTAGGTTATAGGTATAAATAATGAAATTTTTTGCACTATGATTGGCAGATATTGTATTGGAAATGTTATCCCACACAATATACTAAGTATAACAGTGAAAATGTTTAAAACATTTAATGTATCTTTAGCCCAAACCATTATTCCCCATAGTATTACACTCATGCCATAAATTGATATAACAGTTAAACCCATGCCCAATAATAGTGTTGGAATATTTAATATTGAAATTTTTAATCCTAATGGTATAGCAAAAATAGCTAATAAGGCGATTTGAAACAAAGCAAATATCATTTGTTCAATAATGTTTGCTAATAAATATATTTTAGAGCTAAAGTTAGCAATATAAATACTTTCAAGTGTACCCATTCTCATTTCATTAATTAAATTTCTGCTAACAGTTGTTACTGTCGATATAGTTAATATATATATCATTGCACCCAATATTGAATATGACATATAATCAGTAGTGTTTACAAACTCCACAAAAGAATTCGATACTTGTCTTTTAAACATATATGCGTACATTAAATATGTTATTATAATGGTAAATAAACTACTAATGATTGATTGTATAAAAAATTGAAATGGATATGCCCTTTTTTTTATTAATAAGTTTTTTTTAATTGTAATTAAAATAATTTTTAAATTATTAATTGTAATCATCAAATAATTTAGCCTCCTTAGCTACTTTAGTTCTTTTGTATTGTAAAATTATATGTGGTGTATTGAATAATAAATGAGCAATAATGCAGGATAATATATTTTTAAATAGTACAAATACAGTTGCACAAATTAATCCTACAATAAAATGTAATATATATATTTTAGCATTAAAGTTGTCTTTAGCCCATCTATTTAAATAATGCATATAGACAAACAATATTGTAGATATTAATATGGAATAGTTTGTTAACATGCTTATTTTACCTAATAAGAAAAACCTAAAAAACAATTCTTCTCCTATTACAGAAACTAAAGTTAAATATACTCTGTAGTAAAATTCCTTTTTATCAAGATAAACTGACGACATTGCATTTTTATTAGATAAATAATATAAAAAGGTTTTTATATTAATTAATATCATTATCAGCCCAAACATAATGCCTATAAAGAAAACTTTAATATTTACTTCTATAACTTCAGGAGATAACCCTATTATAAATACTGGTATATATAAAGGCAAATAAAATATATGATTCTTAATAATTCTATTTATTTTAAAAAATGGTACAAATATTGTAAAAATAATCAGCATTAAATATGCAAGTATTGAATTTACAATAATAGATGGTAACTTTAGTTTAAAAGCTATAATTAATATCGAGATTAAAAAAAATAATGAAAACTTTTGTCTTACATTTATCATTTATTTTTCTATTAATGACATTGCGATTAATTGATTTATAAATTTATCAATATCATTAACTAATATCTTCTTATCAATATCGAAAATCATCCCTAATTTCTCAATAATTTGTTCTTTTGTGTTTACACCATTACATAAATCAAATATTCTTGCACCAATTTCATTTAATTCAAATAATTCACGTTCATATGTCAAAATATAAAATACTTCTTTATGCTTTATTAATGTAGCTCCAATTCTTTTTTTCATATAAATTCCTCCTTTCTAATCAAACATCGATTCTGAAATCATTTCTTCTGCTAAATTTAATATTTCAATAATATACGTTGAAATATTATCTTTATTTATGTTGGGGTATATGCAATACTTTATATATCTTTCTAAAAAATCTTGTTTATAACCTCCATTATTTAAAAATATTCTTGTTGCCCATTTTGGTTTTAAATTTAAATTTCCATTATTAGCATTTAAAACTGATATTGAACTTTGTATAAGATAATTTGCTAATATTATTGCAGATTCATAATCTTGTGCTTTATAAAAGCTTAAACAATCATGAATATTGGATATTACCTCAGCCTTAAATTCTTTCAAAGCTATATCATATATTATTTTTTTATCTATTAAATTTTTAATATAATTTCCGTATTTTTCATTATAAATAATATTGGATGTGATTAATCGTTGTAGTAATTTTAAATTATTAATATCAGATACATAATAATTTGATTTTAACTTTTCCATGAGCAATAAAATATCACTCTCTGCCCAAAATTCAACATCTAATTCGATATTCTTAATATTTAAAGAAATTTTTTTAGTACCATTATATAAATTATCATACAAAATATAAATATCAAAATCCGAATCTTTATTTCCTAAATTATCTATCTGTGAACAATATAAAAATATTGAGTAACTTTTAGTATTTAATTTATCTAAGCTAATAGCACTTAATATATCTGAAATGTTTAAATCTATTTCAATTAATCTATTCACAACTTCTTTATTAAGCATATTGATTGTTCCTCCTTTGTTTTTGAATTTAAATATAATAATCAATAATTTTGCAAGAGAAACTTCTCTTGCAAAATTATTAAAACTATTCTTTAATTTATGGAGCATGTTCTGCTTTAACTTCAGCAATAAATTGAGAATCTACTACTTGGTTAATTACTGGTGCGTCATATTTTTTCACTATAATCACCTCCTTTCTAAGAAAACGATATTTTTTATTATAAGTACATTTTAATATATTTATAACTTGAACCAAGATAATTTTTTGAAATTTTTTCTAATTCTTCAGGTTTTAAAGTATCTTTATTTATGGTATTAGAATTAATCTTTAAGAACTTTGGATAAATTAAATTCAAACAAAGAATATAAAATATATCAGTGTCAAATTTAAATGATTTTCTTATTTCTTTAGGAATATCACTAAGTTTATCCTCATTCTTTTTCATAATCATAAAATAAGGCATAAAGAATAACCATATCTTTTGCGACATTTCTTCAAGTTCACTATCACTAATTTCTGGCAGATATCCTTTTAGTAAATAATATAAAACATTGTGCTCTAATAAAATTTCAGGATTGTAAATTTTTATTGCTTTAGGGAAATATATTTTATTAATATATCTATAAATATTGCTAACAAAGTCTCTTAATGCAATAATCGCCTTCATTTCGTTTTTAACTTGGTTAAGCTGTCTACTGCTATCTAAGTCGGTTAGAAAAATATGTTTTCTTTCTCTGTCGTATTGAATATTCTCCCAACCACCAGAATGAATATATAATCCTGCCTCCGATAATCTTCTAACACTATCTCCGAATTGTTGAGCGATAATCTTTGATATTTCCAACTTAACATTAACATTTCGTATATCACCATTTATGTTTAAACCTTTTTTAATAGCGTCATAATACTCTAATATCTCAACATCAAGATAATCATTGTCCCACCCAAGAAACAATAGACGGTGTGGCATATCTTCTGTACTAAAACAAAAAACAGCTCCCATTTGTTTATCGTCAAAGAATAAATCATTATAGGATATAACCATAAATGGGATAATGGTTGGAACATTATTTTCAAATAAAATACGTGCATTATCATATTCTCTTACTGCCCTATCATGGCAAATGCCACCATAAGGTGCATGGTCTGAATGAATCTTTATTATTTGATTATTTTTGTCAAATCCAAAATGAGGTTCGTCTCTTTTGTATATCTTATTTGTGGGAGGAATTGGTTTTTCACTTTTTTCTGAAGCATGTCTACCTTCTGGGTTATATACTCCCACTCCTTTCATTTTTACAGCTTTTAATTTGTGTTTTATGCCATTAAATTCAATTTCAATGGGTTCTGGTAACTTGTACCAGGCAGTTCTTCCATTGGTTAAAAAAGTGGGTTCTATTACCCATGAAGCTCTGTCTATAACCTCTCTTATAACTTTTTCTGGTACGTTAATTTTTTCGTATTTATGTGTTATTTCATATTTTAACATTTTTTCTCCTTTCTTTAAAAAAACATATCATTTGATTTTTTTATATTTAATTTTTTAAAACTGTTATCTATTTTTTCTTTATTTAAGTTAATGAATCCATCTAATTCTATTATTCTTTTATTAAAAAATTTAGGAAGTTCATTTTTATAATTTTTTTGTGATGATATTTCAATTCCTTTCATATATGTATAAAAGGCTAAATCATCTAATTTCTTTCGATTTGATAATATAAAATTATAATCATTTGTTTTGTTATTTAATTTTATAAATGCTTTTTCTAACACTCTATAGTTATCCCTTTCGTATGAATATTTATCAAAATATTCTATTAAGTATTTATAAAATTTACCAACTCTCTTGCTTTTAAACTGATTTTCTTCTGAATATTCGGGAAATTCCTTTATTATTTTATTATAAACTGCTCTTTTATTATCAAATAATATTAATTTTTTCGATAATTTCTTATAAGTTAACCCATATTTTTTAAAGAATTTTCCTGATTCCTTTAGACCTTCCAGTGTGGACAAAGGATTGAAATTGATATATCCATATCTAAGTCTATATTCTGCGGTTAAATCAGTTGAATAGCCAACTCTTAAAATAATGTCTAACGCATTCTCTACATCTTCTTTTATATAAGTTCTGTTATACAATGATAAATCTTTAGAATTAATAGATTCAAGTCCTAAAAAAAATCTTGTCATACCAGCACTTTTTAGTAATGTAAGAATGTCAAAGGATATATATTCAGGTCTGAATTGCATGAAAAATGTAATATTCAATTTTCTTTTTAATACTTCATAATTAAATTCTTTAACTCTCTTTAGTGCATTCTCTTTATCAGGTAAAAGAAAGTTGTCATCAACAAACTCAAAATCTGTAATATTATAAGTTTTATTTAAGTACTCAATTTCATTTACTATACTCACTATTGTTCTCACTCTATAAACTTCACCCTCTTGGCACTTTAAGTAATCTGGAGTTGAGCAAAATGAACATTTCATATAACAACCTCTACTACCTTGAATTTGTGGAGATATAAACTTATTACCATAAACTTCACACATCTTTTCATATATTTCTCTTGAAGGGTATGGTAAAGTATCTAAGTCCTTAATTAACATCTGATGCTTATTTTTTATAATATTTAACCCATCAATATAAGCAATACCTTCAACTTCTTTCCAATTTTCTTTTTCTTTTAATTTTGTAGCTAAATTATAAAAAGTAACTTCTCCCTCTCCTATTACTACAGAGTCTGCACCCATGCTACAAAATTTCTTCCAATTAGTTGTAGGTCCATATCCACCTAATGTTATATGTCCTTTAAATCCCATAATTTTGATTAAATCAATTGTTTGTATTATTTCTTCATGATAATAGTCACAACATGTTATTCCAATTAAAAAATAATTAGCTATCTTGTTTTCTAAATATTGAATCATCATGTTTAAATCGAATGAATAAATACGTGGGTCTAATATATCTACATCAAATCCTTTACTCTTTAAGTATGAAGAAATATAGCAAATTCCCAATGGTTCTGTAATTTTATAGTCTTTGTAAGCAGGATGAATTAATAATATTTTCATTTCTTATCACCTAAAATAAATTCTTCTTGAAGCTTCAGAGCTACATTATATGGAAACTGTGGTTGGTCAAGTATAGGTGTATAAATAAATTCTTTCTCTATTTTTTCTTTATCAAAATAAAAATTATTATTTTCATTATATTCTTTAATCATATGCCCTCTCGAAGAAATATCATCTATCGCTGGTGCTCTAATAATTTTTATAAAATTAACTATATCATTTGGTATTTTTAATCCAGCCCAAGGCTGATAAATGTGTAAAAATGATTCGTTAGGTGATAACTCCTTAAGCATTTCAATAGTTTTAAAAGCTGTATCTAATGTTTCATAAGGTATTCCCAACATAGCGTTTAGTGATAATTTTATATCATACTTCTTAATTAATTTTATAGATTCTACAAATTCTTCGTCTGTTTCCCCTTTAAACAACACTTTATTTCTCATATACTCCGAGCCACTTTCAAGTCCCATCTTAATTTTTGAGCAACCTGTATCTTTTAACATAAAAGCTATATTTTCATTAAATATATCAGCTCTAACATTGCATGTATAAGGTAAACCTATTTGTTTTTTATATAATTCTAAAAATTCTGACACCCAATCAATATCCCTGACTCCTATAAATAGTGGGTCACGTAGATGTATTTTCTTATAATCATTTTTAGTAATCAATTTATCTAATTCTTTTATCGCTTTGGGAATACTTAGTCTTGGCTTATTATTTAATCCTGTAATTTTTCTCAAATGGTTAGAACAGCAAAAGGAACACTTAAATTCACATGTATAACTTGTCCAATAATCAAGTTTATTAGCTATTTTAAGTCCTCTTATTTTTGAACAATCAAAAAATAATTCATAATCTATCTCATTCAACGCACAAGCATTCCATTTTTTATATTTGCCCCTTTGTCCATTATAATATACAAAATTCGTAGCAGGATGAATATTATTTATATACTCTAATATTCCATCTGTACCCTCACCTATACACATAGCGTCTATTCCTATTATTTTTATTGCTTCATCAGGTTCAAGAATAGGAAAAATTCCACCTAATAAAATAGGAACACTTGTTATTTGTTTAAAAAATTTACCTAATTTTATTACTTGTTGTTTCGACATACTCGTTGCAGAAATACAAATAAAGTCAGGCTTATAACATGATATCTCTGTTATTAAATCAGTTTCACTGAAATACATGTATGGATATAACTTCGTTTCATGTCCTGCTTTTTTAAGAGCAGTTGATAATACTCCAACACCAGGATGAACTTCTATCTCTAATTTATTGTAAAACGTAATTAGTAAAATTTTCATTATTTAATAATGCCTCCTTCACTTGCATTTAATTCACAAATATCACCATCTATAAAATCTATTTTTTGATTGTCTAAAGATATTGCTGGTATATTTCTTTCTCTTAAAATTAATGATAAGTGACATAACATTGAAGCACTATTAAAAACAAATCCACCAATATATTTTAAAAAGGGTGCTAAGAATAAATATGGTTTATCACAATAAAGAATGATTTTACCCTCTTTAGACCATTCATTAAGAGTATTGTCTAAATAAGAATATATTTCTGATTTTTGAAAATCTAAATTATGTTCATTAACAGAGAAAGTATTTGATTTATTTATGTTATCCAACATTTTTTCATCAATCTTTGGCATATTATATATTTTCCCTTTATATACACCATTTGAAATGGTTTTGTTATTAATAGAATTATGTGAATTATTTAAAATAGATATATCTGAAGCATATAATTTTTCATTCCAAATCCACCATTCGACAGTACATTTACCAAACTTGTTTGATATAATCTGGGTTTGTTTGAATATCTTTTGTAAAATTCCATTATCCATTTTTAATAATTCTTTTTTTTCAGTTTGAAATATATCGGCAGTTTTTTTATCAAACTCCCATATAAACTGCTCAGTAATATTGGTATCAATAATTTCTCCATTAATACCTAAATGATAGGTAGTTGGAGTTATTATCCCAGAATTAAGATTTCTTGTTTTCCCATAAAAATATTCTACAACCATTTCGCCATCACCTTTAATTGTTGATATAGCTGAAAGAGTGTTAGGAATACTTTCTCTTAAACTTACGCAATATGAATTTTCATCCACATTATCAATAAGTTCTTGTATGTTCGATTTTATTTCATTAATATAACAACGTCTGTTGGTATTACTGTTTAGATGATAAATAATTATATCCGAATCAAAATCGAAGAATAATTTTTTATACGAAAATTTACTTATAAGTTCTTTATTAAAAATGATAAACTTCCATTTATTATTTTCGATATTTGATTTTTCACAAAAATCAAAAAATTTAGCTTTCTTTCTCCATGAAGGATATCTACCATGCAAATAACTTAAATAAGGATAATTTTCCTCATTTAATTCTGACATTGAAAATATTTTTATTTCATTAATTATTGGCTTAGGTTTTATTGAAGTTATTGGTCTATATTGTAAAAAATAAAATCCTTCCTTTCCAACAGTCCACTCCATATCTACAGCAAACCCAACAGCTTTTTCTAAATTAATGATTTGATTTTTAACATCATAAAGAAAAGGAAATTTTGTATATTCCAATTCATCTATATCTTTGCGTATGTTAAATGTCTCAATATTTCCTAAACCATTAACAACATTTTCACATAACCCTTTATTAAATTCCACAATAATTGTAGTATTATCACCTGTTATAGGATTTGAACTAAAAGCTACACCACTATAAATTGGCTCTACCATTTCCTGAAAAACTATACCCATAAAATAACTATTTGGATGAAAATCTTGTTGAGGAAGAAGAAAAATGTTCTTTTTTTCATATAACGATGCTAATACTTTTCTTGTTTCATTTATTACATTATTTTTTTCAACATTAAGTGATGTAAAAAAAATTCCTGCACCTGATTTAATTGTTCCATCTTCGGCAGAAGAAGAAGAACGTATTGAAATTGGAAAATTTAAATTTTTAACTGAATTTATAATTTTAAATTCGATTTTTTTTGATATTGGATTATATAATATGGCATTCCTAATTAATTCAAATTTTGACTCAATCATTCCACTTCTATGCTCAAGTAATTGAGCTTCTTCTAATATTCCAACATCAGTTAGAAATTCATCAAAAAAGCCTTTCCCTAATAACGTAAATTCAGGCACATTATATCCAAGTTTTTTTAATTTAATTAAATTATTTCCTTTATTTCCATAGTAACTTTGCATTATATATCCTCCTTTCTATTATAATTTCTCTCGCCAAATATGGCAGACCCTATTCTTACCATATTAGCTCCTTCTTCAATTGCTAAACTGAAATCTTTACTCATTCCCATTGATAAATATTTAAAATCTATATTGTAAGAATTTCCATACTTTGATTGAATTGAATCATATAAGCACTTCGTTTCCCTAAATACTTTTTTAATTACTTCTTTATCTTCTGTATTAGGTGCAATAGTCATAAGACCTTGAATTCTTATATTTTTGTAATTCTTTATTTTTTCAATCATATTAATTAATTCTTCTTTATTAATTCCGAATTTCGTTTCCTCTTGGGATATATTAATTTGAATTAGTATATTACATATTATTTCTCTTTGTTCAGCTTGTTTTTGGATTTCAGTGGCAAGTTTTATACTATCTACTGTATGAATTAAGGCTACTTTATCAATAATCTTTTTAACTTTATTACATTGTAAATGTCCAATAAAATGCCATTGAATAGATTTAATATCATAAAGTTCTTTTGTTTTAACAGATAATTCTTGTTCTTTATTTTCCCCAAAATTCGTAACCCCAAATTTATAGGCTTCAAAAATTTTATCAGTAGGATATGTTTTACTTACAGCAATGAGTGTTATATCCTCACTATTTCTATTATTTTCTTTAGCAATTTTTCGGATTTTTTCATAAATAAGTTGAATGTTTTCTTTCATTAGTAACCTCCTTATAACTTACAGTTTAACAATACTTTGTAAATATCTATTTCTGCAATTTCTTTATTTATAACCTGTATGCACTCTTTTTTATTCCAATCTTCCAAATCGAGATTATCTAATTCTTCAACAGAGTAGCTCGATAATAAATGGAAAGGAGTATATGTTGCTGGTCTAATTATCACATTATATTTATTTAGTATATCTATAGTATATTTAACATCATCAATCATTTGGTTTTCTGTACCAAGCATAATAAATCCTTTGTATTTTATTGGATATTTAGAAAATAATTTCATATTTCTTTCAAATTCACTTACTTTTAATTTCATTCCCATATCTTTATTTTTGTAAAATGTTTCAACTCCAAAACCAATCCCTACACATCCTGCGTCATAACATAATTTGATAATTTCTTCATCCATTGATGAAAAACATGCTGTTCCTTTCCATTTTACATTAATTTTTCTTCTAATCATTTCTTCACAAAACTCAATAACCCATTGTCTATCTGCTAAAAAATCAGCAGAATGTAATTTGAATAACTTGAAGTTATTCTTATTTGCTTCTAAAAAGTCAATTACTTGATTTATTGAACGCCTTCTATCTACTACCCCTTCTCTTTTTAAGCATAAACAATATTTGCATCTTTTAGAACAACCTTTAGAAATATAAATAGAACATGCATATATTGAATTTTTAAATTCTTTTGCAAATTTTTTATATTCTTCTATCGGTAATTTATCTATTGGAGGTAACGCCCATTCTTCAGTTAAAAGTCTTAAACCATTACTATATTTAATAATGGTTTCGCATTCACAAATGCATACTCCTCTGAGACATTCTCTATTGCCACTTAACATATATTCTACATAACTGCTTATTGATGCTTCTTGGTCTCCGTCAATGTGAAATGCATCAAAAGGACTTCTTTCAAAGAATTGAGGTATTGTCAATGTTGAATCTCCATATATAAAATTTCGGCTTTCTGGGCTTAATATTTTCAATATTTTACAGAGTTTTTTTACCATATGCGATTCAGTAATATCAGTATAAAAAACAACTAAATCATATTTTTTCGCAAATAACCTATAAATACTTCTAATTGTTGCACAAGGAATTGACATATCATATATGTCAACAGTTACATTTTTATTCTCAAACTTATTTATTATATATTGTGCTGTTTCGCCAAAATCGGTACACCTATCGTGTAAGTTTCTATCATATACTACTCTTGGTATTGATAGAAATAAAATTTTAAAAATTTTATCCATTGTTGTTTATTTCCTCTCTTTTTTCTATATTTCTAATAAAAAACATATCAATTAAATAATTTTTTTTAATACTCCATTAGCGATATAAAAAAGACTTCCATTTTGAAATTGATAATCATTAAAATTACTAAATCCAAAACAATAAATTAACTCACGCATAAATCCTCCATGAGTTATTACTAAAATATTGTCATCTTTAATCATTTCTAATTTATTTATAAATTTTTTTGCTCTGTCTCTCACTAATATTAAAGGTTCGCCATTAAATATTGAATAATCATAATTATTTTTATTGAGTAATTTAAATTCTTCATTATAATACAAATCCCTATCTTTCTTTGTTATTCCTTCTAACTTTCCAAAAGAAATTTCCTCCAATAATGAGTCCGTAATTATCCTTATATTTGAACTCAATTCATTTTTAATTACAATTGAACTTTCTATTGTTCTTTTTAACGGAGAAGTTATTATTAAATTTGGATTATATGATTTTATTTTCGTTGAGGCTTTTTTACATTGAGATATTCCTTTTTTTGATAATCCATATTGGTCATATTTCCCTTGTATTATTTTTAATTTATTACCTTCACTTTCCCCATGTCTTAATAATAATAATTTTTTATTCACACTTAACCTCCTACTTCAGATAAAAAATTTATAAACAAATAAAATTAATCTACTATTTAATATTTGGTAATGTTTTCTTATAGATTTCTTATTATACTTAGAAAAATATTTACCTATAACCTTTAAACAAAATTTTTCAAAAAAAATAAGAAGGTTTAACCTTCCTACTTTAATCATATTCTATAATTCTTTTACTTTTTCTTTTATTTGCTTTAACGTTGGAAAAAACTGTGCCCTTTTTAAATGATTTGTCCATTTTAATTCATTCTTAAGTGAAATCCATGATACTTTAGTTAATACTTTATAGCAATTTGATTCTGTTCCTACTCTTATTTTATTGTTTGTCAAAGGAACGCATAAAAAGGTTACATATCTTTCATAATCATTATTATTTTCATTATCATCAAATAAAACACTTACAATTTCTACATCTATATTTAACTCCTCTTTTAATTCTCTTTTAATACATTCCTCTTCGGTTTCATTTGTTTCTTTTTCCCCACCTGGTAATAGCCAAAATTCTTCATTATTAATTCTATTATAATGACATAATACAAGTAGTTTATCATTTTTCATTATCACTGCTTGACAACGAACTGCCCTTTTATTTTCCATAGTCATTCTTTACACACATCCTATTGATTATAGTTTTTTAATTTTTAACAGTCCTTATTCTGTAACTCTTTAATAAATGCAAATACTTTATCACCATAATAAGTCTTAATATCAAGACCAAAATCATTTAAAGAATACTGTAAGAAATATCTTACACTTGGTAAATCAATCTTAATTAGATTTTCAGTTACATTTTGCAATATTCCTTTAAAATACTCTTCATTTCCAAGCTTAATTTCTTCAACACTTTCAAGTATAGTATCAATAATATCTGAAGCTGAAACAATTTTTCCTTCAATTGTATCACTTTTTGGATTTAACATTTTTCTTCTAAAATCCTTATGCCAGCTTTTAGGGAGTATATTAACTATTACCGTATCAAAAGCTTCTTCTTCTCTATTCTCTACTGATTCCAACATTCTTTGAGTTGTTCTTTTAACACCAGAAAGCACATCGCCCACTTCGTATTCTGGAGTGTCGTGGACAAGGGTTGTGGATAAAAGTTCGTAAATATCAACGTAATTGCCAAATTTATTCATTTCCCATAATGCTAACCCATGTGCTATTACACTCACTGACCATTCATGTTGAGATACATTTCTTGTAGTGTGCCTGTTAAGATTTTGATATCTTTCCGTATTCATCAAATCTCTAATATTATATAGATAGACTGCAAGTGTTTCTTCATAATCCCTGGAATTTATATTATTGTTTGTTTTGTATTCTTTAATAAAGTTATATACTTTTTCACCATAGCTTCTTTTAATATCATACAACCCTAAATCTTTCAAACAATAAGCTACGAACCATTTTGCAACGTCTAAATCTAACTCTATTAATCTTTCAGTTTGTTGTATTAAAACATTTTCAAAATATCTTTTATTTCCAAGTTCTATTTCCTCAACACACTCTATAATTTTATCTATAATATTTGATGCTTGAACTAATTTTCCTTCTATGCTGTCATCTTTTGCATTTATAATATATTTTCTAAATGGTTTTTGCCAACTTTGAGGCAACATTTGTTTAAAATTAGTATCATATACAATTTCTTTTACTTCGCTAAACGCATCAGCCATAAATTCCTTATTTTTTGGGTTTGATTGAATATCGCCCGTATACACCTTTAAAACATCATGAAGCATGGAACGGGTTAGCACATCCCCTAAATCAACCTTTTCGTTTGAACACTCTATTTGCCATAATGCAAGCCCTTGTGCAATTCTCATAGTTGCCCACTGATGGTCTGCGACTGTTCTTTTCTTATGTCTGAATTTGTTTTGATATCTCTTTATTGACATTAACCTTCTTGATTCGTAAATATATGTACCAAATGGCATTTTCTTTACCTCCTAATATATGTATTTTCCTTTTGTATTTTTAATTATTATTAATGTTTGTTACTAAGTTACTAACTCCTTTTATATTTAATCTTTATATTATATAGAAGACAAGACGAAATTATTTTTTTATCTCATAATTATGTTTAGAAGAAAACCAGTTAGAAATATACTCTTGTTTTAATTCTAATGGCTTTATGAAGTTCTCCATTTTTTCTATTCTAAGAGATAGATTTACAGTTGTTTTATCCAATTCTAAAGATTTATTAACAAGTTCCATATATTCTTTCATTATTTTCTTTTTATAACTTTTTTGCCTAAATAATATGACAAATTTTTTTAAAAATTTGTCACCCAATGACAAAATATTTTCGCTATATTTTTCAAGTATAGTCATTTTTTCATTTATCTGAATTTTCTTACATTCAACATTTTGTAATTCTTCTTTAACTTCATCTAATTCTAAGTAAGAGTATTGAGTAAAGCTTTTTTCAAAGATATCTATGTGTCCTATGGGTAAATCATTATATATAATTTTTATTAATGCAGGATATTTTGTTTTATCATAATTAAATACAATATCTTTAAAACTGTTTTGTAAAAATGGTAGCAGTATATTATATAATCGCTCTTGAAACTCATAAATCAATGAAATATTTTTATATTTTTCAATATAATTTAAAATATAATTTTGAACTTCCTCATTACAAAAATTAGAAAGTATTTTGCTTGGATTTTTTATAGAAGAATCAAGTATTTTATCAAATGTAATATCTGTTTCTATTTCAGTTATTTCTTCATTAATTTTTATTCTTGTCATCCCCCTTTTAGAATTTCAAATTTTACATATATTATTATAACAAATGTGTAATGCTTTTGCAATAGAGTAAAATAAAATTTACATATTATTAAAGATATTAGACGGTATAATACCCATTAGGCATTGAATTAATGTTTAAACTGACATATATTCAATATAAAAGTATAAATAAAATATTCGAGAGGAGATGATTAAATGGAATTAGAATTGGAACAAATAGAAAATGTCATAAAAAAGAAATTAAAAACAAATCAATTATTATTAGCAATGTCTATATTAATGTCTTTAACAGTTTTCCTTACTAATACAGATTATGTTTTTTGGGCTATTGCATTTATATCAATAGGAGCTTTAAGTTTGCCAAATATAACAAAAAGCAAAAAGGATTTAATAGATTATAAAAATTATAAATATTCTATGACAGAAGGTATATTGATTGACATGTTCCCAGAAAAAAAAGACGTAGAAAACGGAAATTGGATAATCTTTATACATGAAGAAAATAAGAAAAAAGATTATACCGAATTTGTCGTTATGCAAAATCCTAATATAGCTATTAATTCAAAAATAAAAATCCAACACACAAAGGAATTATCAATACCTATAAAAATTGAAGTAATTGAATTAGACAAAGAAACTCTTATTGAAGAAAATTAACAACAAAATGACCAATCGAAAGTATAAGAGGAATTAATTTTCTCTTATAAAACTTATTTTTAAGTATTAAACAGATTAGTAGTAATAAAATAAAATATTACTGCATATAACATTAAATAATATAAAAAGGGATTAAACAAAATTTTTTGTAAATTTTACTTGACAATTAATTTTAGATATTGTATAATGTAAATATATTAAATAAACTATAAAAGAAAGAGGAGGCAAATTGAGATGAAAAATTTATTATCATTGTTAAACAAAGTTAATGAAACATTAGAAGCTATGAGTAGTACGTCAGTGCGAACATGGTCTATTAATGATATTCAAATTTCAGCTTGCTCTGAATCGAATTGTAGTCAATTAAATATTTATAAAAAGAACAATATCTTCATAAGGTTGTTGCGTTATATGATAAAACCATTATATTTTAACGAATACCTATGTTATTAGTATAAACTTATAACGAAATATATGAGGATTGTTCTGAAAAGACAATCCTTTTTTATTTACAAATTTGGAGAGTTCGCCTAAAGGTAGGGAAGCTGTTTGCTAAACAGTCGGGTGTGAAAGCATCTGGGGGTTCGACTCCCTCACTCTCCGTTTAAATATTGTAGTGTAGCTCAATGGTGGAGCATTCGACTGTTAATCGAAGGGTTGTAGGTTCAAGTCCTATCACTACAGCCAATATGCTGACGTAGCTCAGTCGGTAGAGCAACTGCGTGGTAAGCAGTAGGTCAGGAGTTCAATTCTCCTCGTTAGCTCCAATTAAAATTAGATGTATTACTATGGTGTTACTGATAAGATGTTTAATAAAAATAAATTATGGAGTGTTGGTCAAGTGGCTAAGACATGCAACTTTCTATTGCAGAGCGAGGGTTCAATTCCCTCACACTTCATTAAATGTGGGTATAGTTTAGTGGTAAAACGGTGGTCTCCAAAACCAGAGTCGTAGGTTCGATTCCTGCTACCTGTGCCATATGTTAGTGTATCCAAGCGGTTTAAGGAGCTTGACTGCAAATCAAGTATCGTGAGTTCAAATCTCGCCACTAACTTTAATATGCTGATATAGCTCAATTGGAAGAGTGTCTGACTTGTAATCAGGATGTTATGGGTTCAACTCCCTTTGTCAGCTTTAATTTGGAGGATTAGTATAATGGTCATTATAATTGGCTGTCTACCAATAGAAGGGGGTTCAATTCCCCTATCCTTCGCCAAATAAAAATTTGAGAGGAATGTTAATATGGTTATAAAAAAAACTGTATTCCTTGATATGATGCGTAGTCTGTAGGGTGTTCTAATCAGAACTATCTACCTTGATTGTACTCTATGGACTAAGTAAATAAATCAAGGAAGGTGAATTAATTGAAAAGAAATAAAAGTTATTACAGATACCAAAGAAACCGAGCAATTAATAGAAAGTTTAATATCCTAAGAAAAGATTGGGGAACTGAAGAAACTGAAAAATTTTACGATAAAACCAATAAAGGAAAGCTTTCAAAAGGAAAAATTCATTGTTCTTGTTGGATGTGTAGAGAAAAGTCATATATAGAGCTTAAACATACTGATAAGAAAAAAATATTAAAATGCAATCAATCTTTAAATGATTTTCACAGAGAAGATTAGTTCTTCTCTTTACATTGGGGAGTAGCCTAACGGTTCAGGGCACAGGACTTTGACTCCTGTCGTAAAGGTTCAATTCCTTTCTCCTCAGCCATATGCTGATATAGCTCAATTGGCAGAGTGCCTGTTTTGTAATCAGGTTGTTGTGGGTTCAAGTCCCTCTATCAGCTTTGTATTTACCAAATATATAAAATATATCGGTTGTTTTAAATGCAACCGATACTGTAAGGGTATAGTTTAACTGGAAAAACGCTGGTCTCCAAAACCAGAGACAAGAAATGCTTGTATAGGTTCGATTCCTACTACCCTTGCCAAATATGGGAAGTGATTGGTCTGAGTTTCGGTTCGATTCCGAATTAAGCAAGGTGTGAGAAAGGGTTCGAATCCCTTGCTTCCCCAAAAACCATTTTGTGTTTTTTCATCGGTTACTACTTTGTCTGTCTATGTGGTAATGGACAGAATAGAAATCCTTTTTGTCCAACGGGATATTAAGATTACCACGTTTCTATGGTAGTGGTCGATGAAAGAATATTAATATGCAGAAGTGATGGAATGGCAGACATCTCGGACTTAAAATCCGATGCTTTTAAAAGCGTAGGGGTTCAAATCCCCTCTTCTGTACCATGTATTTTGGAGAGTTAACCCTAATTGGTAAGGGAGCAGTCTTGAAAACTGCCAGTAACTGCGTAAGTGGCGTAGGAGTTCGAGTCCCCTACTCTCCGTTTTAATAAATAATAATATTAAGTAATTATGTTGACATAGGCTCTGCATTATGCCTGTTCGAGTCAGGAAGGTAATTGGCGAATTATCTATAACTGGAAACCATAATTAGCATCCCATAGACCAGGGGTTCGAATCCCTTTAGTGAATAGACGTGTTTACTATTAAGCTGGATGCAGTCTATGTGAGCATAATTGCAATATATTATACTAATGTAGTTCAGTCGGTTAGAACGCCTGTTTCATAAGCAGAAGGTCATTGGTTCAAATCCAATCATTAGTACCATATTTTTTGGGCTTGTAGTTCAGAGGGAGAACGCAACACTTGCAATGTTGATGTCGTGGGTTCGAGTCCCACCTTGTCCATTTAAATATACTGAATTAACTCAATGGGAGAGTGCATCCCTTACAAGGATGAAGTTGTGGGTTCAAGTCCCTCATTCAGTATCAAAATTTTGGGGAGTTGGCAGAGTTGGTTTATTGCACCAGTCTTGAAAACTGTGTAGTCGTAAAAGGCACAGGGGTTCGAATCCCTTACTCTCCGTTTAATGCTAATGTAGTTCAGTTGGTTAGAGCACCTGCCTGATACGCAGAAAGTCATAGGTTCAAGTCCTATCATTAGTACCATATGGTTTAAAGTTCTCCTAAAAAAACTTGCAGAGTTTTTAATAATCTGCAAGTTTTTTTATTATAAATTGCTATTTACTTGAATTGATAATTCATTTTCAGAGTACATATATTTTATTTCATCTTCACACAGAAATATAGTGCCTGTTTCTACAGTCTCTTTAAACAAACTTAATATCAAGAATAAATCACTATATTTTTGAACATTAGTATATATAATTTCAGTTGCATCTTGATAAAAAGGATAAAGAATTTCATTCCAATAATTAGGACTTTCTTTATTTAAATCTTGAAAATTTGAAACCATTTTTAATTTAGGTGTTTCCATTTCTCCGTTTTTAAATTTATCTACTAAATATTCCAAAACTGCCTTTTTGTAATTATCTAAACAATCATGGTCTATATCAAACTCTTCTTGCTCTTCATCCGTCATTTCTACATCAGAATCAATTACCCATCCAAGTTTATTTGCCTTTTCTTTAATGTTTTCATATGGCAAACTATTAGCTGTTTTAATATAAACTTCTACTTCCATATTCTCTATTCGGCTATCAGTACAAAGATGTACTTCACTAAATGGTTCTCCACAAAAGTCTATGAGTTCACACTCTCCACAGCAATCCTTTTTAATATCTTTTATTTTCATAATCCCTCCGTATTTTTTTATTTAATTCGCTAATTTTTCCCTAATATTTTTAGATATAATTTCCTTTTGAGTATTTATATCTAAATCTATCCATTCATAACAATCTTCAATTAAATCAAACATATTGCTAATGGGGATTGCTGTTCCACGCCCTGTAATTTCTGCTTCCATCCATCCAACTATAAAATTAGCAGTCAAATCATTGTCATATGATTTATATATTATTGAATAATAAAGATATATTAACAAATCATTGTCTATAATACATGGATAATTATTAACAGCTTCTCCTAATGCTTCTAAAGACGAATCAAATGTTATAACTTCCTTCAAATCTTCACTTCTAACCAAATAGTAACCTTTAAATTCAACTCTTTCATTATTCATTTTTTCACATCCCTAAGATAAACTGTGTTTATTCTTATACCTTCCTTTTTTAGATTAATTCAACCTCACAATTGTAATATGCTTCAATGTCATTATATTCACCTTCAATAGCACTATCTTCTTCAGAAAGTTTATACCCCAATTCTCTTAAAACATTAGTTAGTGATTTATAATTCTCACTGTCTGTCAACTTGTAATCATAATTAGCAAGCACTGGGGAATACTTAACTAAATCCAGAACTGTAAACTTATAATTACTGTTAACAGATTTAAACGAATACCTGCCTGTACAACTATTATCAGAACCAGAAAAATGTCCTTCACCTATCCTTCTAACAACCTCTGATAAAGCTATATCTATATCATCTATTGTTTCTCCCTCAACTTCAATATTAAACTTTACTGCACACATATCTTTTCCTCCTAATATATTTAATTATACTAAATTCCAATTTACTTTATTTCTTATTTTATTATATTCCTTATTTAAAAATCAATAATTTTCACACTCTAACATCCTGTTATATGAATTTTTTTGGAGCATAACCGTTACAGTTTCCGCAATTTTCACAGTCACTGTCTCCTGTATTGTTTTTCTTACATTCGAAGCACAGGCAATTCTCGCATTCTCACCATAATCATAAAAGTTATTATTTTTCACATAAATCGCCCCTACTAATTAAATGCATCAAGTAACATTTTACCTTTTTCATTATTATATACCATAATATAGGAATCATCACAAGTTTCTATATGTTCGGTTATATCAACAAAACCTCTTTTATTATAAAATTTAGCTAATTTATCTGATACATCTTTTCTCTTTTCTTTTATAAGTTTTTCAGAATATTCTTCATCTAATACCCCTGCTTGTAAAAAAATTAAAGATTCTTTATATGTATCACAAAAATCTTCTAATAGTTTTGTAGCTATACCCCTACCTCTATCAATTTTATCTACAAATAATTTATCAATCCATCGAATATCAATCTCATTTGGATTGTTATTTTTACTTATATAATGTTTTAAGATTAACTCCCAATATACAAGTTTTCTATTTTTGCTAAATTCAATTTTCCTATGCAATAATTCATTCATACAATCTCTCCTTATTAATAAAATTAGTTAGTTAACCTTTTGGACATTTACTGCATTAAGGTTTTTTATAACAACTTGTTTTCCAATTGGTATTCCAATTCCTTCATGACGGACAATCCAACCATCTACATTAGAATAATTCTTTTTCACAAAGTCTTCTATAATGCTTCCAAACCTTTGATAATTATTAATATTTATCTGAGGAACTTTGTAATATTCCATTCTCTTTCCTATTTCTAATACATATTTTTTCATATAAGTAATCAACTCTCTTAATAATTCTCTTTTTGTAAAATCAAGAAATATTGAGTTTTGATTAGGTATTAATGTATATAAAATTTCGCCATTTGAAGTATAATAAGCCCTCATAGCATTATTTGAAGCAACATATGCATAAATGCCCACTCCTGCTTCACCACATGATTCTCTAATATCTCCACCACGCTCAAAAACCATATTATTTCTCCTTATAAAGTATTTATATTAAATTCCTATTTTGTATTTTTAATATTATATTTTAAAACTTCTTTATATATTAGCTTGATTGCTATAATTTAAATTCAGTGACTATAATATCAAACTATGTCAAACATCCTAATTATTGACACCATTTACGGTGTCACATATAATAAAATTATTAAATGTGATATGTAATAATTTGAGAGGAGATAACAATGAAAAATAAAATTATATACGGAAGCACAGGTACTGGGAAAACAGTAAATTACTTTAAACCAGAAATACAAAATTGGAAAGGTAAAACAATTGCAATTTCAAATCATAATGAAGGAATTAATGACTTTAAAAAGTTTGAGTTAGGAGTTTTAAATCTTTCTTATGAGGAAATTCTTGTTTATGATAAAATTCTTTTAACAAAAAATCCAAAGGTTGATTCTTACTTTTGTAATAAAGATTTGCTGGGTGTAATAAAGTATTTAATTGAGAATATATCGTATTTTAAAGAACCTGTATTAGTAGCTATTGATGAATTTGCTCAATTTAATTTAACTGAAAAATTTAGTAATAACGAATCTATAATTCTGAATTTATTAAAATCAAATGAAATTAATACGCTTTTTTTAGTTCAGTCATTAAAACAGATAAGGGAAGTTTATAAAAGTGATTATGAAAAAATAATGGAGTTAAGTGAACTTTTTTGTACTAAAGTGTACGAAGATTACTCAGGAGAATTAAGAGTAAGATTTCCCAAGAGTTTACACAAATATTTAAAAGAAAAAGCAGAAAAAGAAGGGGTAAGCTTAAATCAATATATAGTATATGAACTAACTAAAGCTATGAAATGAGAAAATTAATTATAAAACAAATATAGAACAATTATTTTGTAAATTATGCTTGACAAACAATTTTTATTATTATATAATGAATAATATCAAAAACATGGTAATATAATATTTAAAATACTATTGAAGGAGGAAATGAACAATGAGAAACTTAACAATTAGATTTAGAAAACTAAATAACAATAAACCTGTTAACTTTAAATTCAACGGGCTTGTTTCTTATGCTCATTTTAATCCGTATAAACCTGGATATAAACTCGGCTTCTATAAATTTATAAAACAGCTTTATAAGAATAGTATTTATTCGTGCAGTATGAGGTATACTTAAGTATTCAATTAGAAATAATTTTATCTTTTTACTTTCACGAAATTAATATAACTTTGTATATGCAAAGGACTGTTCTTATAGAGAATAGTCCTTTTTTATATTTATTTTCAGGGTGTAGTCAAATTTGGTATGACGCTGTATTTGGGATACAGAGGTCGAAGGTTCGAATCATTTCGCTCTGACTTAGTGGTGGATATGGTGCAATGGTTAGCACATGTGACTGTGAATCACAGAATGTAGGTTCAATTCCTAATATTCACCCCAATAGAATATTCAATAATGTTTTAAAGTAAACGACAAATTAATATGGGCAGGTATCCAAGAGGCTGAAGGAAGCTGACTGTAAATCAGTGACGTAAGATACAACGGGAGTTCAAATCTCTCCCTGCTCACTTAAACAATGAGGTGCTCATAAGACTACATTAAAATTTGGATTTAAAACGTGTCTTATAAATATTTTCCTTATTGTTTACGGGAAGGTAGCTCAAATGGTAGAGCATGGGACTGAAAATCCCAGTGTAGCGAGTTCGATACTCGCCTTTCCCATCAATAATCATCAGGGTATAGTCAAGTGGTATGACGCTGTATTTGGGATACAGAAACCGAAGGTTCAAATCCTTCTACTCTGACCATTGGGGGATTAGCTCAGTTGGAATAGAGCAATAGACTTCTAATCTATAAGTCATAGGTTCAAATCCTATATCCCTCACCAATATGCATATATGGTGTAATTTGGCTAACACTACTGCCTTCCAAGCAGTAATTATGGGTTCGAGTCCCATTATATGCTTTTAAAAATACTGGGAGTATAGCTCAATGGTTGAGCAGTAGCCTGTTAAGCTACCTGATGTGGGTTCAAATCCCATTGCTCCCTCCAATCATACGGATGTAGCCTAATGGCTGAGGCACACGACTTTTAATCGTGATAATGTCGGGTTCAAATCCCACCATCCGTACCAATACCAGGGAATAGTTCAGTTGGTAGAACGCATGTTTTGGGAACATGAGGTCGTAGGTTCGAATCCTACTTCTCTGACTTTAATGGTTAAATAGCTCAGTTGGTAGAGCGTTGGTCTGAAGAGCCAAGCGTCATAGGTTCAAACCCTATTTTAACCACCATATAAGGGAGTATAATTCGTTAAGGAAGGCGAGGCGGTCTGTAAAACCGTTAGCATTGTGCTTCAAGTGGGTTCAATTCCCTCTACTCCCACCAAATTTGTCGCTGTGGTGGAATGGCATACACAAATGGCTAAGAACCATTGCTTTAAACAGCGTGAGAGTTCGAATCTCTCCAGCGATACTTTATGTCAAAGTGATGGAATGGATTACATGGCTGACTTAGAATCAGTTGTCCTAAAGGATTTAGGGGTTCGAATCCCCTCTTTGATACTATGGGAAGGTAGCTCAAAAGGTAGAGCATGGGACTGAAAATCCCAGTGTAGTGAGTTCGATACTCACCCTTCACACCATATTTATAATTACAGGGTGTAGTCAAGTCTGGTATGACGCTGTATTTGGGATACAGAAATCAAAGGTTCAAATCCTTTCACTCTGACTTGCATATTAAAAAAATATAAAAGGGATTATTTAGCTCTTTTATTAAGACAAAATAGTTGCGACATGATGTTTATAATTGATATAGTGGATTTTACGGAGGATGACAATAAAATCAATAAACATAGCCATTCAAAGGTCTGTTCTTTATTAAAAATAAAAAAACAGAGGAGCTCTCATCAAGAAAGCACTCTGCTTTTTTGCATTACCAGACTATTATTGAATAAGCTCTGCGTTAGAAAAATATGATTCATTGCCATTAATTAAAAGTATATTCCTTGGGTATTCAACATTCTGTTCGTGCCCAATTACTTGATATAGATTTTCTGGGTTATTCATAATAATATTCTTCTCAGCACTAAATAATCCTGAGCACTCCCAATAACTATCCATGAATCCTACATTAATTTTAACTACATTTCCTATGTTTATCATTTTCCCATCATTCTCCTTTTTTTAATAAATTCCCTGTTTTTATTAAGCAAAACCTAACCTGTTAATTTAACTATTTTATATTATAGATTTTCGATTTGATTTCATAACGCAATAATTAAATGTTATCAAAGTCAAATACATGGTTATCAAGGATTAATGGATTATATTAATAAAAATAGTCCTAAATATTGTTTACATGGTCATCAACATATAAATAAAATATCAAAATACAACGAAACATATATAATCGGAGTTTACGTAGGAGTTATCTTGGATACTAAAAACGGTGAAATCTCAGCAATTATGCATATAGATTAAACAAAAGATAAAGCTACTTTTAGCTTCATTTTTGTTGTCCATATATAGCGATTTTTACCTATGCAACTACTATATATAGTATGTTTTTGTAAATTATATTTGACACTTTTTTAAATTGATGATATAATGTAAATATAAAGAAATTAATACATAAAAATGATAATAAATCTAAATTGACATATAGGAGAGATAAAATGAATATAGTAAAGGTTATATGTAAAGAAACTGAAATCCAGGGAGTAATAATCGGAGAAAATAAGATTGGTATAAAAATGATTACAAATGATAGAAAAAGTGTTCTTATACCAAAAGATATAATAAAGAAGGTAGAATCTGTAAGAGATTTGAACATTAAAGAAGAAATTGAGGCTTCAACAATTATAAAAAATAGACAGCGTATTGTAGAGAAAACTAATGAAATAAAAAGACTTCAAAATGAGCTTGAAGCTTTGAAAAAATTTAATAAAGAACAAGAAGTATATGTTGCTTCATTAATTTGTGATAAAAATAATATTGAAAAAAATAACGAAGATGATAAGTTGAATTTTGATTTCAATTCAATGGATTTTAACTTGCCCAATGATTGTATGAACGCATTAAAAGTTCTTATTGAAAATAATATAATAAACATTAAAAATAGTTAATTACCATGATATATTGACAAAAAACTAAAAAGTTCTCTTTTTTATTTTGCCCAACTATAGTATTTCCAGCAATACTGAAATTAATACTGTATAGCAGAAGAGAAGTCTCTCTTTAAAAAGAGGGAAGCTACTTCTATAATCTTTGATTTAAAAGGAGAGGTTCACATATATTTAATTAAACTTAATACTAATGAAGAAAATCACGAAAAAGAAAAACACTCCAATTAAGAGTGTTTTTTTATAATATTTTCATAAATTAGTTTTGTCCATGGTTCAAAATTTTCATAATAATCTTTTAGTTTATTTTCATGTATCCATATTCCCTGAAGTTTTTCTTCATTTGCAATTCTAACTTCATCTGTACTTATTTCAATGAGATATATGACTCCTAATTGATTATAATTATTATCATTATTCGCCTTAATTAGCCCTTTAAAATTCAAATTAACAACCATTCCATCACTTATACCTGAACTCTCATAAATTTCTTTTTTAAGGGCATTTAAAACTGTCTTATTTAAACTATTGATATTAATATTATTTTTTCTTACATATCTACTAAATAGACCTATTCTTAGATTATTATTGTTTTCATTTATCCTAAAAAAATAGTTTCTACCATACTTTATTACAATATATGGGATAGGAAACCTATACTCAGGATTATGTTCAACAACACTTCGTCTATTTATGCTATATCTAAAATCTGGCAATTGATTTAATTCTATAAATCCCTCAACTAAGTCAATCAAAGAATATTCATGAAAATATATTACTTCTTCTTTCATTTCAGGGTTTTCATTTTCTAATAACTCTGCTTTTTTATTGTCTATAAATTCCCATTCAGCAGAATCTATCTCATAATCATTAAGTAGTAATAGTATTTCATTAAGCGATTTCCCTTCGATTAATTGTTCTAATTCAATATTCAGCAAAATCTCCTCCTATAAATTAATTTTTTTATTCACTCTAAATCGCCACTTGCTATTTTTTTCAGTTTTAAATTAAATTCATCATTTATATATGAAATTAACTTTTTTCCACGAATTACATTTTCCTCAACGCTATTAATATCTCTTTGAGATGTTTCTATCTTTTTCATTTCATTAACCATTTCATCAATTTTAGGTATGTAATTCTCTAAAGCATTTTTAATTAGAATTAAATCTTTAAAATCATTAATTTTCATCAAAATTCCTCCATTTCTTAAAGTTTTAATTTATCTCAAATTTTATAATTATTAAATATTGCAAGTAAAATGTCATAAATACTTCCTTGAAGACATAAATTTTACCTAATGTTAATCAAATTAAACTCAAATATAGTTTAACTCATTAGAGTATTCACATCATATTTTATCTTACGCTCTCAAATTATCCCAATTAATTATAATCATAAAATTAGGTGAATTCAAGTTATATATATTTTTCTATATAACTTCTTTCAGCAGTAAATAAAGGTATATCTTTATCAACCATCCATCTACCTCTTTCAGTTTGTTGAGAATTATCTAACGTATAAGTTTCCTTTACAATACAAGCTCCTCTTTTTTCATATGTGGGAAGCATACCCCAGTTTATATTTTTCTCCTGGAATAGTTTTTCTTGCAATTGATTACAGTTTAATGATATTAATGATTTGTGTGAAAAATTAGCCCTTGCAACCATTTGTATTGAGTTTTTTGAGCAATCCCCTTGTCTCCATATAAAATAGTTAGTAACTTCTTCTTTGGGCAATGTGAATACTCTACTGTCAAAAATAGCTGTATTTTTTCTTTTAAAATATGTATCTATATAATCACTAACTTCATTCGCATCTATTTTATCAATTATCTCTGAAAATGCTTTATTAAATGCTAAAGTTGCCATACTTGCAGAAATGCTTACTATTTTTTGAACATTATTATCAAACCAAGCACATGTATCTAAATTATCATAATCAGTTAAAAATAAACTAATTTCATCAGATTGTACATAAGCCATTTTACAACCTTGAATATTTGAACATAGATATTTAGCTGTTTCCCACATTGTTTCTATCAATATATTATCGAAAGGCTTCTTAAATCCTCTTGTGAACGTGTGAAATGACTTTCCATCGAGTCTAATGATAATAGGTGTTCTTCTTGTTAAAAATATTTTGGGCACACTTTCATATGTTTTCATTCTACTTCCTAATTTATCTTTCATACAACTTCTCCTTCACTTTGATTTACGTTATCTTCATGCATATTAACTTTAAATTTTCCAATCTGTGCAAAAAGCCAACCTATTGCCACACCTTTACCATTTTCTGTATCTATTATATTTTTTTTAGGTTTCCACCAGCAATTGCTATCAGCTTGTAAAAAATATATAGTATTGGTTTTTAGATTGATAATTTCAAAAAAGAAACTAAGTCTTTCTTTCCCTGCAATTTGTTTCTTTTTTATAGTCTTTGAAAATTTTATATTACTAATATTTTTAACAATTATTACTCTTAAATGCTCTTTTTTTAAACGCATAACTTCTTTAAACATTTCAAAGTTAGCTTTAAACTTAGCTCCTTTTACATATCGAAAGTTTATTGAAAACTTTATGTCTCTTTGTACAAAGAAATTACAAATATCCCATGGAAATGCATCATTATCCCCTGTTACTAACTGAGCAAACTCTTCCTGTGTATTTTGGTCAACTATTTTAAATTTAAATTTAAAACAACTATAACTATAGCTATTAATTTCTTTCAATTTTCCATTATGAACTTGCCAATTAAATTTTATATTGAACCTCTCTCTTCTATTCTCCATATACCTACCCTTATTAGTCTTTTTTTCATTATACCACATATTTAATTACTTGTAAATTATATTTTACGCAAAACAAAAAGCAAGTCTATGTACTTATTAGACTTGCTTTTTGTTTTTTATATGAATAACAAATGCTATGACACTCTTATTTTACCTTAGATTTGCTAATAATTGATGTGCAATTAAAACCATTTTTTTAGCGGAATCGCTTCTTAAATATTTAATATTCAAATCGCTTATTCTTACTCTATCCAAATTATCACAATCTTTAAATAATTTTAAAAGTTTAACAGCTCTATCTTTATCTTTAATAAATTCTTCATTTAAAACATTTTCTATTCCTAAAGAATCTTTAATAGCGTGATTTTTTATAATATAATTAATTATTAAATTATCTTCCTTCTCAAAAATAAAATCCATATTTAAACTCTTATAAAGTTTTAATTCTTCTATCTTTTTAACACTTTTAACGCCATGTTCATTATCTTTATTATCATTATCTCTACCTATGTCATGAAGTAATACTGAATAAGCTAAAATATCACTATCTAAAGAATTTAAATTCTCAAAGTATGATAATATTAATGTCAAAAATAAAGTTCTTTTGATATGCATAACGCCATGTATCCCATTAGGTCTATCAAACCATTCTTCATTTATTAAACTTTTTAAATGATTATAATAATCAATATAACCGTTAAATGTTAATTCGGTTATTAATTCTTCGTTTAAATTATAATAATCTAATTTTTCAATATTTTCTAAATCTTTTGACAATAACAAAACTTCACTTTCATTTCTTGTATCAACATAATCAATGATATTATCTATTCTAATAGAAGCTTTATAGATTTTGCTATTTAAAGAATTAAATCTTGTAGCAAAATATATTGCTGTATCAATATCTGTAGTCCACGAGTATGATTTATCAATATTCGTTGATTTTTCCGTCATACCTCTATAAATAGTCATATAACCATTTCTATCAGAAGTTAGTTTCTTCTTATAATTTTTATCTTTATTTAAAAGAAATATTTTCTCTATCAATTTGTAATTAATTTTATTAAAGCCATAATCACTTTTTACATATAGTTTTCTAAATATTCTATAAAGTTTTTCTTCTGGTATTTCATTAATATGTTCAGTAAAAAAGGAAAAAGCAAATCGCTGTTCTATACGTGAAAAAAATGAATTATAATCTTTTTCATTCCAAGCATTTGTTAAAATCCTGTTTTCTTGCTTTACTAATTTATCTATTGGGTACATATCTAAATATTCTTTAGATAATGTTAGAATTTCTAAATATGCAAATCCGCTTATGTACCAAAAAGTTCTTAATCCTTTTTTAGAAATATATAAATTTTCAATATCTAATTTTTTAGAATTTAATAACTTTTTAATAAAATCATATGTTATATTTAAATTAGATAATTCTTTTATTTGTTCAAAATTTTCTGAAGTTATTTTTATTAAGTCTTCTTTACTCATTGAATTGTTGTAATCCATAAAAAATTGAGAAATATCCATAGCTTTCACCTTTCTTTTTATTGATATTAATTATATCATAAAAATATCCATTTGTAAAATATAATTTACACATTAAAAAACATTAAAAAACAACAGAAGTCATATAAATGTCTCTGTTGTCTTATTGTTATTTTATTTGAAGTTTTTCATACATACGTTTAGGAATAATATTAAACAAAAACAATTGCTTTTTTGCATACAAATCTCTTATTATATTAAATTCCACCTCAGAAACTTGTATTTCCTTTAAAAACTCTAATCGTTCTTCTACTGAAGCATTTTCTACTAATTCATTAAGTGTTTTTACATATTCCCTATAAGAATGTAATGTAATATACCAGCACATTTCGTTAATAGTATCATACTCTACTCTGTCAAATAATTCGTCTACTATTTCAATCCAATTATCTTTTTTTATATAACTATTAATAAAATAATTAAGCGTAAATGAGTTACAATCATTTTCTAATATTTGTTTTTTTACAAAATCTGCTTTTAATAGTAATCTATTTATAACTTCTTGATTAGTTGACAAATTTTTATACTCAAGTACATTTTTAAACCAACCTGGGAAATAAATATCATCATATAAAATATTAAAACTATATAAATTGTTATTCTCATAATTTATCATTCTTGAAGTTTTTAGTTTTTCTATGTTATTTCCGAAATTATTTCTTATTGCATTATTAAATATACCATTAACCACAATTACGTTAAAATTATTTTTATCATTAATAGTTAAAAAATAATTAAGTTTTTTTCTAATTGCCTGCCAATCACCTTTATTAAAGCTATAATCAATAAAGGTTGCAAAATTACCCATTGTAATATCATCATTCCTTACAAAATTATTCATTATCGCTTCATTATACAAATAGAAAAAGTCCTTTTTCATTTTATAATCAACCATAAAACATACCTCCCTCCTTTTATTTTTATTATTTTATTCATTATTTGATAAAAGAATAAAATTTATTGGATTAATGTGGTTTTATAGTTAAGAAACCAAAAAGAATGTTTTTTAGTTACAAAAAAAAATAGAGTAAATAATTTACTCTATTTTTTTATCTCATGCAGATATTTTCAACAATGTTTCTGTGGTAATTTGCTCATTTTCTTGGTCAGTAACTTTAATCCCTCCAACTACTTCATAAATTTCAAGAAGTTCAGCTTCGGATAATGAACTATATCTAATGTCTATTGTAGAATCAATGTTAAGTTCCATTGCATATCCATAGATTTTAGAAAGAATTATTTCTGCTTCTTCAACCATTTCGTCTTCATCTAATGCTCCTGAAATCATGTAAAGAATAGAATCTTTAATTGAATCAATTTTTTTATTATTAAAAATATTCTTTTGTGCTATTCTCTTTGCAGATTTTTTTATCGCTCCAAGTGTCTTACCTGCGATTTTCCCACTTTGGCTTTTGTTCACAGCAATAATTATTTTATTTACATTTTCGAAAGCATCATTTAGAGTATTACCAACAATATCATAAAGAGTAGCTATCGTTTCTTGATTTAAGCCTTCTTTTATTTGCAACTGAATATCATTTGAAAACATATCTAAGTTTTCCGTAACTGGAAATGCTTTAGCGGATATAGTCATATAGAAACTGTTTAGATATTCTTCTTTAGTTGGTAGTTTTGATATAACACTATGATAAACTTTGTCTTTATCTATAGTATGGAGTTCATCTAACGCTATAGATAATAGTTCTTTAAAACGTGCAATCAATAACTCCCATCTTGATACAATATCATCTCTTACTCCAAAATATTCCTTTTTCTTGTCTTCAAACATTTCTTGAAACTCTTCGTATAAAGGCAATGTCATAAATGAATCGTCATAGCCTATCGTATTTCTACGTTTTTGCATACGAACACTACTCTCAATATTGACTAAATTTTTTTCATCCGAATCTGGAATAAAGCTCATTTTACCCATTTTCATGTGTTCTTTGAAAAATTCCTTAACATTATTGCCTTCTTTTTCCAAATCTACACCGAAAATTTTAGGAGAAACCTCAACGTAATTTCTTTTTCTACCTATATGAACCTTAACAATTAACCCTTGCTCTCTGATATAAGTACCTAAATCTTCAATTCCAATACTAACTCCATCCTTTGTAAGATTTGAAATTAACTCTTGTGTTTTTTCTTTATTAAATCCTAATTTATCTATTTCTTTAGCTTTTTCTGCTACTGTATTCATAATATTCTCCTTTTATATATAAATTATTTGGAAAGGCAATTTTTATGCCTTTCCCTTTAAAATTTGCTACATTTATTCTTCTTCGTAGCCACCTAAAAATATTGTTTTCTGAAACAATTGTGCAAATATGTCTGCTTGTCCTGAATTTCTATTAAGAAATTCAAAATTAGCCATTTGAACGTCTAAATTTTCAATAAATTGAAAAGCAAGTGCTTCTTTTTGACGACCAACAAATAATGCTCCAAATGTTTGTTTTCCTTTACTTGAACCTATAACATGTTCAATTATCATCTTTTGTTCATCTGAAAGTTTGCTTTTAGCAAGTTCTTCAAGTATAATCTTTAATCCAACATAAGTATCTTCAAATAATTCACCTTGTATTGTTTTTACATATTTTTGTTTTTCTTTTATTAAAGTATGAACCTTGCCAACATCATGAAGTATTGAAGCTGTTACAAGTAAATCTTCATTTAAATTCACTTTACTGTCATCGATATTAAACTTCCACTCAGAAAACACTTTAATAACAGCTTTTGTAAGAAATACAAGTCTTACAGTATGAGCAAGTAATCCTCCTTCAAAACTATAAGCACTCATTTGAGAGCCAGGAGCTTTGAAAAAAGCTTTATTTACATCTTCTCTGCTAAATACAGAATTTAATAAAAACCTTAATTTTTCATCCTTTATTGATTTAAAAATAAGCTTTAGTTCCTTTGTAAGTGCTTTTATGTCAACTACTTTATCTTCTTCTTTTTCAATTGTTTTAATTGAAATTAGGTCAAAATATGTGTATTCTCCCTTTTCTGTAATTTGAATCTCAGCCTCTACATAATCTCCATTTTCAATAGCTTGACAAAGGGGATAAGCTTCTAAATTGTTCCAGATATTCGAATATACAGCATTGCCAACAGCATCACTAATTTTAACATTTAAGTAAGGTTCTATTTTTTTATTTTCTTTTTCCTTCTTGGTGTATTCACCTTGTATTATAGCTTTTTGTCCTTTTACTAAATCTACTATTCTTACCTTATCGCTCATTTTTGATTACCTCCTAAATTAATATGTCTGTCCAATGTTGTTTGTTTGTTAACTTTATTATACCATATTCATAGTTTTTTGTCAATTATTTTTTACAAATAACTAATTGCGTGGTATATTAACAACCTATTTAAACTAAAGAATTTTTATTTTCCACCTTTCTTATGAATTTATATATTTTACTTTTTTTATATTGCTTTTATTCAATACGAAATATCTTCTACGTAAATATAAAATTAAAAAACAAAAAACGTAGAAAAAATCTACGTTTCTTAAATTTACTATTACTTCTTTATTTTCTTATAGTTTCTTCTAACTTTTGAAGAGCATTTTTTATATCATTTTCAAATACAGTATCATTAGAAAGATTGATATAATATTCTTTTGTTTCTTCCACATATTTTTTTCTAAACTTTTCCTTAGCTACAAGTGAAGATTGTAAATTATGAAGTCTATCAGCTAATTTTACCATAAGTGCTAATTCATTATTTTTAATTTTTTCAATATATTCATTCATATCGTAATTTTTTTCTTTAGTCAAAAGTTTTACTGCAGTTAATACTCTTTTATTAGTAAGTGCCAATATTTCTTCTTCTGTCGCTGAAGTATCTTCTAAAACATCATGAAGTAAAGCTGTGTTAACATAATCTTCACCAAATCCCCTATTTTTTAGTTCTTTTGCAACTGCTACTGGGTGTGTTATATAAGGTAAACCCCCAATTCTCAATTGACCTTTGTGTTTTTTATAAGCAAAAAAACATACATTAGCATTAGATTGAACGTAATCCATATTATCCTCCTAATTTACAAATTGCAAGCATTTAAATATTCATTTCTTAATGTTATAATATCATTAATAGATTTTTCTACAGGTTTTGATTTTAACCATATTATAAAACCTTTTGCAGTTTCGTCTTCAATAGCATCAATATTAACTTTAACTATATTAGTTTTGACTGAACGAAGATGTTTCCATAGTTTATAGTAATGAAGTTTAATTTTAATCATATATCCATTAGAATCTTCTAAAACAAATCCTTCTATATTATTACCCATATATTTATAATCTTCTTTAGTTACTTCTTTATACCAAGAATCAAATTCAGTCCAATCATTAATAACTTTTGCCATTTTTTTATAAGAAAACCCATATTCATTTGCAATATTTATCATATCATTATAATTTAGCTTTTCAAAACGTGGAGTTCTTTTTATAATATCAAGAAGTATTAATTCTTTATGTTGATAATCAATTATATGTGCGTCATTTACTGGGTCAATAACTTCAAACACTAATGTAGCGTTAGTATCTTTTAAATATCTTAGAAGCTTTAAACGCTGATTTAACGAACTTATTTTCTCATTGAACATATCTCTTAGCCATAACGCATAATCGTTATCTATAGTTGATTTTGAAGCGAATACGAAGTCATTTTTTTCTTTATCATATCCTACAAGTCCCAAATACCCATTCTCTTTAACATACGCATTAACAGGAAATTCTAAATTTTCTTCAAGGCTTTCAAATTGTGTTTCAGGCATTTCACCGATATTAAAAAATTTCTCATATCCTCTTGCGACAATGTTTTTAGTTTTAGTATTAATGAACAACCCTCTTGCTTTTATATTTTTTAATGTCCAAGTTCCATTATGAAACACACTCTTTTTAAAATTAAAAGATGAAATATTTTCATATTTCTTTTCAAGTATATCTTCACTGTTTCTTAAAATTTCTATTAATGTTTCAGTGTTCTCTTCCATTTTTAAATGCTCTGGAAGTCTGTAAACATTATTTTTTACTTCTGAAAATTCAAATCCATTTTTATCAAGTGTTACAACCCTTAAATGTCCTCCAAATTCTATATTTCCTTCCAAAGAAATGCTTTTTTGATATCTCCCAAGTGGTGCAGATTTATAATTTCTATGACCATGAATTTGATAAACATTATTGTCTTTTTCTTTATCTGAAAATATCTTGTCTATATCTATATCATAATTACCAACTCCTCTTATAAATTGTTCTGATGATACAAAATTAAGATTTTCTGGAACACATGGAATTCCCCCATGTGAAACAATAATTGTTTTATCATTATAAGTGTAATAAGCAATACTACTTAATTTTCTATATAACCTTCTTACATCTTTTTTATCAATAATACCTTCTATTTCTAATTTTGTATAATTCTCAAAAACCTGTGAATGAATAGTTTCATTTTTTGACCAATTCCAGCAATGCACCTCATGATTACCTTCAAGCAAAATTACATTAGGTTTATTCATAATTGTTATAATGAAATTTAACACCCTGGCATTTTCTATTCCTCTATCTATATAATCTCCAAGAAAAATATATAATTCATTTTCTTTAAGACCTTCTTTTAGATAATCCTTAAGCACAGTATAACAACCATGAATATCTCCTATATGGTGAATTTTTGAATATGAAGAAAAATCTAATGGTGTTAAATTAATAACTGTATTGGCTTCTGATTCCTTCACAGTATGAATATATTTAGGAACTTCTTGTGATTTTAAAACTTCAAAAGCTTTCCTTATTTTATATTCTCCAACACGTTTATACACTTCTCTCTCATTATCCCTTTTTAATGCTTCTTCTAATGTAACTTTAAATTCAATACAGTAAACTCTATATCTATATTTTAACGCTTTTTCCTTATATCTTAGCATATCCGATGTCTTTAAATGAGTTGCGTCTATTATTATAAAATCACCATTTGCCATTCTTTGTTCCATAGCCTCATTCAACATTTTTGAAGCTTCATTAGTATACATCTGTGAAATCATAAAATCACCGTTTTCTATAAGAATTGGTGATTTTACAAATGTTCTAAAATCATCAAGACATAATGTATATGGAATTAAGCCATTTTGTTTTATCCATGTGCTTTTCCCAGCACCCATTACTCCTCTAAGTAAAATTAATTTTCTCATATATTTAAAACACCTTTCTTTTTTATCTAATATTAATCGTTAACTAAACTATTAAAACATTATATCACATTAATATTATTTTGTAAATTTTATTTTACCATTAAACATTCTTATGTATATCGTTACATAAAAAAAAGACCATACGGTCTTTATATTTGTTTAAAAATAAATATTGTAAGAATAATTAATTTCATTCAATCTTTTTTGAACATTTTCCTTTTTTGCACTTCCACTTTGAGAAGCTATTGAATATGGGCTATCTTTGTCAAGATTATAATAAAATTCATTTACCCAAGTAGCAAAATACTTAGCATCTACATTTAAGCTTTTCGCTTTCTTTGCAACATAACATATCATAGGTAAATTTAATTTTTTTAGATATTTAGATTTTTTTTCAAACCCTTCATCTAAATAATCAAAAATTTCTTTTACACTATTAACCAATTCATCAGATATTTTTTTTCCTTTAATATTTTTAACATAATTTCGTACTTCTTTACTGCTAAAACCAGTATCATTTAAATCATAGAGCATAAATATATGCAAGATAATTTCTTGGTCATTATATCTATTTCTTGATATGTTTGCTTTATTTAATAAAAATGGGTGCATAGTTAAAGCTTCAATAATCTTCATATTTTCATTTCCAAGGAGCACTCTGGTACTTTCAATTGCTTTAAGAGTAACACCATTATTAAGCCTAAAAAAGATTTCTTCTACTTCTTCATCAGTAATGCTTTCAAATTTTGTTATAGTTAAAGTTGCATTTGTTAGTACTTTTTGCAAGTCTTCGGGCAGTTCTGAAAATTTCATGCCAATTATTTCTTTTCCTTCAACATTAGGAGTATTATCTGATAATGCAAATTCATCATTAAGATAAGATAATATACTTGTCATTCTTTGTTTACCATCAATAAAGTAATAAATTCCTTCTAATGTTTTACAAAAGAATGGTGGCACTGGATAACCCGTAATAAGGCTATGGATTAACAGTGATTTCCTATCAATGTCCCACATGTTACTTTTTCTTTGAATCGCCATTTCAAAATTCAACCTATCATTTTGAGACATCGATTTTAATTGTTTTACAGGCCATGGAATTGATGACTTTTTTAGCATTTGTTTCCCCCTTGTAAGATTATTTTTTAATCTAAAGATTTTAAAAAATCTTTTAATACTGGTTGAAAAATTTCAAAATTAAATTTTTTAGCATTTAAATAAGTAGTATTTTTGTCATATAAGTATAATATAAACTCATTTTGTTCTGACAATATTTCTAAAGCCTTCTTATGAAGCTTGTTTTTTTTAAATTCTGTCTCTATATATGGAAATTCTTTACGTGTTTCTATTGTATTAATATTATGGTTTATCAATGTTTCTGTTATATAAAATTGAAATCTTAAAATACAATTATCTTTTTCCTCATAAAAGGTAGCTTCATATTTCACAGTGCCCTCTAATTTTTTTAGTTCAATAACGTTATCTTGATAAAAGAAACATATTTGTTCATTATCAAATGAAGCAAATTTTACAGGTAAAAAGGATAATGACGGAAAAGGATTTGAATTAAGAAATTCAATTATTTCAGACTCAAACAAAATGCCAACCCCCCAACATTCTCAATATATTCATTATATTCTATAAAATAAATAATTTCAAGTTAAAGGAAAAAAATATATAAAATAAAAAACCATTTAGATAATCTAAAATGGTTTTTGTTGAATGTTATTTCTTATTTAATCATTTACACAAGTTAATTCATGAACACCTACTTCGTATGATTTGCGTAAATTATTACACAAATCTATATATCCTTTTGAATGTATTCTTCCTCTTATAGAAATTTTAGAACCTTCTAATAATCTAACAAAATTTTCAGCTTTCTTGTCATATGCAACCAATGGTATGTAATCAAATCTTTCAGGTTGATTGTCTCTTTGAACTTTTAATTTTAGCTCAACAACACTTCTGCCATTCGAAGTTTTCTTCATTATAGGAGATTGACAAATAACTCCTACAGCGTTGTACTTATTAGTATAATCGCATTCATTTTTTTCTTTTACCACTTTTGGCAAAACATATAATTCGCAAATTCTTTTTTTATATTCATTACTATACTTATTGAAAGAGCAAAAAGTACCTTCAATATTTACACAAGTAGATTTACTAAATAGTTCTATAAATTTACTATCACCCCACAATAATACCTTTACTTCGTTATTAATTCCTTGAACTGATTTATATAAAAGCTCACTCTCATATACAATTCGCTCTTTGTTGTCTTTCCCTACAAATCTATGATTTTCTCTAATTATGCCTGAAGTCATGCCTTCTAAGATTACTTTATTCATATAAATCTCCTCATTATTATGTAATACATAATGTATGTATCTCAATTTTTATTATTAAGTGTTAAACACATAATTTATTATATTAAAAAAAAATCAGAATATAATATAAGGACAGGTCAAGGCGAAGGGATTATAACTGAGAATCGGCAAAATAAAGGTTCAAATCCCTCTCTTTTACATAAATATTTTAAATAAAAGCAAATGACCTCAATGCTTTTATTTTTTTGTCTAAATTTTTTGCTTTAAGTGTTTGCATATTGAAAATTTTTTACTCTTAAAAGGCAATTAATATGTTAAAAACTTAAGGACTGGTATTATAATACCAGTCCTTAAGTTTTTAATGCATAAATTATTTATTTTTTGTAGGCAATTTTTCCATTGCTTTTTCGATAATACTTTGCCCAATCCCTGTTTTTTCTGACATTTCTTCAATAGATACATTTTGAGCTATTAGTTGATTTAACAAATTTAAAACATTATACCCTTTATAATTTTCAACATATGGTGCTAACTTTTCAAGTTCACTTTGGTTTTCGTAAAAATACTCAATTGCACCTCTTAAAAAACCTGAACTATCAATTACCACATTGGAAATTAAGGATGTCATATCTGTCAATTCATTTAAATGTTCCTTATTCCTGTCTAATAATAATAAATTTAACTTTATAAACAATTCTGATTCTGTTATTTGTTTAGGCCTCATTTATATCTCCTTTATTCACTTTTTTATTTTCTTGCCTTTCTTCTTATATTTGAGTTTTCATAAGATTCTTCATTGATTATTTCTTTAATACTTTCAACAGTATTTTCATTTATATTTGCTATAATTGAAGGTTGTTCCATGGTAGTATTATTAGTTATTGGTTTTACATCGCTATCCCGTTTAAAATTAGATAACTTATTTAACCCTAATTCTCTATCTCTTAGTGTATTAAAACGTTGAAATGAAGGAATATAAGCTAAATCAGTGCTATTATAAATATCAACTACACTGTTTGATAAATACTTTACTGTTGCATATTTATCATGATAGAATAATAAAAAGATTACCAATATAAATGCTAATATTGCAATTGGTGTTAACATCCAATCAAATCCAGACTTAATAAATATTATAATGCTACTACCAATAGGTTTGTTTTTATATATTTTTACAAATGTAAGGAGAATCTCTAATGCAATAAGGATACAACCTCTTATTACTGCTCCAACAGTAAAGGGCAATGTATATGTTATAAATGTTGACAAATCATAGTAATTTCTTCGATAATAAGCTTCTATTTTACCAGTACGTATCATCGGGAATATTATTCCAAAAAATATCATTGAGCATATGGCAACATCGATATCATATGCTTTTAAAGCTTTAGGATATCCCACTATAAAAAATATTGTCAACAATATTAAATTTATTGGCATTATTGCACGTATAGCATTTTTAAGAATCTCTTTCAGCTCATAATGCACTAAGTATTTCGAATTTTTATTATAATTATTATTATCTTTTTTCCATCTCATGTTTAGCTCCTGTATATTGTGAAATTACAATAATGCTTAGTATATAACACTATTGTAATTTTATATATGCTGGTATTATTCAGCTACTTTGTCTTGGTTAATCATATCTTTTAATTCCTGTTCAGATACGTTATATTTTTCAAGTTCAGATTTTAAACCGTATAATGCCTCTGTTATTGTTTCTTGGTCATAATTAGCCAATTTTGAATTTAGTTCATCAATTAACTTTTGTTTATCTATATTACTTATTTCATCTTTGGCATTTTCTAAAGCATTTTCAATTGTTGTATCTATAGTATTTTTAATATTTTCAGAATCAATAATACCTGTTTCTTCTCTTTTTTTAACAAGTCCATCATATGTGTTTTGAGCTACATTATCATAACCATTTTTCAAAACCCCTCCTAAAGGAAGATTGCTAAAATCCTCAGAGTTCCATAAAAACCCTATATTAAACAATAAATAGATAATTCCTAAAAAAATAACAAATTTGATTAACGATTTTACAAAAAATACTGCTAAGGACAATGCAATAAATATCACTATTAATCCTATAATAAATTCATTCAATATACCCACCTCCTCTGATTTTTATATTATATGCTTGATTTAGGTTTATATATTAAAGACATTTACTTTTGTTCTAAATTTTAATTTCTTCTTTTCGTAATTATATCACATTTTAACCTATTTGTAAATAATATTTTACATTTTTACATTAAGAACATTTTTTCGGATAGATGGTTAAAAAAAGAACTACAGTATCTAAACTAATAGTTCTTAAATCACTAAAACATTCCTGAATCAGTAAGCATATTTAAACTTGTTACTACCAATGGCATTACTGTGAGAGTAATAATAACTACAAAAGGAACAACCATTGATGCTTGTGTATATATCAATTGAGATAAGTCATTTTTTCTTTTTATTAAAGCTGTTTCTTCAACAATTGTTTTAAAATTACTCTCAAGTATCATAATACAATCATCTTTAGCATATTCTCCTATATCCTCTAACAGGGCGAATGTTTCAACGAATTTTTTGCTTTGAAAATTATCTTTAAGGTATTCCATTCCTTCATGCTTATTTCTTATATAAATTCTATAACCTTGTTCAAAAGTAAATCTATGATGTGTGTTTAGTTTTGACAAAGCAAATAATATTTCTGTTATAGTTTTACTTGAACGAAGCATCAATATTATAAACATTTGTAATATAGGAATATCTTTATTGCTAATTACTGTATACCTTTTTACTTTGCTTTTTAATATTATATTTGGAATTAATGAAATCGCAAGCCAAAACATACTTATTAATAACATTGTTCCAACTTCTAATTCTTTAGCTTCTGTTTCAATCCCTAATAAAATACCCGATAATTGAGATGAATATTTAGCAATTAATAAATTAATACCTGCTAACAAAATACATATCATAAACACAAGTGTTTTGTAAGTCATAAAACTGCTTACCGTATATTTCTCTAATAAATTAGCAAACTTTAATTTGTTTTTCAGTTCATCGCCTTTAATTGTCAAATTATTGTCGTCTTCTACAAACCATTTAAACGGAATCACATATGACCATTGATAAAATTTGTTGTGCCAACTTGATTCAAATTTATTAAATTCGATAGTTTGGGTTTTATTAATAAGATGGGTATTATACATTAAAACCATAATAATTAACCATAATGTTAAAACTATACCATATATCATTTAATTACCTCCTTCCGTTCTTAGCTGTAATTGTAGAATTTATTAATACTGTCCCAAAAATTGCAGAAATTCCAGCAATTAAGCATATCAGTCCCATAATACTTTCAAAGAAAAATACTTTTGCGTCAGGATTTAACATAAGGTTTCCAAAAAAACCTAAAACTCCTACAGCACCTAAACCATAATTTATAATGACCGTTGGCACATTTTCAGTAGTTGACTTCTTTATGGCATTATTTTCTTTATCTATAATATCTGCAAGTACTCTTAGATTTGCAATGATATCTTCTTTTTTACTTTGTTCTTTATAACTTATTAAAATTGAAACAAATGAGTGAATCCATACACTATTCATTTCATCAGCAAATTCCATTAGACATTTTTCATAATTACCACTAAGCATTTTTCTTGATAAATCAAAGAAAGAACTTCTTAAAGGCTCTTCTAATATTCTACTTGTTTCATATACTACTGTTTTCAAATCACCATCTTTTGATAAAAATTTTACAAAATGTTTTATGATATAAGGCAATTGTTGTTGTACTATATTATCTATCTTTATTGTATTAAGCTGTATCAACTTAATGGAGCAAAAATGAATTAGTAAAGGCATTAGGACTCCAAGAATTGCTTTATCTAATACAAAAAATACAATCAAAGATATAAATTCTAACATATATATTAGTACAGAAAGAATTTTTTCAAATCTCTTATTTTTTTTATAAAAATAATAGTCAGCGATACTTTCTTTTAAAGAATTAATATAGAAGAAACCTTTGTTTTCCGTATCATTTTCTTTCTCAGTTCCTTCAATACTATCGCTTCCATTATATAATTTTTTAATTCTTTTATAATTTTTTGTAATTCGAATAATAGATATAGCTGTAATTACTATTAAACATAATAAAATGATATTTGTATTGTCTTTAGTGAACAATGGAGAAATTATTTTGAATATCTCCAAATTCATTATTTTATCTATATAATTCATATATATAGCAAGAATGGATTATCCATTCTTGCTAAAATTTCACTTCCTTTCTTATAAATCTTGTAATTCTGACATTGGTACTCCATACTCGTTAAGTCTTTGTTTAAATGTATCAGAAATTCGGTTATTAGTCCTTACATATCTACCTTTTGTAGAATCTTCTTTATCAGATTCCCAATAATATAATAAGTTCATTTTTTCAAAGTCTTTTTTCTCGTTTAAGTAAACTTCACTTATAGATTTAATTCTTATTGAATTTCCAACTTTTCTCATAATTATTACAATATCAACAGATTTTGCAATTTTATCTCTAACATTTTTTATATTTGAGTTTGAATTATCTCCATTATACATATCAACACACATATCAAGAAATGAATAATCATCTAATGCGTGAGCTGTAAACATGTTTCCTTTTGTCTTTAAGTTTGCTTCATAAACTTGTTTAAATTCGTCACCTCTTGATTCTGGTATGATAACTCTACTTGCAGTTGTACGAAGTGATGCTCTTATTAATTTAACAAATGAAAAACCTTTTTCATCATTAACGTTTAGTATAACAACGTCATGGTCTTTTAATACCCTCTCTACGTCAGTTTCGCTTACAGAAGCTATAACAACTTTTCTTTCTATAGGTTTAGTATAACTTAATAAATAGTTTATAAAAGTCGTTTTACCTGTACCCATTTCGCCACCTATGCCTATATTAGCTTTACCAAAAACTAATATTTTCATAAGGTTATCAATGAAAGTATCTACCGTACCGTAATTTTTCATATTTTGAAGGTCTGGAACAAAGTTTCCAAACTTTCTGATATTCAATACATAACTTTCAGAAGCGTCAGGTATAATAATGTTAACTCTATCTCTGTTTGCTCTTGTAGCTTCTATAAGTGCATTTTCTACATTGTTTAATTCCTTTTTGGCAAATGATATTGCCCTTGAATACACATTTATTAATTCATCAAGATTTTCAAATGTTTTATTATATTTTATTTTTTCCCCATTCTTTACGTAATAAATATCACATCTGAATTTTGGATGAATAAAACCATTTACCATGATTTCTCCAACGTCAATATCGTCATCTATTTCTTGCAATATTCCCATTCCGTAAAAGTTGGCGTATATTTTTTTAGTATAATTATTTATTTGTTCTTCAGTTAATTCGTCATGATTGAATATTATTTGTCTTATTTTATTTTCAACATAACTTCTTGCATTATCATCCATTGTGCACATTTTAAGCATTAATGTATGATGTTCTACTTCTTTCTGAGTTCCCCCAGGTTCATCCATTTTATCTTTTACTTCTATTATTAGGTTTTCATAAAACTCTTTTTCACTTAAAACTCTTTGTTTCTTTAATCGTTCTGTTTCATCGATATTAAACTCTTTGCCTATATTTATAATTTTATCTTCTACTGTTTCTTTTGTAACTGGATTAATATATCTTGTAATAATGTTACACAACGATACATCTAAAGAAATAAATGTGTCAGAGTTAACTTTACCATAAAACAAATTATCCCCATTCATTGAACATATATCTAATATAAAATCATTATCTTCAAAGTCTAAATCGAGTTCTAAAATATCTACTATTTCATTACCCTTTTTAAGAGTAATAGGATTAGAAGAAAATTTTCTATTCATTTAATTCCCTCCCTTTCATAAATTTTTAATCTTCACCTAATAAGCTATTTATTTTTTGAAACTCTTTAAAATTGTTTCCCTTAGATGCAAATTTAGAAAGCTTTTTTTCAATGTCAATATTGTCAATACTTTTATCATCATAAGCCAATATTCCTGCTACTTGTGTTTTTGTAAGTTTAGAACCTACATCTGCTAATGAATTTATATTATTAAAATTATAAACAAGAAGAAGTTCTTCATCTTTTTTATAATAAGAATTTATCATTTTAGTCATTCTTTCAATTTTTTGCATATTAGAATAATTATTTTGAGCAACTATAGTAACTTTATCTGCATTTAATAATGAGTATACAGTTCCTGCATTATTTGATTTGCCAGAAACAACAATGTAAATAAAGTCATAAGTATCTTTTGAAATCTGAATAATTTTTTCTATTTGTTCTTTAGTGAAAACTTTAATGTTGTCTGAAAATTTTGTACCTTTTAAAACATCTACTTTTATAGTAGTTTTGATAATATTCTCCATAAACAAGTCTTCGTTTACTGCGTCACCATTTATAATAAGATTATCTATACCATGAACCGAATCATTCTTCACATATTGATATGCAAGAGTTGGATTTTCAAAATCAAAATCAATTAAAAGAACTTTCTTTTTATCTTTAACTTTTACTTGTCTTTCAAATGCTAAATTTGTTGCTAAGTATTTAGCTCCATTTCCAGATACGACTGATGATATGACAAAAACTTTACCATTCATTTAAACCCCTCCTTATTTAATCGTAATCATAATAGTGTCCCCTGGCTTAACTTCTGTAATTCCAGGATTATCTTTTAAAATTTCGTCTTTTGTGATTGCAAAGCTGGTAGCTATTGTTTCCATTGTTTCACCTGTTTTTACAGTGTAACTTATTTTAGATACTGTACTTTCAACCGATTCGGCTTCTTTCGTAGTTTCTTCTGCTAACGATTCTGTAAGTTTTTTGATTTCAGGAGAATCAATTTTGAATTGTGGAACGCTTAATTTATCTTCTTCTGTTATGTCATTATATTTTAATGCAATTATTTCTCCTAATTTCATAGCGTTATAATAGTTTAATGCTTCTTCATCTGAAACAGTTACTTCTAAACTATCAATCAAAGTGTCTGTTCCTTTATTATTTTTCAAGATAGCAACACTTAAAACTTGTTTTTTATCAAATATCTTATATAAAGAAGTTTCTAAAGTCTTCTTATCAAAAATTTGAACATAAACTCTTATGTTGTCTTGAACTTTAATATCAGAATAAAAATCAGGTTTAACTTTTATTGTAAACAGTTTATTTTCTGAATTTTCATTGCTTACTTTTTTATTATTTAAAATTTCATTTGTTAGTATGTCAGCAGTAGCTAATTTTCCATTAATTTTACTGAAATCTGAAGCTAAAGTATAATCAGCAAATACAAAATCTTTATTGATTTTATATTGCCCTACATTATCTTTATTAAATTCCGTTCCTTCTGGAATATCTTTTTTCGCTATTAATACTGATACTTTATTTGATTCTACCTGTGCTTCGCTATAAACATTTTGGTACAAAAACATACCTACCGTTATAAAAAATATTAAGCACATTCCTATGAGAAGTAATTTCTCTTTTCCTCTCACTACAACACCTCCGTAATTTTAGTTTTATTTATTTAATGAACAATTTTAATTTCGTCTTATTTGTTTTATGATACCATCTTTAATCTTTTTTTCTTATCCAAAATCTGTTCTATATCGTCTTATATTTAATATCTTTCTGACATTACAGGTTCAGAAAAGACATAATAATCTTTAATATCTGATACACCAAAGACATTAGCTACTGCTTTTAGATATTTTCCATTTGCTGGCACTTGAATGTTTATTCGAATTATCTCTTTACTTCCTCTTTTTATATAATCATTTCCTATTTCACCAAGAGGAGTGACATTTGTTGCATCAGTTCCAGAAGGTTCTGCTATAGCTGTAACAATCACAGGAAATTCTGAATTTGCAACATAAGTAAAATTATTCTCTAAAGAAGATTGAAATTGAGTTATATCTTCTTCAGTTAGACCACCTTGTAATTCAGCTATATTTCCCAACATTGATACTTCTTTTTGCAATGAAATTTGAGGATACAAATAAACAAAAAAAGCAAGTGTTAATGAAAATAATAGAAGAAAAAATGTCATTGATATAACAGCATCTACAGAAACAGAACCGTTTTTTTCTTTTACTTTATTTTTCCCTCTCAGATATAAACTTTTTAACATTTTCATTCATCTCCTTTCTACTTATACCATCGTTTATATTATAAAACATTATGAATATATTTTAAAGTCAATATAATTGCTATAATGTTTTACATATAATAGATATTAAACTTAATGCATAAGTTATTCTAATTTCCTTATTTGTTTTTCTTGTCCATTATTTTTATTATAGATAAAATAATAAGTTTTAATACATTAAAAGATTGCTACTTAATTTAATGCAAATAAAAAATAACCCTATCTCTGGGGTTATTTTTTATTATTTATTTTAAATCGTCAAGTCTATCTTGCAAGGCTGTTTTTGTACTTGAATCTTGTAATTTATCAACATAGTTTTGTGCTACTCTAATAAAAGAAGATAATTTATACTTTTCTGCTTTTTCTACTAATGTTGTAGCTGATTGAATATCTTTTTGTGAGTTTGGTTCAACTTCACTTTCAGCTTTAGTTTCATTAGTAGGTGCAGAGGTAGTTTCTTCAACTTTTGGGGCTACTGTTTCTTTTGGAACTACTGTTTCCTTAACAGTTGGAACTGGATTTTTAAGAGAATTTAATCTATCTACAAGTGCTTGTTTTGCAGAACCTTCTTTTAAATTATTAACGTATTTTTCTGCTAAAGTAATGTAAGAATTTGATTTATATTTTTCTGCTTTTTCAACAACGTTTGTTGCAGTATTTACGTTATCTTGCTCTATAGCTTCGTAGACATTTTCTATTCTATTTTGTAAAGCAGTTTTCTCTGTTGAATCTTTAAGATTATTAACACTTGTTTGTGCTTTATTTACATATAAATCTTTTTTATATTTTTCTGCCATTATTACATTTTTTGTAGCAATATCTATAGTTTGTTGTGAGTTTATTGTACCATTGTTATCAGGAGTATTATTCTCAATATTAGGTTTAGGGGCTTCTGGTTCAATAGGCACTTCTGGTTCAGGAACTACCACTGGCGTTGGGTTTTTAACAACATTGATTCTATTTAAAAGTGCTGTTTTCTCTACACCATCAGTTAACTCTCCAACATACTTTTCAGCTAAAGTAATATAAGCATTTGACTTATACTTTTCAAGCTTTTCTACATAAGTTGTAGCAAGTTGTACATTCTTTTGCTCATTAACAGCTTCTATATTTTTTCTTAAGTTATTAATTTTTAACTGTAAATCAGCTTTTTGTTGACCATTTGGCAATTTTTCAACATATGATTGTGCTTGGTCTAAATAAGTTTCCTTATTTAAAGTTTCAGCATAACCAATATATCTTTCAGCCATTGTCACATTAAGCTTATCCTTTGCATCTACAACAACTTCTTCTTCAACTGGCACTTCTTCTTCAACTGGCGTGTTTTCCACTGGGGTTTCAATAACTACTGGTTTTTCATAAGTTGATGTTGCAGTCGGAAGTCCTGTTTTATTCCAAGTATAATTATATGCTTTCAAATAATCGTCTGACACCATGAAGTATTTTCCTGAATTAATATCATTATTTGTACTATCTATATGATACCAATTGCCATTTACACTTACTAAATTCCAAGCATGAAATCCTGTTGGTATATTTCCTGTTACTATTTGAGTTTGAATTCCTGCTCTTTCCAGTAATTTATCCATTAACATTGAATATCCTTGGCAAACTGCTTCACCTGTATTTAACGCAGTATATGTACTTCTTGCCTTTAACGAATAATCATAATGTAGATTATCTAAAACATATTTATGAATAGCTTCAATCTTTTCAATGTCAGACATACCATTTGTAATGATTTGAGATATGATTTGCCCTACTTCTTTATCAACGAAAACTTCTTGTTCTTTACTTGCTACATATCCAATAGTAAATGTTATATTTACATTTCCAGTTTGACCTTTTACCGATGGATTAATATTTGTCCAAGACCAACGCAAGTAATCATCAGATTCATATGCTTGTTTTATTACTGAAGATAAATTAGATAACAACTGTTGAGTATCCCCAGTATAATTAATTATAAATGAACTTTCTCTGTTCATCATTTTTTCAATAATTTCTTCCTTTAAATCAGAAAGATTTGTAACTGGTTCACTTACTGTTCCAGTAATAGCTGACGGGGTAGTTAACTCCTGTGCAAACACCATCCCATTCATTGTAAATAATAACATCAAAACTAACGCTAATGTCATTATACCTCTTATACTCTTATTTTTTAAAGTTAGTAGTCCTTTCAAATTAACACTCCTTTTATACATTATTTTATATTATTCCTTGACTATATTTATCATTATATATTATCAGAGTATATTTGTCAATTATTTTTTACAAATTATTGCAAAAATAAAAAAGAGTTCTTTTTAAGAAAACTCTTTAATAAATTCATTTAATTTATTGGAGACACAACTTCTAAAACTTCTGTTATTCTATCATTAGCATTGTCAGAAACAATAGAGCTAACACCAAAAAGTTTATATATGATATATATTCCCAAACATATCATTAATCCAACTATAGTAATTGTTTCTATAGATATGTAACCTGCTTTATCCTTCATGTTTCTATATATATATTTCATAATTATCCCTCTCCTTTATTGTCATTACAAAAATTATACATTTTCTATAAAAAAAAGAAATACTTAATATGTACTATACTGTTTAATATTAAAACACAAATAAAAAAAGAGCCTACATATGTAAACCCTTTTTAATTTAATGATTAAGCTACTACTGGAGCAACTGTCAATACTTCATTGATTCTGTCCATAGCATCAGTTGTTACTAATGAACCAGCTTCATAAAGTTGATTTACAGCAAATACTCCTAAGCAAATCATAAGACCTGCAACTATTACAGTTTCTATTGAAATGTAACCAGCTTTTTCTTGTAATCTCTTTAACATGGGATAAGTCCTCCTTATATGAATTTTTTATATAAATGAACGGGAGTTAATCCCATTCAATTATTTGTAAGTTTATATTTCTATTTTAATTAAGCTACTACTGGAGCAACTGTCAATACTTCATTGATTCTGTCCATAGCATCAGTTGTTACTAATGAACCAGC
>JAQSXU010000028.1 GCA_029256485.1 Clostridiaceae bacterium
GCATCAATAACAACTTTACTTGTCCATTGTCCAACTGCAATCTTCTTAAGATATGAAGATTTATATATCATTAAATAACTTAATCTCCCCACTAAACAAAAGAAGATCACAAAGAGTAAGAAAAAAGTGAAAAGCATCCTTTTCCTTATAATCACATTATCTCTGTAACCTCTAATAGTCAAGCGCCATACCTCCGTTATCCATTGGGAAGACGAACTTCCAACAAAATTTAAAATAATAGATTCTTAATCTTTTGGATTAAATTCTGTTGTGAAACCATTTTATTATCCTTTTCTGCCATGTTTGAAAAATAATTTTTATCCAGACTAACGTAAACAGCAGCATTTTTATCTGGCTGTATCATATGTAATTTGGTTGTGGCTGTTTCCTCTATAAATCTAAGATTATTGTACTTTACTAATTCCACCTTTAGGTTCTCATTTTCTCTACTGGTTTCGGTTATACTTGATTTTATTGTATTTAAATTTCTCTGCATATCATAAATTGCACTGTATCTTGCTATGAGCAGCGCTCCAACAATAAACACCAGTGAAATGTTTCTAATTACACATACCTTAGATGAAATTCTTTTACTTATCTTCTTTTTATGTAACTTATTTTTGCCTTCTTCAAGCTCTTTTAATCTATTATCTTTTGTCTTCTCAACACGCTGTGGTACTAATACAGTATTGCCTTGAACATAGTTATCATTGTTTGTCACTATCACTTTATTCACCTCTCCAATAGATTAGAACTATATTTTTTCACAAACCCTCAGCTTGGCGCTTTTACTTCTTGAATTTACTTCCTTCTCTTCATCAGTTGGCTCAATAGGCTTTCTTGTAATAATTTTTATTACTGGCTTTTTACCGCACACGCATACAGGAAAGTCAGGGGGACACGTACATGGATCTTGCAGCAGCTTAAATTTATTCTTTACTATTCTATCCTCTAAAGAATGAAAGGTTATAATGGATAATCTTCCACCTTTTTTTAATCTATTAACGCTGTCATTAATGGCTTTATCTAAAATATCCAGCTCTTTATTTACCTCAATCCTTATAGCTTGGAATGTCTTTTTTGCCGGGTGACCTTTTTTCTTAAATTTATTTGGTATTGCCCTATCAATAACTTCTACCAATTCCTTAGTTGTTTCAATGGGCTTATCTTCTCTCTTTTTTACAATACTTCTGGCAATTTTTCTTGCAAAACTATCCTCGCCATATTCTATAATCACCTTAAATAATTCCTGTTCGCTATAGGAATTTACCACATCATAGGCAGAAAATGATTTACTTCTGTCCATTCTCATATCCAGCGGTGCTTCGCTCATATAGCTGAAGCCTCTTGAAGCTTCATCTAATTGATAAGAGGAAACTCCTAAATCCATCAATATGCCATCAACTTCATTTATGCTTAATCCCTCTAATATATCATCAATATTATAAAAATTATTATGAACATATGTAACATTTCTAAACTCTTTTAATTTTTCAGAAGCTGCCTTTAATGCATCATTGTCTTGATCTATACCAATTAATCTTCCCTGTGGTGACAATCTTTTTAAAATTTCAGTAGAATGACCGCCTCCGCCTAAGGTACAATCAACATATATGCCATCAGGCTTTATATCTAAAGAATCAATTGTCTCATTTAATAGTACTGATATATGTTTAAAATTCATTTTAATTCCTCCGAATACTTTCTAAAAATAATGGTGAACCAGATTAAATTCCAAGATCACTCATTTGCTCTGCAATTTGGTCAAAATCAATATTTGAGTTATTATACTGTTCCCAACTATCCTTGCTCCAAATTTCAATCCTTGTTGAAACACCTATACTTACTATATCCTTTTTTATGTCTGCATATTCTAAAAGACTCTGAGGAATAAGACCCCTTCCCTGTTTGTCCATTTCAATTTCATTAGCTCCTGAAAAGAAAAACCTTACAAAAGCTCTTGCATTTTTGCTGGTAAGCGGCAGTGTTTTTAGCTTGTTTTCTAAATTGCTCCACTCAGCTAAAGTATAAGCATATAGACATCCATCTAGGCCTTTTGTCAAAATGAATTTGCTTCCAAGCTCTTCTCTAAATTTAGAAGGTATAATTATTCTATTTTTATTGTCAAGTGCATGTGTATATTCACCTATGAACATAATTATCCCTCCAATTATAGAAAAATCGCACCACTTTTAACCACTTTTAACCACTTGAGTTATTTATTCTATAAAAAAGTTAAAATTCCTTCTTAATTTATATAATTTTTTGCTTTTTTTAAAAAAAATTTTAATTTAATTTTTAATACATTTAAATTAATTCATATTTAATGTATTCCGTATTAACATAACTTACATATTTATACACAAATTTTACAATTTTTAGCAGTTAATTTCATTAATAATGCGTTAATGTGTTATTTCTTGAAATCAGTTCTGTCATAGAGTATAATTAACCTGAGTTTGGCTGTTAACGCCATTAGTAATCAGTAAACACTTTGTTATATGAAAGGAATGTACATAAATGAAATTAGGAATTGTTGGCTTACCTAACGTTGGTAAGAGTACTTTATTTAATGCCATTACACAAGCAGGCGCTGAATCTGCAAATTACCCATTTTGTACCATTGAACCAAATGTAGGAGTGGTGGCAGTACCTGATAAAAGATTAGATGTATTAGAAAAAATCTACAACCCTAAAAAGAAGGTATTTACAACTATAGAATTCTATGATATTGCTGGTCTTGTTAAAGGAGCAAGCAAAGGAGAAGGTTTAGGTAACAAGTTTTTATCCCATATAAGAGAAGTATCCTCAATTGTGCATGTGGTTAGATGCTTCGATGACGAAAACATTGTACACGTTGAAGGAACTGTTAATCCAGTAAGAGATATAGAAACAATAAATCTTGAATTAATCTTTTCCGATATGGAAACTATGGATAAGAGAATGGAAAAGGTGTCAAAGCTGGCAAAGGGCGGAGATAAAAAATCAAAAGAAGAACTAACTGTTATGGAAAGAATAAAAGCTCATCTTGAAAGCGGAAACCCAGTAAGGACATTGGATTTTACAGATGAGGAAATAGAGCTGGTAAGAAATTATTTCTTATTAACCACAAAACCGGTTTTATATGTAGCAAATATATCCGAAGATGATTTAATAGGCGGTAATCATGATAATGATTATGTTAAACAAGTTAAGGAATTTGCTGAAAAAGAAGGATCCCAAGTTGTAGTTATTTCAGCTAAAATTGAAGAGGAATTATCATCACTTAGTGAAGATGAGAAAAAGGAAATGCTCTCAGAATATGGACTTGATGAGTCAGGTTTGGATAAGCTTGTTCATACCAGTTACAAACTTCTAGGACTTATGAGTTTTCTTACAGCTGGAACAGATGAAGTTAGAGCATGGACAATTAAGCAGGGAACAAAAGCTCCTAAAGCAGCAGGCAAGGTTCATACAGATATTGAAAGAGGATTTATTAGAGCAGAAATAATATCCTATGATAAATTAATAGAATGCGGTTCAGAAGCAGCTGCTAAAGAAAAAGGTTACTATAGATTAGAAGGAAAAGATTATGTTATGCAGGACGGAGACATAGTTCACTTTAGATTTAACGTTTAAACTAAAGATTAAAGATTAAAGAACAAATAAGGATAGTTTAACTTTAGGCAAAATTTTAAATTGACTGAAAACACCCATGTTTTTATACATGGGTGTTTTTGTTTTCTTTGATTGTGGAGACTGTGTTGAATACAGACTTTTCATTATCATAAATTTTTTTTATAAGGTATCTTAATTACAAATGTTTTAATGTATGTTCCAGTACTGAATTCTCTTGATTTAATTTCCACTCTGTCATTATATACGTTAACCAGCAGCCCCTGGGAATACTCTTCAGGTCCTTTTCCGCCATCATAACATGTGTAGGCTACGGAGCCTGTGTTAACCATGTTAAAGCCATTCTGATATACTGTTCTGGGATAGTCAAGCAAAGCGTGAGAATGACCTGTAAATAGTATTACCTGAGGATATTTTTTAAGAATATTAAAAAGTTTTCCATCAGTAAAATTTCCACCCCAGTGCTGGCTGCCATATACTGTATAAGGTATTGGCTGATGTAAAAATACAAATATGGGCTTATTTGCATTTGCATTTACTGCTAATATAATTTCAAGCCAGCTGTATTCTTTGTCAGATATTCTGCCATCAGCTGCACTGTTATAATTTAAATCATCTGCACCCAGTGTTATAAAGTGATACCCTGCAATCCATTTATCATAGTAAACATTGGGCATTTTTGTTTTTTCTTTAAATCTATTGATATAAATGTCGCTTTGAACAATTCCTTTATACCAGACTTCATTATATTCATGATTTCCCATGACAATAACTTTTTCAGCATTCTGCTGTACATTATTATTAATGATATTCATGAAATTATCATATTCACTTGAATAGCCATGATCTGTTATGTCTCCAACAAACACCATTACATTATAGTTTGGTGCAATGATTTTATAATCATTAAGAGCTTTTATAAGTCTGTCCTTTTGACACTGATTCTGTATATGAATGTCGCTTATTACTGGTATTTGAAGTATTGGTCTAGTGTTATCTTCAGCATAAACATGTTTGGGGCTCATCACAAAGCATAAAGCTATGCTTATTAATCCTATGATTATCTTTTTCATTTTATCTTCAATCCTTTTACAAAGATCTGTTAAAGAATAGCGTTAATAATACAATAGTATCTTTTCCTTCTTATTTATTATTATGCATCATACAATATTGAATCCTTAATTCTAAAGTCCTTTAATTTAAGATTTTCTGCCCAAGCAGAAAATCAACCGAATTGTTATTTAATGTTTATTCTTTGTTATTTAGTTTTTTAGGCTTAGCACTATATTTCTTTATTTCTTTTTTAATACTTTCAAAAACATCACTAACCCCTATATTGTCATCACACATCAAAGCCTCTATGGCATCTTCCACAGTATTCATGGTATAGATATGAAAGTCTCCATTGGCAATCTGCTGTTCCACTTCTCTTCTTAAGACAATATTATCTCTATTTGAATAAGGGATTAAAACACCATTATTTCCCCTCTTTCCCAGGAGCTTGCATACATTGTAGAATCCCTCTATTTTTTCATTTACTCCTCCTATGGGCTGAACATTACCAATTTGATTTACAGAACCCGTTACTGCGATATTTTGTTTAACAGGAATTTTGCTTAAGGCAGAAATCATACATATGATTTCTGCAATGGAGGCACTGTCTCCATCTACCTTTCCATAAATCTGTTCAAAGCTGATATGAAAGTCCACAGGTATTTTTTCGTATCCACCATTTAATTTATTAATATATCCTTTCAATATATTAATTGCTTTGCTGTGAATACTGCCGCTTAAATCACCAGTTTTCTGAACATCAATAACTTCCCCGCTGCCTTTATAGCAGTTGCATGTTATTTTTATTGGTTTCCCAAAACTCATAAAGCCTGTGTCAATAACAGACAGTCCATTTATTTCACCTACTTTTTTATCTGCAATGTTTATTAGTATTGTTTTATCTTTAAAATTATCTAGTACTTCTCTTTGTAATATTTCTTCCTCCCAGGCAACATTTAAAATATCATTGGCCTCAATACTTTTTCTGCTTTCCATTTCCGCTTTATTATTGGACTGCATTACTATCCTGTCTATTTCATAATCATTTAAATACATTTTATTTCTATTTTCAGCTTTTCTGGATAGAAATTTTGCTAATTCACTTATTGCCTCATCAGTCATTGGATTTAAGTTATTGGCTTCTATAAGTTTAGCTATATTATTTATAAATGAATTCTTTGTATCATTATTTATATCAATTATGGGTTCATACTCTGCTCTAATTTTAAATATCTTCTTAAAATCCTCATCATAATTATATAAAATGCTATAGGTTTCATAGTCCCCAATTAGAATAACTTTTTCACGTATTGGTACTGGCTCTGGTTTTAAACCATTTAAAGACAGTATCTCAAGGTAACCTCTATTATAATCGAGATCAACTTTTGAACTTATCAGACACTTTTTCAAGTAGTAATAGGCAGACGGATTTGAAATAAGATTATTCATTCTAATTATCAGGCATCCTTCATTTGCCTTCAGCAATGCTCCGCTTTTAATTAGAGATATATCTGTAACATAAGTTCCATTCTTATTCTCATACTCTATGCTTCCAAGTAAATTAGCAATGGATGGGTCTTCTTCGTAAATTATTGGGCATTCTTCATTATTTAAATTATCAACTATTACATTTACAGCATTTTTATTTAAAATGTTGTTTATCTCTTCCTCATCATCCTCATAGCTAAAAGAGTAGGCATCAATTAAAGATTTTTCAATATTTGAACACATATTATTAAGAAATTCAAGTATAGCTTCTTCCCCTTTAAATGTGTCTGCATATTCCTGTTTCTTTGTTTCCAGACTTTTTTTCATAGAAACCTGCAATATAACTTTTAGCTTCTCTATTTCATCTAATTCAGAGTTCTTTAGATTTTCCAAAATGCTTGTAGCACTAATCTTTAGTTTGTTTACCTTTTCTAGAATTCCTTCCCTTTCAATAACACTTAACTCTTCAAATTCCTTTTCACTCATCATTTCTCCTGATGCCAAAGGAATGAAAGTAAATCCACTATTGGTAGTTTTCATATTAAATCCATCATCCTCAGCTGCTTTAATTAACTTACTAATTAAAGCAGATCTTTTCTTTTGAATACTATTTATAATGTCTTCCTTTTCCTTGTCAGAATTTCCATTATAAAATTCATATACACAATCTAAATAGGAATTTTGGATTTCTTCAATAGTATCTTTAAATTCATTTCCCATTCCATTAGGTAAAGGCATAGATATTGGAGATTTTTCATCATCCTTTATTACATAGCATATATCCTTTGGCTTGCTTCTATCCTTTAACAGTGTTCTTATATATTTTTTTAAACTTTCTAATTTATCCTTGGAAAAATCATCTATAAGATAAACATTAAAGCCTTGTTTATCAATATTCATAGCTAAATTCAACTTATTATAAATACTTTTATACTCAGGCAGGTAGTGGCTTTCTTTTCTCTCGTCCCCATGTGAAAATTCGAACTTATACTCAACTTCATTCTTTTTTAACTCATTAAGCATTTCACCCCTCCTTGTGAAGAAAATGTTAAAAAAATCATTATTACTATATTAATATTCAATAGCAATATTTTTAGGCACAAAAAAATAAAAAAAATTGGCCGATTTTAAATCACAAAGTTGAACTCATATATACCTTTGAAACTAAAGAATAAAGACTAAAACTAAAGATTAAAGATTAAAGATCAAAGATCAAATAATGTGGATTTTCGGCTTTGGCCGAAAATCTTTAATTTAAGTTTTGCTGTAAGCAAAACAACAATATTTGTTATCTATTCTTTGATCTTTCTTACTTTGTTTTAAGGCTCTTTTATTCAATAGTGTTGATAAAGTAACCAGGCTATGTAAAAATATGTGCTTGTCCACATATTTTTTTTTAATAGATGGAATTCTTCTGTTCTTATAGGAGCTGTAAAGTTCATGAACCGATAGGTTGTCTATTATCAAATTCCCGTTAGGGACAGGTCAATTAAAACAGATTTCAGCATTTCTCAAATTTATGTATGTATTTTGAATATTAATTTTGCTTATTTCTTTTATAAATTTATTTATAGTGAATGTGATATTATTTAAATTGCCGCTCTTTAAGAATTTGAATAAACTCAAATAATTATTTAAATACTTCGTTGCTACTCCTCTAAAACGATACAGCCATGCCATGCAGTCACATCTGTATTTCACTGCTTTAGAACTGTCATCAAGTGACTTATTAATTTCTTTTATTTTCTTTTTCTTAAAGTACAATGCAAAAAATGGCTTTGGTCTTGAGCATGCCTTCTTATTGTTATTAAGTATTTTCCCAACAAAATTATCAACATCTTTTGCATTCATTCTACCTGTACCTACTGCCCTGGAATAAATATTATTATGTAGATCCAGAGCTGTAAATACACAAACCTTTTTATTTGTAATATTTATATGGCTTACGCTTTTGTCATGTACTCTTTTTTCATGGTGTTCAATACTTTTCTTTCCCTTTCGGGAAAATTTTAAGAAGAAGTTTTCAAGTTCAAACTCTCCCTGCATTTTATTTTGTTTAACCGTTTTTAATGAAGATAGCAGCTTGTGCCTCCAGTAAAATAGTGTTACGTAAGAAACGTTAATTTCTCTGGCTGCCGCCTTAAGGGACAAGCCCTCCAGGGTACTCTTAATAAATGCTTCCCATTTTTCAGGGAAGTGAGTTCTGGAAATTGGTGTGTTCGTAAAGTCATTGAAGGTCCTTCTGCAACCTCTGCATATATATCTTTGTTTACCATGGTATTTTCCATATAATACAGTATGGGAACAGCCGCAGCGTGGGCATTCTCTTTCAGATTCATGCCTTAATGCAGCAAAATAATATAACATATTTCTATCAGTGCATTTGTTTCTTGCCATAATAATTTTATATCCCTTCAATAATGTAATTTAGCTTAATTATTGACAGCATGAGCTTGTCCTAATCACATCAACACCATAATTTAAAAGAGCTGTATACACAGTGAACTCATATATAACAAATATTAAATAAAAAATAACACCTGTTTTGAATAAACAGATGTTATTAATTAGTTTAAAATTTCTTTTATTTTTCAGCAGCTGAGCAAATAGCGATTGAAGCTGATGCTCCTATTCTTGATGCTCCATTTTCAATCATTGAAATGGCATCCTCATAGCTGTGTATTCCGCCTGAAGCCTTAACTCCCATATCACTTCCTACGGTTTCTCTCATTAATTTTATATCTTTTGCAGTAGCCCCGCCTGTAGAAAATCCAGTAGATGTTTTAACGAAATCTGCTCCTGCCTCTTTGGCTAATTTACATGCTATAACTTTTTCCTCATCTGTTAAAAGACATGTTTCAATTATAACTTTTGTTAAGGCTTTGCCAGATGCAGTGTTAACAACGGCTTTGATATCCTTCTTAACATATTCATAATCCTTATCCTTAAGTCTGCCTACATTTATAACCATATCTACTTCTTCAGCACCATTTCTAATGGCATCTTCAGTTTCAAAGGCCTTTGAAGCCGTAGATGTTGCTCCTAGAGGAAAGCCAATTACTGTACAAACCTTTACTGAACTATTTTTTAACAGTTTTGCTGCCAGAGGTACATTACACGAATTAATGCACACCGATGCAAAATTATTTTCCAGTGCCTCTTTGCATATTTCTTCTACTTTATGAGCAGATGCATCTGCCTTTAATATTGTATGATCAATGTATTTTGCTAATTGTTCCTTTTTCATTACTATACCTCCGAAATTTAATGAATTCATTGTTTCCATTTGTAATTCTATACCAAAGAAAAAACAATGTAAATACTCCTATTGAAACTACTTAGTCACTGCTGCCTCTGCTGCTTTAACTGGAGGCTTCGGCGGCAGTTTCTTAATAAATGATCCTGTTTCCATTAATTCATTTTTATCAGTTATGACCAAATGATAATCCTGAGTTAGCTTTATAGCCTTTCTACCGCAAAAATCAGCACAAAATCCGCAGTAAGTGCATGATCCCAAATTAAAATTCATAGTAATCTTTTCACCTTCATCTACTTTTTCAATGGTCTTTGTAATAGCTCCAGGTGAACATACTCTTATGCACATGCCGCATCCAACACAGAGAGTAGAATCAAATTTTATTTTACCTCTGTAATTTTTAGGAGCCTCTACAGGAACATTGGGATATTTATTAGTTACTGGAGACTTAAAAAAGTTTTTTATTGCTTCTGTAAAAAAAGGGACTTTACTATCCATTCATATTACTCCTTTTCTTTTTTAAAATTTTCACAGCTTCCAAAATTCCATCTATCATTGCCTCTGGTTTCGGAGGACATCCACCTACTGACACATCCACTTGTGTCCATTTGTCCAAAGGGCCATCAATAGAATAACTTCCCTTAAACACGTTGCACGAAATTGGACATGAACCAAGGGAAACTACCACTTTAGGGTCTGGAACCTGTGATAATACTCTTAACATTCTGTCCCTGGACTGTGATGTTACTGGACCTGTTACCACCACAATATCCGCATGTCTTGGTGTTCCAGTAAGCTTTAGTCCAAATCTTTCAACATCATATCTTGGCCCAAATAGTGCAATTAGTTCAATGTCACATCCATTACAGGAACCTGTATTTAAATGATATACCCATGGAGATTTCTCTCTGCTGATATCAATTAACTTTTCAACCAATATATTCACCTTCTTTTTCTATGATAATAATTAATTCATTTTTCTAAAACCTGGCATATGCCAGTATTAAGCTTAATAGAGCCAATACAGTGGGAATAGTCCAGAAGAACTTCAAAGTCTGTTCTATTTTTATTCTTGCAAAAACAGCTTTTGAAAATGATATAGATATAACTATAACTAAAATCACCAGTAAAATTAAAAGCAATATATTAGCGAAGAAGTTTCCGAAACCCTTTCCACCAAGAAATAGTGCTATAAATAGACTTGCCATTACCAGCATTTTTACTGACTGAGTTAATTTATATAAAGCCAAATTAAAACCACTGTATTCTACCAGAGGTCCTTCACAGATTTCTGTTTCTGCCTCAGCCACATCAAATGGTACACTTCCAACCTCAGCTGGTATTATTAACACGAAAGCTAAAGCAGCAGGTATCATTGCCAGTTTAGTTATTAAAAGCCCTGATGAAGACTGATATTCAAATATTTTACTTAGTGAAAATGTAACATTTCCTCCATTTGTAAGTCCCACTTTAGCCCCAACAGCAAGTAATACAATTACTAATGGAAGTTCATAGGACAACATTGTAACCATTTCTCTTGAAATTCCAATACCTGCAAAGGGAGATCCGGATGATGACCCTCCAATAATTAAAGCAAGTGCAGGAATAGTAAGAAGATAAATTATTACTATCATATCAGCTGCAGCAGGGATAAATGAGTAACCAAACATAGGAATAAACAATGGAATTGAAATTACACTGATAAGTCCAATAATGGGCGCCCATAAAAAAGCATTTTTTGCAGCATTTTTAGGTATAATACTTTCCTTAGCAGTTAATTTAATAAAATCATATATAGGCTGTAATACAGGAGGCCCTATTCTTCTCTGCATTCTTGCAACTACCTTTCTGTCAATGCCGGAAAGGATTAATCCAAAACAAGTGCTGAATATAAGTCCTGGAAATATTAAAATGTAAAACAAAGTTTGAACTATTTTCATATAAATCTCCCCCTATAACACTGCAAACAGGTAAATTGACAAAAATGCTAAAGTTGCAACCACCCATAGAGCATAATCGTTAACTACACCGCTGTGTATATTCTGCATAAATCCAAAGTAACCTTTTAATTCATGTTTAAATCCCCAGAACAAATCATGACCGCCAATTTGATTGAACTCCTCTTTTTCCCCTCCAGTAAAGGATGAGTATCTGTCATCATTATAATTAACTGGTTCAGATATATTTATTTTATTAGATCTTAAATTTAATGATGCAGCAAATATGAAGCCTATTAGTATAACAAAGAATAATGCCAGCCATGCTTCAGGTTTCCAGTAGCCTGCTAATACATAATCCATCTTTGGAACTGGAATAACCTCATTAAACATTTTAGCTGCATACCCTTTAGTAAACATAACATCTATATAATCACCAATGTTATAAATTGCATATGCTGCAGGTTCAATAATATAATTTGAAATAATACTTGGTGCAATTCCTGAAATTACACATATTAATGCTAAAACTGCCATAGGTATTCTCATAAGCATTGGAATTTCTTTAACCTGATTTAATTCCTGTGGAAGTTGTCCGAAAAATACTGATTGAGCAACTTTTACAAAGGAAGCCAATGTCATAACTGATACCAGCATGGCTATTATGGTTACAGGAGCATAGCCTGCCTCATAGGTAGCCTGATATATTAGCCATTTTGATACAAACCCATTAAATGGAGGAATCCCGCTGATTGAAAATGCCCCAATTAAAAATACAGTGGATGTAAATGGCATTTTTTTAGCCAAGCCTCCTAATTTATTTAAATCTGTTGTACCTGTGGTGTACAGAACAGCTCCCGCACATAAAAATAGTAAACTTTTAAATGTTGCATGGTTCAGCATATGATATAATCCGCCCATGGTTCCAAGAACCGCTACAGATTTATTTGCTGCAAGTCCTACCCCTATTGCAGTTACAATGTATCCAATTTGAGAAACTGAATGAAAGGCCAGTAATCTCTTAAAATCAGTTTGAAGCAGTGCCATTGAAACACCAACCAGCATGGTAACAGTTCCCCAGGCAATTATCAAAAATTGAATTTTATAATTTCCTGTACTTTGATATATCATATATAAAATTCTAATAATTGCATAAACCCCGGTTTTACTCATAATGCCTGATAAAAGCATTGAAATAGATGAAGGTGCTGACATATGAGCATCAGGCGGCCATGTATGACATGGTACTAAGAAAGCCTTTACTGCATATCCAGTTAATAATAGAGCCAATGCTAAAATAGTAACTGGAGTGTAATTATTATGAAGAAATGCCGCAATTTGTGCTAAATTTAAAGTATGTACCTGAGCATAAAGCAATATGGTACCAAGCAAAATAAAGGATGAGCCAATAGAGCCGGTTACAATATATTTAAACCCTGCCTCCACTGACTTATAAAGATTATTTCTAAATGCAGTGAGACTGATAGCTGAAAAAGTCATAATTTCCAGCATTACATACATATTAAATATATCCCCTGTAAGCACAAAACCAATCATGCTTCCTGTTAACAGTAAAAATAATACATAATATTTATCCAAACCATTGTCTTTCTCAATATATCTTACAGAAAAAACGCTGGATAAAGCGCATGCTGCAGATATAATAAGAGCTACAAATAAACTTAATGAATCCACCTCAAGACCTATACCGATTGCCCACTGTTTTTCAGGTATCCAGTTTCCCATCCAGTATGATACAATCTTATGGTCAAATGCCACTGGCTTAATAAGTAAAACTACAGCTGTAAAACATATAAAGGCAGCCAGTACAGCAATTACCCTCTGTATATTTAAAACTTTAGCCTTTTCTCCTAATAAACCAACCAGAAAAGCTGATACAAACGGAACGATTATTGCTATAATAGGGAGATTACTAACATAACCTGTCATCCGTTTAACCTCCTAACCTTATCTGCATCTATAGATCCATAATGCTCCTTTATTTTTATTACCAAAGAAAGTGCCAATGCTGTAACACATGCTCCTATTACTATTGAAGTAAGAGTCAAAGCCTGGGGAACAGGATCTACAAAAAAGGCGCCTGCTTTAAGATCACTGAGAAATATTGGAGCTGTACCGCCTGCTCTAAATCCAACAGATATTAACAGCAGATTTATACCGCTGTCCATTAAAGACATACCAATAACTATTTTTATTAAATTCTTTTTTACTATTATTATATATAACCCAAATATTATTAATAGGAATGAACCTATATAATTAAGTAACATGCTTTCACCTCATACTTATTAATCATTATCTTCCTTTAAACTATTCAGCATTACAATAACTAAAAATCCAACCCCAGCCAAAACCTTATATCCTACTGCAAAATTCATCCAAAAAATAGTGCCTGAACTGTAAAGTTTTCCTATTGAGCCGTCATTATAAATTACATTTCTAAAAAAATTGTATCCATATACAATTCCTAAAGTACCAAGAAGCACAAATCCCAGTGCTCCAAAATCCTCTGCCCTTTTTATTTTCTCTATATTCAGTGTACTTTTCACTGCCTTTGAGCCGTAAGCTAAATATAAAATAGCCACTGCTCCTGCAATTAACACCCCGCCCTGGAATCCGCCTCCTGGGCTTAAATGTCCATGAAGAATTACATAGGCTCCCAGCATTAAAGAAATTGGAAGAGCTATATTTGCACAACAGGTTATAATTGGATCTTTGTCACCATCTTTGATTATCTTCATTTCATATTACCTGCCTTTATCTTTTTATTCCTTCTTAGAATAGCTGCTGAGCCTGTTACTGCCGTAAATAGCACAAAGGATTCACCCAGAGTATCATATCCTCTGAAGTCAAATACTATAGCTGTAACTGAATTTACAGCCCCAGTTTTCTCCATAGTGTCCTTCACCATTAAATTTGCCACACCTTCATAGGTTGAAGGAAGCCCTGCCATCTTAAAAGAAACATATACACTAAAAATCAATATAACCGTTAAAGAAAAATAAGTAATAAATTTTTTCATATTATTTTTCCCCCTTGTTCTCATTAGCTTTAGTCTTGTTTACTTTTGCAAGGGCTATTATAAATATTACAGGAGTCAGCACTGCACCTACAGCTCCTTCTGCAATTGCCACATCCGGAGCCCTCAGCAGAAGAAATTCCAAAGCCATAAATGTGCCTACCACTGAAGTAGCTATAATGCAGGGCAGTATTTCGTCAATAACAACTGCACATACTGCAGAAATAATCATCCCTATTATTATTACTGAATTTAAAAATGACATTGAAAAAATGTTACTCATGGAGCTTATCCCTCCTTATATGGTCACATACACTATCCGTATGCATCTTTGCATCACTTTTGTAAGCAGCAATGGTCATAGCATGAGATGCAGCGGGATTTGTCAATAGAATAAACACAGCAATAATTATGGATTTAACTCCTATGCCTGGGTTTCCAATACTAAATCCATAGATTGCAGTTCCCGCTAGTATTGGCAGGCTTCCCATGGTTACAATATTTGTGGAAGACTGCAGTCTGCAGAATGTATCCGGCATCCTTAACATCCCTATTACTCCAGCTGCCATAAAAAAAATACCCAGGGCAAAGAAACAATCTATTATTATTCTAAGTATCATAACTTTCCCTCCAAATACTTTGAAATTAGTATAGTCCCTATGAATCCAAGCAATGCTAAAATCAGTCCTAAATCCACATACAATGCTCTGCCTTCATAGCATCCAAATAAAACCATAACTAATCCAATTATTATATCTATAGAATCTGAAGCAACAACTCTGTCAATCATTGAAGGGCCTTTTACAACTCTATAAATTAAAATTATAGCTAATATGGAAAGTATTAAAGAAACAACAATAAAATCAACATTCATTTTCAAAAATCCTCCTTACCCAAGGTTCAAAGGCTCCCTTAATTGTATCTGATGCTTTATTAATGTCCTGTGTAGAAACATCAATCCAGTGAATGTACAGGTAGGTTTTTCCATTATCCTCCACAATATCCATGGTTATAGTACCAGGTGTCAGCGTTATGCAATTGCTTAAAAGTGATAGCCCATAATCACTTTTAATATCTGTTTGTATTTTTACTATTCCTGGATTTATATTCATTTTAGGACGTAGAGCTCTTTTGGCCACATCCCAGTTAGCCTTGAATAATTCTATTGTATAAATTGGTATAAATTCTATTAGTGCAATCAAACGCTTGGGCTTAAACAGCCAAAGTCCATTGACTTTAGAAAAAAATGGAGTACTAAACAGTGCAATAATAATTGATACTACAGCACCCATTAATAATTCCTCATTATCAAAGGTGCTGGGAATTGTAAACAGCATCCAACATCCATAACACAAAATAAATGTACCCAGGAAGTTTTTAAATTTCATCATCACTTTACGCTTCCCTTCTTTATATTCTTTTCAATAAAGTTAATAAAATTATCAAAACCATCCCCATTTATGCTGTTAATAGGGAATATTTCTAAATCCTTATTAAAGGCTTTAGCGTGATTTATAACTCTGTTTTCATCAAAATTAAAATATGCTTTCATATCATATTTATTTATTACCAATGCATTACTTCTTGTAAACATCAATGGATATTTTTCAACCTTGTCATCCCCTTCAGGCACACTTAACAGTGCTATTTTTAAGTCTTCACCTATGTCAAATTCTGCAGGACATACAAGGTTCCCAATATTTTCAACAATTATAATATCAATTTTATCTAAATCAAATTGGGGTAGTATATTTTTTATAGACATTGCCTCAATATGGCATGCCCCTTCTGTGTTTAACTGTACAACAGGAATTCCAACAGCTGCTATTTTTTCTGCATCTATTACACCTGCAATATCTCCCTCAATAACCCCTATGTTATATTTGCTTTTAAGGCTGTGAATTAATCTCATAATAAGTGTGGTTTTGCCTCCGCCCGGTGATCCCATAACATTAATCATTAATACATTTTTACTGTTAAGCAAAGAATGGATTTCTTCATGGCAGTTTTCATTCCACTCTAATATCTGCCTTACCACCTTAATTTCCAAATTACTCTACCTCCAAGCTTTCAATATAAAATTCTTTTCCAGTATTTAATTTAAAATTATCACTGCCGCAGTTTGGGCATCCAAATTGTCCAACCTTCACAATGCTTTCCTTTCCACATACATTACATTTTATAGAAAGGGGAATTTTCTTTATTATAAGCTTTGCACCCTGAACTGGAGTTCCCTTGCTTGCTATATCGAAATAATATTGAATGCATTGTGGAATGAGTCCCGTAAGTTCTCCTACTGCAATTCTAATTTCTAAAACCTTTACCCCAGGATGTTTTTTCAGCTCATCACAGGAAATACCTATAATATTTTCAGTAACAGAAAGCTCGTGCATTATCTATCCAAACAGGAGAAGCAAGGATCAATGCTGGCAACTATTAACCCTGCATCCGCCACTGTATTTCCTTTCAGCATAATGGGAACTGTAGCAGCATTTTTAAAGGTTGGCACATGAATGTTAACTCTCAGGTTATTCCGTTTATCATCAGTAACTACATAATATGTTACTTCACCTCTTGGAGCTTCCGTTCTGACTATAAACTCCCCTTCAGGTATCCTTGGAAGTTTAACTCCTAAATTAATTGGGGTCTCAGGCATATTATTTGCTGCCTGAGCTATAATTTTACAGCTTTCATCTATTTCCAGAAGTCTTACCACAGCTCTTGAGAAAACATCCCCTGCTTCCTGTACAACCATATTAAAATCAAAATCTTCATAGCAGCAGTACGGATCGTTCTTCCTGGCATCAATTTTCATTCCTGATGCTCTGCCATGAGGACCAACAGCTCCATATATAAATGCATCTTCGTAGGATAGCTTTCCAACACCTTTAGTTCTCATTTCTATGGTTTTATCCTGAACAAATATGTTTAAAATCTTTTTATAGGGCTCTTTCATTTCCTCAACAATTTTTAATAGCTCCTCCAAAATTTCTTTAGATATATCTCTTCTAGCTCCTCCAACTATATTCATTGCATAATTAACTCTGTTGCCGCTTATAAGCTCCAGCATATCCATTACCTTTTCCCTGGCAGAAAAAGCATACATAAAAGCTGAATCAAATCCAATTATATGGGATGCTAGTCCCAGCCATAAAAAGTGAGAATGAAGTCTTTCCAGTTCTGAAGTAATTACTCTGATATAAGCTCCTCTTTTTGGCACTTCCATGGATGCTATATTTTCCAGTGCCAAACAGTAAGATAAAGCATGAGTATGGGAACAAATTCCGCAGGTTCTCTCAACCAATGTAATTGTTTGAATGAAATTTCTTTCCGTAGCAAGCTTTTCAATGCCCCTATGATTATAACCAATAAACACATCTGCATTGGAAATGTATTCACCCTCTGTATAAAGCTTTACATGAACTGGCTCTTCTAGAGATGGGTGATAGGGTCCAATTGGTACTACATAACTCATATTACTTTTCCCCCTTATCTTTTATATTTATATTACCTTCATTGTTTTCAAATATATTTTCCTTCTTTAGTTCAGACAAGGGAGTTACTAAAATTTGACCTGATCCATCAAAATCATCAGGTAAAAATAATCTTCCGCTTTTATTCAATCCAGTAAATTCAATTGACATCATTTCACATATTTCTTCTTCACACCATTGAGCTGAGCCTTTGTATATGGGAGCCAAGGATGGAAGCGAATCATATCCCTTGCACAGGTAAGTTACTATATTTCCTTCTATATCAAAATTATAGGCTATAACATTACGTTTATTTTTGTCTACATAGCCATTCATAATAACAAGTCTTCTTTTTTCCTTAAAGAATTTTTCAGCTAATGGTATAAGCTCCTCTTTTTTTATCTCTTTAATACGACCTTTATGCATAATTCTCCTCCTTGTATCAGCAAATTCTTGGCAGCATATCATAACTTAATTTGTTCAATACTTTTCTGCCGCCATAAGGGGTTTTAATAATTACCTTTCCAGGCATAAAATTAGTAACTTCCCCTATTACAGCCGCATGTTCTGAAATATGAATTTTCTTTAAGCTTTCTAAAACAGCATCGCATATTTCAGCACTTACCACTGCTAATGCTTTACCTTCATTAGCACTGTAAAGCGGGTCCAGCCCCAATAGATCACAGGCTGATTTTATATCTTTATCTACAGGTATTTTTTCCTCATCCAGTTCAATGCAGATTTCTGAGTCTTCAACAAATTCATTTAATGTGGTTGCCACACCTCCTCTGGTTGGATCTCTTAAGATTTTAACCTTATCACCAAACTTTAAAATTTCATTTATAACTATATTTAAAGGATTACAATCTGACTTTAATTTTTCATCAAACATTTTTTCTCTGGCACATAAAATTGAAATGCCATGATCTCCGCAGTTTCCTGTGACTATCACCTTATCCCCTGCATTTATCCTGTGCTTTCCCAAATTAATGTTCTTAATTCTTTCTCCAATTCCTGAGGTATTTATATAAATGCCATGTCCATGACCCTTATCAACTACTTTAGTGTCTCCTGTTACTATTTCAACCCCTGCTTTTTTTGCAGTTGAGGCTATAGATTTTACTATCTTTTCAAAATCATCAATTAAAAATCCCTCTTCTAAAATAAAGGATAAACTCAAGTACTTTGGAATACTGCCGCACATTAACAAATCATTAACTGTACCGCAGACGCTTAATTTTCCAATATCACCACCAGGAAAAAAGGTAGGATATATTACAAAACTATCCGTGGAAAAGGCAATTTTACCAGAACTATTTAATAGTGCCCCATCGCCTAATACATTCAGCAGTTCATTTCCAAAGTTGGGAAGCAAATATTTTTTTATCAGTTTGTCTGTTTTAGTTCCACCATTACCATAGGATAATGAAATTATATCTTCCATAGTTCCTCCTTCCTAAGCAACTTCAAATATATTTATAATATGCTCCGCAGCTTCCCTCTGAGGAAACCATACAAGGTCCTACAGGGTTCTCAGGGCAGCATACTGTTTTAAACAACTTACATTGATTAGGCTTTATTTTTCCCATTAAAACTTCTCCGCACTGGCATCCTGTATTATTATTTTCGCCGTTGTGGTTCATTGGGTAAAGCTGTTCAATGTCATACTTTTTATATTTTTCCCTAAGCTTTAAACTGCTTCCCTTAATTTGTCCCATGCCCCTCCAGTAATCTGTTTCAGCCTGAAAAACTTCATTAATTAAATTAACAGCAATTTTATTTCCATGTTTTGATACTAATCTGTCGTAGCAATTTTTAACTCCCGTTTCCCCATTCTTTCTCATATAAATAATGGTTCCCATAGCATTAATAATATCCTGTGCTTCAAAGCCTGCTATAGCACCTATGGATTTGTATTCATTAAGAAACATAAATCCATCCTGTCCTAGAATTGCTGCCACATGACCGGGGCATAAAAATCCATGTATTTGTAATTCTTTGTTTTCAAGTAATTGCCGCATCACCGGCTCCACCAGTTTGTGCATGGATAATACATAGAAGTTCTCAATATTTTTTGCCTCAGCTTCTTTTATTGCTACTGCTGTGTGAGCAGTAGTAGTTTCAAAGCCCACTCCAAGAAAAACTATTTTTTTATGGGGATTTTCCATTGCAATATTTATTGAATCCATGGTTGAATAAACCATTTTAACATTTGCCCCTAGGGCCCTGGCACGTTCTAAGGTTTTATAGGGTATACTCCCAGGTACTCTGATCATGTCTCCATAGGTACAGATTATAATTTCTTTATTAAGTGATAACTCATAAATATAATCCATATAGTTTTGAGGTGTTACGCAAACAGGGCATCCAGGCCCAGATATGAGATTGATATTTTCATTAAATGCACTTCTAAGTCCAAATTTGCTTATAGCTACAGTATGTGTCCCACAGACTTCCATAATGTTTATTTTTTCTTTATATTCATTGATTTTTTTCAAATTATAATTCATTTTGATGCTTCCATTACATCATTTAAAATATCAATGGTTTCCTTTGCCTCTTCTTCTTCCATTAAATCAAGAGCAAATCCAGCATGAACCATTACAAAATCACCAATTTTAACCTGTGGAACAAAATCTATTCTAATTTTTTTACTAATATTATTTATTTCTCCAACAGCTTCTTTCCCATCTATTTGTATTATTTTTAATGGTATACCAAGGCACATAATATTCCCTCCTGTAAGCTGTTATATTTTTTACCTTATATTGTATAATAAAACCTATTCTCTATAAATACTATAATACCATAATTGGTATTATTTTGTAAGGACTATGCCACTTTTATTTAGCACCTGTATCAAAAAATCTTGCCATAATTTAATTACATTTTTTTAATAATATTGTTAAAAATATAAATTATAATAATAACAAATAAATTGGTTAGGTAATCATTGTTTTAAAACAAAAAAATTTATGATATAATATACATAAATTATTTATCATTGGAATTATTGAATATTATTATCAAAAAAACAAATTATATATATGAAGGAGTTATTAATATGAGTTTTAAAGAAAAGCTAACTGAGTACTACACACAATCTTATTTAAAAAAATACGGGGACAGATTAACTCAAATACAAGGTAATGTTGTTTCTGTGAAAATCGAAGAAAAAACTATCCTATGGATATTCCATAAATTGACTGCTACTATACTAGTTAGACCAGACAGAAGCAAAGGTGTGGTTAAATGTGTTTATAAGAAAAACAGATGGTTTAAGAAGCCTGAATTTATGCAGTTATCTCAAGGTAATTTGTTAATAGTTCAAGGTTTGAAGGGCAAGAAAAGTAAAAAGGGCAGCCAAAGCACTGAGTCCACTACTATCATAAATATTAGAAATCTATCTACAAAGAAGGATCTTGTTCCTGTAGAAGGAAAAGCCGGAAAAATTCAAAGAACACAAAAAATTCAAAGAATGAAATAGAAAAACTGCTGGCAGCATCAACTGTCAGCAGTTTTTTATTCATAATTATTATAAAAATAACTCACTGTCAAATTCCGTAATTGAGGTATTATCTGTTTTGAATTTTGTCATTTCATCAAAAGGAGTATTTGTTAAATAACACTGTAAGCTCATGATCACTGCTCCATGTGTTACAATTGCAACATCGCTGCTATTTTCATTAACAATTTTATGTAGAACTGTTAAAACACGCTTCAGCATGTCGTCATAGGATTCTCCCTTTGGAGGTCTGGTATATCTGCGGTGGTTATACCACTGCTGATATTCTTCCGGAAACTTGTCCTGTATTTCTCTCCAGCACAATCCTTCCCATTCACCATAATTTACTTCCTGCAGCCCTATTATTGGTATACAGTCCTCTTTTACAGTACAGCTTAAAATTTGTGCAGTCTTCATTGCCCTTTTTTGCTGGCTTGTATATATTTTTGAGAATTTATAATTTAATTCCACTACCTTTTTACTTAGCAATTCTGCCTGTTCAATGCCAGTTTGGTTAAGCTCAGTATCATGACTTCCTTGTATTTTACCTTGTATATTCCAATCTGTTTGCCCATGTCTTATTAAAAACAGCTTCATTTTTACCTCCACGTCATATCAAATACACCTTACATATTATATTCTACACTTTTTCCTGCTTTCCTTATATCAGCTGCTGGTATGTTAAAAAATTCGAAACTCTTCTACTTTAATAACATTATCTCCATGGAAATTCATGCACACAACTAGAGGCATTAAGCTTTTTATTCTTTGAAATTCACTAAAATCAAAATTTTTATCATAATAATTTATTATTGTACTTAATGCAGTGCCGTGAGTACCAATAACAATATTTTCATCTCCATTTTCCTTTAATATCTCCTTAAGAGCTGTTATATTCCTTTTTTGCACCTCATATAAACTTTCACCATCAGTTAATTTATAGTTAAAGTCAGCCCATTGTTCCTTTGAAAAATTATCAAAATCCTCTATCCATACGCTGTCTATTTTTCTTTCTCTAAAATCATCTATAATATTAATTCTTAAGTGTGATGTTTCTGCAAAATCTTTTACTGTATCAATAGCTCTTTTGTATGGACTTGAATAAACTTTAGTAATATTGTTATTTAGCAAAAATTCTGTTACCTTTTTACTGTCCTTTGCTCCCTGTTCAGTGAGGGGCCGCGTTAAATCATCCTTTACTGAAAAATCCGGCGTTGCATGTCTCACAAAATATACCTTCGTCATTTTAATTCTCCTAAAAATTTATCTACTAATTTTTCTGCCTCCTGAAATGATTTGGCACAATAGTTCCATGAAAATGGGTCACTAAATCCATGCTTTCCCTTTAACATATGAGCATCAATATTCCTTTTTTTTAAAGAATCAACTAATTCTTTCACGTTAAAAGATCTTTCTTCACTTGGGAAAATTAGTAAAGCCGGACATTTTGGGGTAATATCCATATAATCTCTAATTCTTGAACCATAATATGCTATGATACCATCACATATATTTTCTTCGTTGCTGCACAGCCATGCAATTGTGGCACCTATACTAAAGCCTAGTAAATATACGTAACTATACTGTTTTTTTGCTTGTTTAATTAATTGTTTTACTTCTTTAACTGCTGAATCAAATCCAATACTCTTCATAAAATGCTTATAAGCTTCTTCCTGAAGTTGGCGGCTAAAAGGTTCATCTCGATGAATTAAGTTTGGACAAATAATGTCATATCCATCTGCTGAAAATTTCTTACATACCATCTCTATATGTTGATCAATGCCATATATTTCGTGCAATACTATGATCACAGAATGGGAATTATTTATAATTTTCATATAGTACCTGCTTTCAATGCCTGTCCTTTTTCGCAGTAACTATTATCATTTACAGATTCCACTTTAAAGCTTCCATTTTCATATATAACCTTAGATATGCTTAAATTATCAATACTTCTTACATTAAAGCTTTTATCTAAATAATCAATTATTAATCTGATTATTCCTCCATGAGCTACTATAAGCACATTTTCTGCTTTGTTATCTAAATTTTCTATACATATTTCCTCTAAGGTATTCATAACCCTTTTAATTACTGTATCATAATCTTCTGCTCCCTTTGTTTCATCTAAAGCGGCACATGTATTGCAGAATTCCTTTTGGAAATCATACTTTTCCGCTGCTTCTTTAAAGGAGCTTACATTAAGATAAGTAATTATATCATTAATCAATACCTTTTCCATCTGTCCTTCATATTTTCCAAAATGTAATTCTCTTAAGCCTTTAAGTTCTTTAAGCTGTAATTTAATACTTGCTTTATTTTCTTTTATAACAATGCCTGCAGTTTTTACTGCTCTGCCTAAATCACTGCTGTAAACTGCCTTAAACTTAACATCTCTAAGTCCCAGCGCAGTATTTAAAGCTGCCTCTGCTCCTTCATCAGTGAGATCTCCATCACACCATCCTTGAGTTATTTCAGCTTTATTTAAGACAGTTTGTCCATGTCTCATTAAAAACAAAATAATTTTTCCCTTTTTTTTATTGCCCATGTTTTACCTCCATAATATAAAAATTCTAGATGACTTATATTAAATCATAGCATACCATATTATCATTTGAAAAGAAAAAAGGGTAAGTATTCTCAGCTAATTGAATGTTGGTATTAGTGGAATATAGATGATTTCATTCACTAATCATTCTTATATGATATAGAAATATTATTTTATAAAATTAATTAGAATAATTACACTCAAAATAGTATCATTAAAAAAACGAATATTTTTTTAATATATATCTCAAATTATTTCGTTTATTTACATCGTCATCTCATTTAGTAAAAATCTATTAGATGTTTATATACCTGTAATTTAAATTCATTTGCACTGTTTTGCTTCTCAATGTTATCCTTTTATTTAAAGGTTGATGACAATATTTAGGGTTGGGTCATGATTTTTAATTGTTTTTCCTGTCATTCAATATTTATGTGGAAGTAAAAAAACACTAAACTTTTTATCTTTCTGAATAATAAATTTTATAAATTGCGAACATTGTGATAATAGTAATCATAATATCAAATTAATTTGTAGTCTGAAAATAGTATGATTCATCAATAATTTGAATTAAATATTTCTATTATTTGAAAATTAAATCATCTTAATTATCTCAGTTAAAATTCATATATATAAGTAAGAGAATAAAATTATGCAAATCAAAAAGATAAAGCAAACCCAAAAATTGGTGAATTATACGGATAAATTTGATATAGATAAATGATAGATGGAAAGCTGCGTTTGTTTAAATGTTATTTCTGCCAATTCTCATAATGTATTATTTCTTCTAACTTTTTTCGAGGACGCGGCTTGGGATCTTCATTTGCATAGCCAAGTGTAATAATTCCAACTACATATTTGTCAGCTGGTATATTTAAAATTGGTCTTATTTGGGCCTGAATAAACCATGCCACCCAGCAAGTCCCTAATCCCAGGTTATTGGCTTCAAGCAGAATGTGTGCTGGGGAAATTGATGTATCTCTGATTATTTGTTTAAGTTCTATTTGGGAGCTATTTTCATTTAATGATACATCTATACCTTTTTCTATCCTGCTGCGTATATCTGCTGCACATACAATAAACACTGGAGCAGAAAGCATCCATTTTTGATTGTGAGATACTTCAGCAAGTTTTTGTTTTGTTTCTTCCGATTCTACAACAATAAAATGCCAGGGCTGTGTGTTACTACCTGATGGGGCAAGCCTCGCACTTTCAAGTAATAGTTGGCACCCCTCTGCTGAAGAACATTCCTATTTCTAAATCCCTAGGTTACACCTATACAAAAGCATCAGTCTTATTCTGCATATTTCCAGAATAATGACGGCGAAAATCCCCAAGGCATTTTTCATACGCAGGATTATCAATGCCTTCAGGTATACAAAGTTCCATTAAACGTGCTACACCATTGCCAACAAAACTCCTGACCTCCTCTATTTTCCTGCAGGGGAAATCATACAGTGATAATGTAAAATTCATAATATTCGTAAGGTCTTCAAGAGTATTAAGTAATGTTTCATCTAAATCAAATATCACAGTATCATACTTTTTCATATAATTTACCTCCAAAATCTTAATTACTTCTTCGGAAATAACTTGTCCTTATAATAGGATTCAGCCTGATAAATAGCACCTAATGGATTATGTGCCAGGACTCTGTCTTTCACTGCAAAAACCGTTATTGGAGCGTTTGAATATTTAATAAATAATGAATCATGTCCAACACACAGTCCCAAAAGAATATTTAAGTCTGTTTTAGCCTCGTTTAAAAATGCAGCCTGACCAATAGGATTGCACATTGGTACATTTGAGTTTATATTAATAAAGTCCTTGGATATACCTCCATTTTTGCAGATCACTGAATTAACAGTAAAGCCATTGTATTGAAGTACCTTGCTCAGAACTTTAGCTTCATTGGACAATCCAATACAAAATGCAATTCCCATATTTTTATATTCACACCTGTTTGCAAAATCCATTATTTCTTCAAGCCTTGTTTTATTACCATATCCTTCACTTACAACTAATGCTGCAGCTTTGGCAATTTTAAAGTCTTCTTCTTCTTTATATACTTCTTTAATTTTTTCTATTTTTTTGTCAAGGCTTGGACAGTTATTAGGTGCTTTATCCAATTCCCTTTTATTACATGCATGAATAGTGCATAAAGCACAATTGTACATATTAAGTCCCCCTTTTATTTATTTTCCATATATTTTATTTAAGTCTTGCAGCCCTTGATAAATCTCTTCTCTTGTAAAATTACCTACTTTTAATTCCTTATCACTTTTTTCAAGCAATAAATTATAAAAATCAAGGGCAATATTATAAAGTTTTTTTGAATGATTTTTATTTATTTCTTCAAAAAGCATATTTTCCGCCCTATTATAATCTCCATCATGAACAAGGCGTTTCATAATAATTTCAAGAATATCAGTGGAGCCAATGTTATCTAAGTTTATCTGGGTGCTTTCTTCCTTTTTATTAAGCACCGTCTTTGCCATGTTCTTTGCAAACTCTGTAAATAACTTCTCAATATCCATATACGCTCACCTTCTTTATGCAGCACATATCCTTCATTGCTCCATAGGAATATTTTATCACTACAGGCTTAACACTTCATTAAATAAACACTGTTTACTTTATGAAAATCTATACTCTGTTTAAGAACTACCATAAATAAGTATGTTTGATTATATGAAAAACATGATATAATTTTTTTATTAGACAATTTATATTAGATAAACACAGCTTAATTCATTGTCAATTTGCAGTATCTTTTCAGCTTAAATTATAATAAGGGTGGGCAATTTAATGCATTTATTTCAAGTTTTATCTTTTATTTTTCATATAATATTTTGGACAGTGATATCTATAATAATTGTAGCAGCTCCTAATATACTTTTTAATACTAATAAATATAATCATTATAAATTTAGAAGAAAAAGTTTCTATGAAACAATAACTCTTAAGGATAAGATTTATAAAATTTTAGGAAAAGTATTTTTCTTAATTATTGGCGTACTAATCTTTGTGTTTTTAATTCTTTCTTATTTAAAAGATTTGCCCGGATTGATAACTGGCAATTTAATATATATTACCGGGGAAGTCACAGATATTCAAACAAGATCAAAAGATCCCTCTCAATATGTGTTCATTGAAGGAAAAGAAGTAGAATTTTTCTTTGATTCCGGTGCAGAAATATATAAAAATTATAAAATTGGTTATCTTCCTAATACTAGCAGGGGAATTTATATTGTGCAACTAGGCAGCAATTCTACTGCTAATGAAAGGAAGCTAGGATTCCCTTTTAAAAGTATATTTCAGTATATAGGTATTACTATTGCCTTTTTTTCAGCAATGGCATTACTATATTATGCAGGCTATAAGCTTAGGTATAAACTGTTGTTTTTATCCTGTGTAATATTTTATCCCACTGGTATTTACTTTTTAATAAAGTACGGATTAGCTTCATGGATTTGGTTTTCTGTAAATAACCAGGCATTTGTCGCCTTAATAACTGGTTTTATAAGTCTAATAATACTCAGGTTATTAATTTTACTCATAAGATATACACTTAAGGAAGAAGATGATATACTTTTTGTTGCCCAAATAATTGCTGCGGGACATATTTTTGGAGCAATATATTTAATACAAGATTGGATAAGGGTAATTACATAATATTGTTAAATTTAAATTTAGAGGTGTATTATGGATATAACCATTGTAAAAGGTAGTATTGATTATATAAATGATTGTGAAGATGCATTGGTAAATTCTGAACTGGGAGCAAGGTATTTTTCTAAAATTAGTAGTTGCAGATTTTAATCCAGATGCCAAAAGGCTATATGAGAAAATTGGATATATTGAAGTAGGATCTATACCCAGTTTGTATAGGAAAGGAATTACAGAACATCTAATGATGAAATCAAAAAAATAAAATAGATAATGGGAGGTTTACATATGAAATTCAATAGTTTAATTCCTGAATTATCTGTATCGGATATTAATAAGTGTAAAAATTTTTATATAGATATTTTGGGATTTCATTTGGAGTATGAAAGACTGGAAGATAAATTTGCATTTCTTTCTTATGGTGATACACAAATAATGATTGAAGAGATTAATGGATATTGGAATACCGCTGAATTACAGTATCCTTTTGGCAGAGGAATTAATTTTCAAATTGCATCAGACGATGTACATAAAATTGCAAATAACCTTAAAAAAAATAATATAAATTTGTTTAGAGATATTGTAGAAAGCAGATATGAATGTAATTCTGAAATATTTATTCAGAAAGAACTTTTGGTACAAGATCCTGATGGTTATTTATTGAGATTTTGTGAAATAGAAAAAAAATAAACTTAAAGAAAAGTGGGATTGAATAATGGAAATTAGAAATGTTTCAATTGTTGGGTTAGGTGCCTTGGGAACAATGTACGGAAAGTATTTTTCAGATAAATTACCTAAAAATCAAGTTCGTATTATTGCAAACCAAAGCCGTATAGACAAATATGAGCACAATGGGATCTATTGCAATGGAGAACACTGTGATTTTAATTATGTTTTACCAGAAGAAAGGCAAAAGCCTGCAGATTTACTAATCTTTTCTGTAAAATTTAATCAATTACAGCAGGCTATTAAGGATGCAGCACATCAAGTTGGTCAGAATACAATCATTCTTTCTGTTTTAAACGGAATTTCCAGTGAAGAAATTATAGGCAAGGCATTTAGAATGGAGAAAATGCTTTATTGTGTTGCTCAGGGAATGGATGCTGTGAAGATTGATAACGAGTTGAACTATAAGAATATGGGAATGTTATGCTTTGGTGAGCAGAATAATACCCTATGGTCCAATAAAGTAACTTCTGTTGCAGAATTTTTCAACAGTACTGATTTTCCTTATGAAGTTCCTATGAATATGAATCATAAAATGTGGGGAAAATTCATGATGAATACAGGAGTAAATCAAACAGTAGCAGTATTTTCAACCAATTATGGCGGCATTCAAGCTGAGGGTGAGCCTAGGAATATCATGATAGCAGCCATGAAAGAGGTTATTTCTATTTCTCAAAAGGCGGGTATAAATTTAGATGAGTCAGATTTGAGGTATTGGTTAGATGTTCTTTCCAAACTAAATCCCATAGGAATGCCCTCCATGGGTCAAGATATGGCAGCACACAGAAAAACAGAAGTAGATCTTTTTTCTGGTACAGCAATTACTTTAGGGAAAAAATATAATGTACCAACACCTACAAATGAATGGTTGTATCAGAAAGTACAGGATATGGAAAGAAACTTTATATAATGTAGAAAATTTATGCAAGAAAGGTACCAAACTATGAATTTAAGACTGTATTTTAATAATATCTATAATAATAAATTTCATGCATTAACTCACAAGGATTTTAGGATTTACTGGCTGGGCCAGTGTGTTTCCTTGATTGGAACCTGGATGCAGAATATTGGTTTGACTTGGCTTGTATATTCTATAACAGGTTCTCCATTTCTTCTTGGATTATTAGAAACTGTCCGCTTTTTACCAATCACACTGTTTTCCTTATTTGCTGGTGTTATTATTGATAAATATCCAAAAAGAAAAATATTATTGATCACTCAGACCATTTCCATGGCTTTGGCTTTCATTCTAGCCGCACTTATATTCACCAATAAAACCAGGTATGAATATATACTTATTTTGGCTCTTCTGTTAGGCCTGTCAAATACAATTGATATGCCTGCCAGACAGTCATTTACAGTGGAGATGACTGGTAAAGAAGATTTGATGAATGCCATTGCCCTTAGTTCAGTAACCTTTAATTTAGCAAAAATTGTAGGTCCTGCAATAGGAGCATTAGTGCTTGCACTTTTGGGTGCGGAATGGTGCTTTTTATTAAATGGCTTAAGTTTTATTGCAGCAATAGTTAGTCTGCTTAAAATAAAGTCTCATCCCTATGTCCGTGAAAAAGCCAATAGCAGCAATATGCTTAAGGAAATAAAGGATGGATTAATTTACATAGTACATGAAAGACGTCTTATTGAAACCATCTTATTAATCACTATTGTAGGCATATTTGTTTATAATTACATCATTCTAATTCCTGTGTTAACTAAAATAACTCTGCACCAGGACGAAAAAGTATATGGTGTTTTAATGTCCTCCTTAGGAATAGGTTCTTTACTGGGAGCAATGATGTTATCTATAAAAAGCAGGTCCAGGGTCAGCTTTAGAATGTTAATGTTTAGTTCTGCCCTGCTTTCCCTGCTCCTTATATTTATAGGATTAACAAAAGCATATTACATTACCATGATTTTATTAGCTGTTTCAGGAATAATTAATATATGGTTTAGTACCTACTCTAATTTAATTCTTCAGATTAAAACAAAAGATGAGTATAGAGGAAGAGTTATGAGCGTGTACGCTCTGGTAGAGTCAGGTACAGCACCAATTGGATATATGTTTTCAGGTGCAGCGGCGGATAAGCTTGGAGCAGATAACACTTTCCTTCTGTGCGGCTTCATAACTATTATACTAATAGCTTTATTAAATTTTGTTTTTAAGGTTTTAAAATCATACATTCAATAAATTTAAAGCTTAAATTTCTCTACCATTTCATTTAGTTTTTCAGCAATTTCAACCTGGCTTTGTGCAGTTACCGCAACCTGTTCTATTGCTTTTGTTGTTTCATCTATACTTTTTACTATTGTATCTGTATGCTCTGATGACTTTTGTGCAGTGGCTGTCATATTTTGTACTGCATGGCTTACTTGTCCAACTGTAGCATTTAGTTCTTCTGACATGGAAGCTAGTTCCTGGGACATTTTGCTTACGAAATCTGCATCATTATAATATTCATTTCCCATGTTTCCAAATTCCTCTAACCGAGGATCTATATTTTCATTAATAAAACTTAAAATATCAGTACCATTTTTAGATAAATTTTTAAATGCATCATTTACTTTAACAATAGTTTTCTGAATACTTGTTACTGCCTCTGCTGATTGTTCAGAAAGCTTTCTTACTTCCTCTGCAACTACTGCAAAGCCCCTGCCCTGCTCACCTGCTCTAGCCGCTTCTATGGCTGCATTCAGTGCCAGTAAATTTGTTTGCTCCGAAATGCTTGCAATAGTATCTGCCATAACTTTTATAGTATGTACTACCTTACCATCATCAATTGCCTTGAGCATATCATTTTTCTTTTCTGAATATAAATTTCTAACTTCCTTTATAGATTCATTTCCTTTTCTCTGAACTTCAATAGCTTTTGTTTTAGATTTGTTTGAATTATTACTTCCCTTCATAGCTTTTCCAGATAGTTCATTTATACTAGCATCTACTTCCTCTACAGATGCACTAATTTCTTCAGATGATGCACTGGTTTCCTGAATTCCAGATGCAATGTTTTTTACTGCACTATCCATTGTTTCAGTTTTTGATGACAATTCTTCTATAGTTGCTGAAAGTTCTTCACTGGATGCACTCATATCCTGTGAACTTTCCATAATGGCCTTAATAAGCTGTTTGATATTTTCCTGTGCTTTTATAAGTGCTCCTCCTGTTTTTCCGAATTCATCTCCACTTGTTGTTTCATAATTATGAGATAAATCAAATTTAGCCAGGTACTCAGACTGTTCCATCATCTTATGTAATGGTTTACTTATACCATTTGATATAATTAATCCAAGTACAATTGCAAGTAATAATCCAACTATACTAAAAATTGTCATAATATTACTGGAATTTAAAAATACAGAGTGATTATGCGAATTTGATGTTTTTGCACTTGCAAGGTTTTCATTTATTAACTTATTAATGTTTTCTTCAATTTGATTACAAATATCTAATATCTGTGGAGAATACTTAGCTGCTTGATCAAAATCCCCCTCATCAACAAGTTTAATAACTTTTGCTTTTATAGTTTCGAACTGTTGAATCTGATTTTTAAATACTTGATATATCTGCCTCTCTGAATCATTCATAGAAGTTTTTTCATAAGCTGACATATATTTATCATTCTCATCAATATTAACTTGAATATCTTTTTCTATATCAGCTTTTTTAGAATTGTCTCTTATATAGGTAAGTTCTAAAATATCACTTTTAACTTTGGTCAAATTTTGGTTCATATCAGCCATCATATAAACATTATTGAGACTATTTGAGTACATTACTTCTGAATTTGTATCTACTGTTTTTAATGATACTATCCCTATTAAACCCACTACAGCAATTAATAAGGCAACTATTACATAGGATGACACTAACTTTGTTCTTACTTTTATTCCTTTAAATAAATTCATAATAAATTCCCCCAATAATTATTAAATAATACCATTATATATATTATCATACACCCTTAGATACATTTTTACAAATATTCATAAAATTTTGGTAATATTTTGAATCACTGATTTTATATTAATTTAAATGGAGCCTTTTACGGCTCCATTAATTTTCTATATACTTCATTTAAACTTAACTTTAATAATTCTAATTAAGCATTTTTATAAGCTGTTTGGGTAATCCTGTGGAGGCAGCTTTATTTCCATGCCGTTCATATCAAAATATTTGCCTTGTTTCTCATAATACTTTATATCTGCACCAAGGAAATCACTTTTTCCATCTGCTGTAACCTGACCTTCATATATAATAATTCTGTCATTTGTACTTAAATTAACTTTAGGCTTATTTTTAAGCACAAACTCCGCAGTAGTACCTACTTTAAATGGATAATCTAAATTATCTACAGCATCTGTTCCAGCTTTATAATTAAATTCAACTTTTAGGTTCAGTTTATACTTACCGTCTGAAGATTGTTTTAAAGATACTATGGTACCTCTTACATATGCCAATTTACCTACTACCTGCCAATTTTCATTATTGGTGTTTACAAGTGATTCATTAGTTTGCTTTTGTTCATTGTTTTTAATTGTATTATCTTTACTGCTTTCTGGCTTTACTTGGCTGCAGCCGGCTAAAATTGAAACTATTGAAGCTGCAAGTATAAAAGTTTTAAAAAAGTTTTTTAAATTATTTTCATATTTCATATGACTTATTTACCTCCTCTTAAAATATTAGCTTTAACATAAATTATTGCTTCTATATTAATATAATATAGCTTTTTTCAATTTAATTTATTGATAAAATACCAATAAAAGGTAAAATTTTAGCAACAATTTAGTTACGATTTTAAGGCTCCTTATAAAAAAATGAAGATCTTCGGAAAGTCCGAGGATCTTCATTTTTCTATTTGAAATATAAATATAAACTATTGATAAGTGATATTGTGCCTGAAAAGAATATTACTATAGTCCACTGAGGAAGTGAAAGTGGAACTGTATGAAATACCATCTGTAAAAAAGGAATATAAATTATGCACAAAAGCATTGCAACAGAAACCATAACAGCACCTACTAAATATAGGTTAGTTAAAAATTTAATTTCAAATATTGAGTGTTTTTCTGATCTGCATTCAAAAACATGAATCAGCTGTGACATAATTAATGTACTGAGAGCAAGTGTTCTGCATGCTCTTAAATTCATTCCAAAGTATTGTCCCGACATAAAACTAAATATGGTACACACTCCTATAAGTACGCCTCTGATTAATATTTTTTCTTTAAGTCCCCTTGCAAATATACTTTCATTTTTAGGTCTTGGCTTTCCAACCATTACATCCACATCTGCAGGATCCACACCCAATGCTATAGCCGGCAGTCCATCTGTAGCTAAATTCACGAATAAAATTTGAATTGGAAGTAATGGAGTATTTAAGTAAAACAATGAAGACAAGAACATGGTAAGAACTTCTCCTAAATTACATGACAAAAGATATCTTATAAACTTTCTTATGTTGTCATAAATTACTCTTCCCTCTTCCACTGCAGCTACTATAGTGGCAAAATTATCATCTAATAATATCATGGATGATGCTTCTTTAGTCACATCTGTGCCTGAAATTCCCATGGCTATTCCAATATCAGCCTCTTTTACAGCTGGTGCATCATTAACACCATCTCCAGTCATGGCTACAATATTTTTTTTGTTTTTAAATGCCTTTACTATTCGCAGCTTATGGTTTGGACTTACTCTTGCAAATATATTTACTTTATCAATTATTTTGGTAAATTCCTTATCACTAAGCTTATCTATTTCCTCTCCTGTAATTACTTCCTCTTTATTTTTGCATATATCCAGTTCCTTACCTATGGCATAAGCTGTGTTTTTATGATCTCCAGTAATCATTACAGGCCTTATTCCTGCCATTCTGCACTTTAATACTGCATCTTTTACCTCTCTTCTTGGTGGGTCAATTATACCTGCTATTCCAACAAAAATCATATCCTTTTCAACTGAGCTGTTTTTTACTACTCCACTGTCCTTATATGCACCTGCTATAAGCCTTAAAGCTTTATATGACATATTTTCAACTGCAGAAATTATATTTTTTTTGTGATAGGTGGTTAATATTTCTTCCCTTCCATTAATTAAAATATATTTACATCTTTCAAGTACTCTTTCTGGAGCACCTTTAATATAAGCCTTTTCACCGGTCTCATCTTTAACAATTACAGACATTAATTTTCTGTCTGAATTAAAGGGTATATCGTAAACCCTTTTACTTTTTGAAATAAACCTTTTTAAATCACTGCTGTCCTTAAAAAAGCCTTTAACCAAAGATGTTTCAGTAGGGTCTCCAAACACAGCTTTATTAATATTATTCTCCTTGTAATCTACATTAAAGTCATTACAAAAGGTAAAAATCTTTTTTAAAATAATATTTTCTGGCACATTACGTTCATCTGTATTATATATAATATTATTAAAATATAAAGCCTTTACTGTCATATTATTCTCTGTTAAGGTACCTGTTTTATCACTGCATATAACAGATGTACATCCAAGAGTTTCCACTGCCGGAAGTTTTCTTACCAGTGCATTTCTTTTCAGCATCCTTGATACTCCTAATGCCAGTGCCACAGTTACAATAGCCGGCAGTCCTTCAGGAATGGCTGCTACAGCAAGACTCACTCCCACAAGAAACATCTCATATGAGTTTTCTCCCCTTGCTATACCTGTTAAGGTAACTATTACACAAATTACAATGCAAAGTACAACTAAAATTTTACCAAGTGATGTGAGCTTTTGTTTTAAAGGGGATTTTTCTGTTTCTATGTGCTGCAGCATACCAGCTATTTTACCCATTTCAGTTTTCATTCCAGTTTGAAATACTTTTCCCCTGGCCTTGCCTGTTAAAACTGTAGTTCCCATATATACTTCATTATTTTTATCCTTACTGCTTTTCAAAACGCCAACGGATTCTCCTGTTAGAAGAGATTCATCTACCATAAAGCTGCTGTCATCCATTAAAATACAATCCGCTGGAATTCTGTCTCCGCTTTCTAATATAACAATATCTCCAATTACAATATTTTCTGCACTAATAACCTTTACTGTTCCATCTCTCATTACCTTTGCTGTTGGAGCTACCAGCTGCTTTAATGCCTCCAGTGACCTTTCAGTTTTAAATTCCTGTAGGAAACCCAGCACAGCATTCATAATTACAATAATTATTATTGTAATTGCATCTGCTTTTTCCCCCATGAGACTTGACATTATAGTTGCTCCTAATAGGACCCATATAATAAAATCATTAAATTGGGATAAAAATATTTTTATCTTTGAAATATGATTTTTTCTTTCTAATATATTGGCTCCGTATTTCTTTAATCTTTTTTCAGCCTCAATGGTACTTAGTCCTAAGTCAACTTCTTTTTCATTTAACATATATAATTAACCTCCTAAAGTAAGAAAATAATGAGTTAATAGCTGAAATTGTTTCACTCTATTTAAGTATATGAGGTTGTACCACTTTCTTATGTTATAAAAATCCATAAATAAATTAATTGCTATAAAATTTAAAATTTCTCAAAATATTAAAAAAAAGATGATTTTGAATAATTTTGTGGTAAAATATATATTATAATTTTAATAAATCTTTAATTGTATATCACAAATTTTAAATGTACTATAAATCGGTATAATATATACTGTTCAAGGAGGAAATAACAAATGAAAGACGTAATATACATAAGCGGGCATAGAAATCCCGATACAGATTCTATTTGTTCTGCAATATCATATGCAGAATTAAAAAATAGAACAGGTAATATTCTCGCAATTCCAATAAGATTAGGAGAACTTAGCAGAGAAACTGAATTCATTTTAAAATATTTTGATGTGAAGGTTCCTGAATTAGTTGAAACAGTAAAATCTCAGATAGCAGATTTAAATATTGATAAGGTTGCACCAATAAGCCCTGAAATTTCATTAAAAATGGCTTGGTCAATTATGAAGCAGAACAATGTAAAATCTCTGCCTGTTACTGATGGTGATGACAAATTGATTGGACTAGCTTCTTTGTCAAATATTACATCATGCTATATGGATATTTGGGACAACAATATCATTACTAAAAGCAACACCACTTTAGACAATATTTTGGATACCCTGTCTGGAAAATTAACTTTTTCAGCTGATGATCAACCTAAATTCAAAGGTAAAATTGTAGTTGCTGCAATGACTCCAGATAATGCTAAGGAAATTATTGATGAGGGGGATATTGTAATCTGCGGTGACAGAAATGATGCTCAGAAAATAATTTTACAGAAAAAGGCATCTTTAATGATTATAACAGGAGAACATCCGGTAGATGAGGAAATAATTAAGGAAGCAGGCAATGTTAATTGCTCAATCATTACAACTCCTTATGATACTTTTACAGTAACAAGACTTATACCACAAAGTGTTCCAGTAAGCTATGTTATGACCCATGATAATTTAATCAGCTTTAGAACTGATGATTTTCTTGATGATGTGAGAAATGTAATGCTTCAGACAAGATTTAGAAGCTACCCTGTAGTTGATGAGCACAATAAGGTAGTTGGAAGAATATCAAGATATCAGCTAATATCACAAAATAAGAAAAAGGTTATACTTGTGGATCATAATGAAAAATCTCAGTCCGTTCATGGATTAGAGGATGCCGATATAGTAGAAATACTTGATCATCACAGAATAGCAGATATTCAGACAGGAAAGCCAATTTATTTTAGAAATGAACCTGTTGGATGTACAGCCACAATAGTTGGTTCCATATTCTTTGAG
>JAQSXU010000143.1 GCA_029256485.1 Clostridiaceae bacterium
TGTTACAATTGAAAAAATGAAAATAGGAGTGTCTTATGCAAGAAATCCATTCTTAGTTAAGTATATGGAAAATATGAGATACATAGATCAGCTTGGTAGGGGAATTCCTATGATAATTAAAGAAATGAAGGATATGGGAGTTAAAGAACCTGATTTGAGAGAGTTAGGAGAGGAATTTATTCTTACAGTATACAAGGATAAATATTAATTATGTATGATATAATAGCTATAAATTAATGCTTTGTAACTTTTAAGAAAGGCTATAGCAATAAATATGCTGGATTTTAACTACTTGGAGGAAGAATCTTTTCATAAACAATTATCAGAGGATGAAGTTGTGAAAAAAGCTATAGAAAAACTTGATATAATGTATTTAGACAGTGAAGAAAGAGAATTATATGAGAATGATTTAAAGAGAATGAGAATTCAAAAAGCTGATTTAAAAACTGCAGAAAGAAAAGGGGAGAGTAATAAGGCTATAGAAATAGTAATGGACTTAAAAATAAAAATATTAGTGTAAGTGGAATGTGAATGATTTTAGAAGATACTTATAAGTAGTGCGTGTATTTTATTTGTTATAATTGTAAATATTAAAGATAATATATAGGGTAATAGAACCGTAACAGATGTGTTGTATTTAAATGATATAATTAGTTGATATTGTTTTGAACCTTAACAAGAATTGTGTTATACATTCTAAATTAAATTTTTAGGATGTATAACGGCTTAAATATCAGATATAATTAGCTGATAATATAATATCTATATGATATAGTATTGTTATAAAATAATGTTATTTATTGGGGGAAATAGTAGTGAATAAATATATAGATATGATAAATATGGCAACATTGATATTGATAATAATATATAATAGTAAAACAAATATAAGCATAAAGATAAATTTAAAGCATTTAAATCTTAGATTCATCTTTAGAAAAAAAGATAAAAAATAATATTTAATAAAAAAATTAAAAAAATTAGTATAAAATCGAGGAATTATAGAATATAGGTAGAATAATATACATTAAGTGTAAATTATCTTAAATTACTTAAGAAAAATCTATATATTTATTTTATTATGTCTAAAAATTAAAATGAGAGGAGAGTAATATGAATATATTTCAATGTGACTTCAAGGTCTATTTATTAAAAAATATATTTAAAGAAGATATTCAGGAATGTTTAAGTAAACTAACTGATAAATCTTTTTACGAAAATCCTAATATGAAAAACTTTCATGATGAAAATAAGATCAAAAAGTATTCATTTAATCAGCTGTATCCTGTAGAAAGAAATGGAATGTATAAAGAAGGTTCCATTTATAATTTTCAAGTTAGGTGTATTGGTGAAGAGTTAAAAGATCACTTTATTAGGTATTTGACTAATGAATATACTTCTAATATGAAAATACTTACTTCCAGCAGTAAGAAAATAATTAAGAGACCCATAGATAGAATTTATAGTATTTCATCATTAATAGTAAAAATTGCTGATACTCAAAAAACTCAATACTGGAGAAACAACCACAATGAAGAAGATTTCTTTGAATACATTAGGAAGAGTTGTATAAAAAAGTATGAAATATTGACTGGCGAGGTTTTAGATAAGGAATTAAGGCTTTTCAATTATGAGAGAATAGATAACATAAAACCCATAGCTACAAAATTTAAAGATAAAAGGATTTTAGGAGATAAAGTAACTCTAAATATTGAAACCAGTAATGAAGCACAAAATATATCTTATATGCTTATAGGGACGGGAGTTGCAGATATGGCTCCCCGAGGATATGGATTCATAAACTATCAGTATGTTAAATAATAAAGTGAGGTGATTATTATTGATAAATGAAATATGTAAGGTTTTTAATGAAGAGTATAAAGAATTAGGAGATGATATGATTGTCGATGATTATACTCTTGCACCTGGTGATTATGCAATGTTTACATTAGAAGATACTTATGACACTTTGGAATTTTTTAGGGTTGATAAAAATACAGATAGAGAACAAGGCGATTATAAAAATTTTGCAAAATTGGATTTGATGAGTGGTCTTATTTCAATGAATAAGCCTATCGATTCCAAAAAGGTCATTCACAGTAATAATATATATGCATTTTTTATAAAAAAGGATAACTTAGATCCAAAAAAAGGAAAACTTAATGATAATATTATTGATGAATATTACAATATATTAAAAAATCCATCACTTAAATACAAAAACAAGCGTAAAAGTCTAGAATTATATTTAGCGATGGAAAAAGTTTATGAAAAGCCTAACATAGAACTTATTGATAGAATAAATTTGTGGATTAAAGAAAATATATTTAATATAGGCAAACAATTCAATAATGAGAAAACATATCTAAAATTATTTTATAATACAAGTTTGGAAAATTATAAAGGTGAAAGTGAAAAATATATTCTTCCTAATATTTATAATAGTACGGATTATAATGTGAAAATCAACGGCAAGGTTTATGGACTTCCTGACTTTAATATGGGATTAAATGCCAAAAAGCCTTATCTAGAAAATAAGACAAGAAAAAATAAATTACCAGTGCTAGTAGATATGGATAAAATAAAAATACAAAAAAAGCTTTTTGATTACTTAATGAATCATTCAGCTAAAGGCAAAAATTATCTATATATTGACAAAGAAATAGAAGGAATATCTTCTAAGGAAAGTAATAAAAACAAATTTAAAGGATATTTTTTAAGAGTAACTAAAGGGAAAGAGGTTCAAATTGAAGATAGTGACAACATAACTGGGTACGACTATAATTTTATAAAAGGTATAGAAGTTGCTTCTATACTAGAAGATGGGTTTGGAAAAGATTTTAAACTATTAAAAGGTAAACTAAAAAATATTGGGGAGCTTAAAATAGCAATAAATGAAGTGTTTTTTTATAAATGGTTAAATGGAAATTTATTTACAGAGGCAAAAAAAATAAGTATAAATGATAATGTGTTAAAGAGAATACTTATTCAGTCAAGATATGGGTTTTATACATGGTTTTATAAAGGAGACGATTCTATTGTAAGATCCTTCTGGAACAAAGTAACCAAGGAAATTTTGTATAATTCCATGAGTGAAGGCAATATAAACGGAGCTATTAACCAATTTAATTTAAGACACACATTGCTGGATTATTTTGAAAACAAAAATGGAGGAGAAAATATGGCACGTATTATAGAAAATATTCGAAAAGATGTAGATGAGAAAATAAATATAATAAAAGATGAAGAGTATAAAGTAGAGATAGACAATGATAAAGAATACTATTTTTGTATAGGTCAATTAATGAGATATTTTTATGTAATAAATAAATCTAATAGTAAAAATTATTCTTTTCTTAGACCGCTTTTAGTTGCAAATGATGATAAATTCATGAAAGAACAACTTAAAAGGTTATTTGTAAAATATAGCTATGCAATAACAGGATCAATAAGATTTAATAATATGTATTATATGGTGGCTGCATATGAATCAAAAAAAACTGTAGATCAAGATGCTTTTATAGCAGGATTTTTATGTCCTAATTTAATATTAAAAAAACAAGAAGAAAATAGTCAAAATGATTCAGAGAATACGGAGGAAAATTAAATGAATAGAGTATATGGTGTTATTGGAATTAAAGCAATTATGGCAAATTGGAATGCTGATTTTAGTGGATATCCTAAAACAACTAATGATGGCAGTATATTTGGGAGTGATAAAGCCTTAAAATATAGTATAAAAAAGTACTGGGAAGATAGAGGAGAAAGAATACTTTATATGAAATCCTATAAAGTTGATAAAAATAAGATGAGACCAAGATCTTTGGAAGAAAGATATAATCAATTATTTAATACAACACTAAAAAATGAAGATAGTACTACAGTAATTAAAAATCTTTTTTCAGCTACAGATGTTAAAGCTTTTGGTGCTACTTTTGCGGAAGAAGGAAACAATATATCACTAATAGGTGCAGTGCAAATTGGACAGGGATTTAACATTTATAAAAAGGCATTTCCAGAAGAACAGCAGATACTCTCACCTTTTAGAAGTGACAAAAAACCTAAAAAAGGGGATGAAGCAAAAGAAGCAAATCAAAGTACTCTTGGTACAAAAATTACTACTGACGAAGCACACTATTTATATCCATTTTATATAAATCCTATATCATATAACAATTATGTAGAAATGGATGCTACGGAAGGATATACGGAGGAAGATTACAAAAAATTTAAAGAGGCTGCACTTATAGGGGCAACTGCACTTAATACCAATGCAAAAGCAGGCTGTGAAAATGAGTTTGCTATATTTATAGAGACAGAAGAAGATACTTATCTGCCAAATTTAGCACAGTTTATAACCTTTGATGAGGAAGATGGAAATGAAGCATCAAGTAGAACGCTTAAATTTGAGCAATTGAATAGTCTATTAGATGGAGTTAGAGATAAAGTTAAGAACATAGAGATTTATTACAATAATTATAGTTTAAACATAGAAGGAGATATACTAGAAGAAGTTAGAAAATTTAATATATTTACTAGAAAGGAGCTTTAAAAAATGCAGGTTATAAGATTTAAGCTTTCAGGTAAAACTGCATTTTTTAAAAAGCCTGATGTGAACACATATTACTATTTTACTTATGGAACTATACACAAAATAGCTCTTCTTGGTATTATGGGCAGTATCTTGGGATTAGGTGGATATAATAATCAAAGTGAAAATAGCAAAAATGAGGTTTATCCTGAATTTTATGAAAAATTGAAAGAATCAAAAATAGCCATAATAACTTGCAATGACAAAGGTTATATAACTAAGAAAGTTCAAAGTTTTAATAATTCAGTTGGTTATGCAAGTCTCGAACAAGGTGGAAACCTTATAGTAAAGGAGCAATGGCTTCAAGAACCTAAGTGGATTATATATGTTAAAATTGATGAAACTACAGAAAAGTTTACCGAAATGATTGAAAATAAAAAGGCTGTGTTTATCCCTTATTTAGGTAAAAATGATCATTTTGCAGATATTACAGAGCCTAAAAGACTTGATTTAAAAAAATCAGACAATTCAAATACTGTAGATAGCCTATTTATTACTAAGAATTTTCAAGTGGGGAATGCTACTATTAACAGAAAGATACTTTCATGGAAGTATCAAGAGTATTTGCCGGTATCTCTTGATGAAGAATTAAATCAGTATCAATTTGAAGATTTTACAGCTACCAATAAGAAAGTAGTAAGTAATGGTAATGTAGATTTATACCGTGATGATGAATTTGATAAGGTAGTATATTTCTTTTAAATTAAATTTCTTGGAGGATAAGAATGTATTTTGATAATATAGATATTTTTAAAATTGAGGATAATGTAGATAACCTAGATAATATATATGCACATACAAATGATAAAAATCCTAATGAAAAAGAAGAAAAGCTTACAAAGCATGTAAAATGTACTCTTCATTATTTCATTATGCTAGTTAAACAAAAGAACCTAGAAAGCATATTCATAAATTTAGAAAAAGTATTTTTTCAGGATAAAAACATAGAATTGATTGTTTTGTGGAAAGAAATGATAATTAATTGTATATGTATGCATGATTTAGGTAAAATAAATCCTGGCTTTCAATATGATGTAATGAAAAATGAAAAGTATAAACATAATAAGGCACATGATAGCAAGCATTCATTATTAAGTTCATATTTTTATATAAGTTATTTTGATGAAAAAATACAAAGTTCTATATTATCTGAGGAAGATAAAGATTATATAACTTATTTCATGTATATAAATTCTTATATAATATCTAGGCATCATGGATATTTACAAGATTTTAGAAAGTATAAAGATTCTTATGAAGGGCATGAAAGAGATTCAGAAGAGGAAATAAATGAAGAAAAAGAAAATAATTTTCCTGATTTTAAATTTAAAACACTTGAAAAATGTATTTGTGAAGTATTTCTTGAAGATAGCTTTCATGAAATAACAGATAATAAATTAAAGAAAAATGACAAATTTAATTTTAATATATATATTTACTCTAAATTATTATTCTCCTTATTAACAGCTTCAGATTACTATGCTACCTCAGAATTTATGGATGGACAAAAGATAACAGATATTGGGGTGATAACTGAAGATTTAAAGAAAGAATTTAAAAATACTTTTGATAATTATAAAATCACTAAAGCAATAAGGGATTATGAAAAGAAAACAGTCTTAGATGGGAATTATCAAAATATTAATCAACTGAGAAGTAAAATTACTTTAGAAAGTGAAAAAAATTATTTAAATAATAAAGAAAAAAATATATTTTACCTTGAAGCACCAACTGGTGCTGGTAAAACTATAACTTCTGTAAATCTAGCAAATCTTATGATGAATTCTGACAGTAAAATAAATAAGCTTTTTTATGTATTCCCATTTAATACTTTAGTAGAGCAGACTGAAAAAGGATTAATGGAGATATTTGAAAATAGTGATGAAATAAAAAAGAACATATCTGTAATTAATTCGTTAACACCAATAAAAACAGTAGACGAAAATGAGGATTACAAAGACTTTAAAAGTCAGGAAGACAATAAAAAAATTGATTATAAAAAATCATTATTAAATAGAATATTTTTACACTATCCTTTTATCATAACTACCCATGTAAATTTATTTAATTATCTTTTTGGAACCAGTAGAGAAGAGGGGTTTCCATTAATTGATATATGTAATTCTGTAATAATTATTGATGAAATACAGAGTTATAAAAATGGAATATGGAAAGAAATAATTAATTTTTTTAATTCATATGCAGATATACTAAATATAAAACTTATTATAATGTCCGCAACTCTTCCGAGATTAAATAAGCTCGTAGAAGGAGAAAATGAAAATTTTGTTTATCTCATAAATAACAGAAGGCATTATTTTGAAAATCATTTTTTTAGAGACAGAGTAAAATTTGAAATTTTAGATTTGGGCAAAATAGATAAGGACAATAAATACGAAACTGTATTTAAAATCTTAAGTGATGACATAGAAATAGAAAGTAAGTCTAATGATAAAATCTTAATTGAGTTTATTTTCAAGAAAAATGCTGATAAATTTTTTGATTATATTAAAAATGCTGACAATTTTAAAAATACTACTGGACATGAAATTAAAATTATAACTTCAGATGATAATAAAATTGATAGACGAGAAATTATAAATTTGGCTAAGGAAAAAGATCGTAAGGTTATTATTGTAGCAACTCAAGTTATAGAAGCTGGTGTTGATATTGATATGGATCTAGGATACAAAAATATATCAATATTGGATGCAGAAGAACAGTTTATGGGAAGAATAAATAGGTCATGCATTAATACTGGAAGAGTTAAGTTTTTTAAATTAGATTCTTGTGGACTACTTTATCAAAATGACGTTAGAAAAGAAAAAAGATTCACTCTCGAGGATGTGAATATACAGGAAATTTTGAGGAATAAGGATTTTGAAAGTTATTATCAAAATATTATATCTGAAATTGAAATAAGAAAAAAGCGAAAAAATGACAGTGAATATCTATCTTTTATTAAAGATCTTACTAAATTAAATTTTAATAAAATAAAAGACTATATGAAGCTTATAGATGAAAAAGTTGATCAGAATAAATATACTATATTTCTTTCGCGAGAAATAAAAGGATTGGATGGAAAGAAGATTTATGGTAATGAGATATGGGAAGAGTATAAGAGTTTATTAATGGATAATAAAATGGATTATGCTAAGAAAAGAGTAGAGCTTTCTAAAGTAAATTCAAAATTAAGTTACTTCATTTACAAGGTTAAAAGGATTAGTCAATATAATGATATATTAGGAAATATTTTTTATATTGAGGATGGAGAAGAATATATAGTAAATGGAAGATTTAATAATGAAAAATTTATTGGAGAAACACCAGACCAAGCTAATTTAATACTATAGGAAAGTTTTAAATTTTAGAATTAGGCTATCAATTAAATTAATATTGAAAGGGAGCCATACTATGAAAATCACAGGCACAATAATAAATTACTATTTCCACTGTAAGCGTCAATGTTGGCTCCATGCCAATAGAATAAATTTAGAAGACAATA
>JAQSXU010000029.1 GCA_029256485.1 Clostridiaceae bacterium
CTAGCAGCTGTTTTAAATATATAAATCTTCCTATTCTACCATTCCCATCTTGAAATGGATGAATAATTTCAAATTCTAAGTGAAATCTTGCAATATCATTAATTGTTACTTTTTCTAATAAATTAAAATTATTTATTAAAATATTTAATTTATCTCCTTACTCTTAGTATCTTTCTAAACAATGCTCATAGAAAAATCCACAAATTTTATCAGCATCTTTGTTATTATAAAAATCAACCATTAAAGTATTAAATTCTAGTCTATTTTTTGCCTTAACGTTGAAAATTCCTTGGCCATTAAATATTAAAATTAAATTTGATACAAGCCTAGAAGTTCTCTTATTCCCATCATAATAAAATTGATTTAAAGCTCCCCAAAGAAATATATCAAAAGCTAAATCAATAGCACTATTATTTCTTTCTATTATTATTTTTAGTTCTTCTTGAAATATCCCTTCAAGTTCCTCTGCTTTTGGTGGAAGAAACTCCGTCCCACCAATTCTAACCTGCCCATTTCTAAATTCTCCACTTATAAGAACTTCATCTTTAGCTACTATTCCATTTAATGAATTAAACAGTTCTTTATTTAAAGCCAACGTATCCTTATTAACACCTTCAAAAATAAAATTCCAACCATCTCTTATTCTTAAAACTTGTTGTTCATCACTTAATTTGTGACCGCCAATAGTTATTCCTTCTAAAAGAGTTTGAACTTCTGGGTATGTAAAAGGATTTCCTTCTAAACTTGCCATATTAAAAACCATGTCAGGCAACAACTTTTTAGTTAAAATGATTAATTTATTTTTATCCGGAGCAGGATTAAAATCGTTATAAAATTTTGTTCTTTTAAATAGCATTACTAGCCTCTCCTTCTTTAATAATTGAGAATTGTTACAATCCCCTACTTCTCAATTGGGCATTATTTATTTTTATTATAACCCATAAGTTATTTACTTAAAACAAAAAAAGAATGATCTACTAGGGTTAATAGATCATTCCAAATACTATAAAGCTTCAATATAAATTTCTATATTCTTTGTATCTGTTCGCTTGTAATATTCATCACAAAGGATTAAATATTCCTTTGCAGCTTTATCACTTTGATAAACCTTTAATACTTCTATAAAGCATCTTCTTGCATTATAAAAATCTTTATTTGTATAGTACTCTACACCTTTTTCAAAAGCTTCTTTTGTCTGCTCTTTTAAATTAATAATTTCATTCAAATCACCATCAAAAAAGTCATAGATAGTAATAATTTGCTTTTTGTATTTTATTCCTCCAATTTTTCTAAAGTTATACTTTTCACTGCAATCTACTACTTCCTTCATTGCTTTCTCCGTTACCAATATGCTACTGCCAAACTTTTTCCCAAACGTATTTAAATTTTCCATTATCCCCAAATAATCTGATACTGCGGAAGCACTTATTCTATTGTGCCCTCCTATTATTCCCACCATTATCTCTTGTTTATCTATAAAAAAACCAATATCAGCCTTTGAAAGAATCTTATCATCAAACTTTTTAATGGTATCTTTTATTTTTATTGCACATTTTATCCCATCAGCACTTCCATTTTCATAAAGCGATATTAAACCAGAATTATTATATCGCTCAATAACTCCATTGCACTCATATATCTTTTTTGATATAACACCAAAAATTTTATTTATGAGTTGAAAGGTATCTTTCGAAGAAAACTTATCTGTTAAAACATTGAAGTTATTTGTGGTCATGCACATTAACACAATTTCAATTTTCATTTGATCTCCTATATTAATATCTAGTACATCTTTTTTATTTAATAACTCAAACATTTGTTGAGGCACAAACCTATAATAAGCTTCATTTATTTTAGTTAATTTGTCCATTTCATTTTTAAGATTATCAGACATAATGTTAAATACTTTAGAAATATCACTTATTTCATCATTACCTGTAATTTTAACATGAGTTCCAAGATTTCCATTTTGAATATTTAAAACACCCTCTTTTAATCTCTTTAATGGCTTTAATAAAAAATGTAATCCCATTAATAATACTAATATTGTAATAATACTTATAACAGAATTTGTAGCCAATATTTCTTTTAAGTTATTAGATATCATATTATTTATAAATCCCTGCTTACTAATTCCTATTTCCAATATAGCTGCAACATTTCCATCATTATCTAATATAGGCGAAAGTACTTCAATCCATTCTCCCTCAAAATCTTTTAAACTTGTATACACAAATTCCTTCTTCTCCATACAGTTTTTATATTTTAGCATATCATTGTCATTATAAATCAGATCTATAGGAATATTAACGTAATTATAGCTGCATATTCCCGAATAAATATTCCCCCCACGAACTGGATATACAACTGCATACAAGGAATTGTGAGTTCCATTTATATTTGTATCTAGGTTATCCTCTTTATAATTATTTTCTGAAAAATCCAGTTGTTCTTTTAACTTAAGATAATTTTTATCATTATATGGAAAATTCCAATCTATACTTTTTACGTTTTCTCCACTTATAAGTTGCAATTTATCACAACTTATCTGATATATCTGCTCAAGAAATTGACTTTCTACAATACCTTTTAATATGTTGTCACATTTCTGTACCATAAATATTAAGCTAAAACTTATAACTGGTATTACTATGAGAATTTGCTTTAAGCTTACTGTTAGTTTACTATTTGTCCATTTTCTTATAGCATATATTACCAAGAATAAGCTTCCTACAATTAATATTATTATTCCTTCTAACTTCAAAGCTTCTGATACAAGGTATTTAACTGAATAAGCTACCTTCTCATACTTAGTGACTTGTCCATTATCATAAATAGCAATTTCATTATTTTTTGCTTTATTATTGCTAAAAATTGCATAAAATTTATTACTATCTATAAATTTAACTCTATCTATTTCCCCATAATCCATGCCTAAACTATTTAATATTTTGTTATCATAAATTAGTTTGAGACTTTCTTGTTTGACATTCCAAGTCAGTACTTGATTTTTTAAAGTATCAAGGAAATAAATATTATCATCATCATAGGCTAAATTAGTAATCTTATGATACTCTATTTTTCCTTCCTTATTTGTCTGTTTTGATGAATAAATTTGCTTATAAGCTCCAGCTTTAACCATAAATATATCTGAATTAAAGGTAGAAAAAATTATGCTCCCATCCTTCATACATATTATTTTAAGAATTCCTATGTCAGCATCATAATCAAAGGTTTTTATTAGTTCTGGTTCCTTTATTTTCTCTAGGTTATCTAAATCTATTTTCTTAACATCCGCTACTTGTTTCCCATGAGGTTCATTTTCCATCTCTTGAGAATAATATAAAGCTCCATTATTGTAATTCATTGAAAAAAAACTCGCATAATTTTTGCCAGCATCCATTGTATCATTTAATAAAAGTGTCTTTTTACTTCCATCTTCTGAATAAATGTATATTTGCTCACTAACTTTTTTATAAGTTTGAGAATTATATATATATGTATAAGTTATTGCTTTTCCCTCTGGAGTTACTACAATATTACTCTTTCCAGTCACTTCATATCCCTCTGACAAAGGCTCTTTATTACACCACTCAATTTCTTGATCTTTATTTACCTTTTTTAGATACATATATTTTTCATCATATGATAATGTATATGCATTTCCAGAATTATCAAATGCAATTTCAACAATAAATTCATCTTTGTTATTTTTTGATAAATTCAAGTAAAGCATACTTAATATAAATGTTGCAATTATAAAAAACACTAGGAATATGTATTTTTTATTTTTCACGTACTCACCTCCAAAAATCCTTAAAATCCTTATGGAATTTGTATATTCATCTGCCCAGGATTTGAAAACTGAATTACTCCTCCATATGAACACATAAGCTTTGATGCATTATTAAGTGCTGGATAATTTGCTATTAAAACAGTTGGACTTCCCGGAGCCCATGGTCCTGCTATAACTGGTATACAAGGCATAGGTGTCAATACACCAAGAGCTGCAGAGGTTGCAGATGCTACTGTTGGATTAGCAAGACTTTGGCACATACCAAAAGGCATTATATTTATAATAGGCTTGTTGTCCATAATATTTGCAATAGCTTGAGTTGTGACCACCTTATTTAGTGGCAGTACATTTAAAATCGAAGGTGCTAGACCAAAGGTACAAGAAATAGCTGCTCCTCCACATACACAAAACCCCATTTTTATCCCCCTTTTTACCTAATTAAGTTTAATAAAATTAACTCTTCCCTTTTCTAAAACTACATTATGTAATACCTCATCTTCTGTTTTTAAATACACCTTACTATTTATATTTTTTAAAGGTATAAAAAAGCTTCCATTTTCATCGGCCCTTACTAATTCAGCCTTAATAACCTTTGTATTTTCTTTTTTATGCTCTTTTAAAATATCCTGTTTTAAAAGATATCGCTTTTCATGAATATCAAATTCTAAAATTTCATTGTACTCATATTCTTCTGTATCTTCTTTAAAAACTATTTTGCTTTTTTCTAGGTTTATATTTAATGGATTGTATATTTTTATATTTTTTGAATTTACATTAATATCTTCAAGAAGCCTAAAAGTATTTTCTTTATTAACATTTATAATTAATATTTCAGTTTCAGGTACAGTTTCTCCCTTTATACATGTAACTTCAGAACTGAAATTATATTTTTCATTTGGCTTTAAACTAACCCTTAGTATTGGATTTAATCTATCTATTTCAGCTAAATTAACATTAAGTTCTACTGGCATGAAGGAATATGCAGAAATACTTAGTTTAATTTGAGTCTCTTCCAAATTGGTTATTATTAAGAAACCCTCTTGTTTTTTTATAATATCCTTATTCATTCCATTAACTTTTAAAGCTACATGTTCTTTTGTTATTATTTCATCAGTAAAATCATCTATTGGAATTACAACTAAAGAAACTTTTTTTATCACATAAAAAACTCCCAGCTTAAATTTATTTTTTCTCTTCCACTTCGGATATTGTTTCAATAACTCTCTGCGTTGTCTTAATCCTTGTTGATTGAATTTCAATTGGATATACTTTAAAGCATAAGGATAGTTTATAAGGTATATTTTGTCCGTTCCAAATCTTAAATTTATCTTCAAAGTTTAAATCTAATAATTGAATTTTAGCTTCAGATATTATAGCTTCTGGTAAGCTAGCAATATTATCCATTCTAATAATGGGGTTGTCTACTAAAACTTGAATTGCTTTTCCAAGAATCTTTTGCTCATCAAAATACTTACTCCTTAATTCTGTGTTAGAATACGCAGTTATCATATAATATAAATTAACAATTTCAGGAGGATATTTCTGAACCTTCATTCCCATATTAATCATAGTATTGCATCTTACTACTTCCTTGCTTTTTTTTATATCATATAAAAATATTCCTAAGGATAAATCTCCTTTATCACTTGGTGTACACAAACCTATAGAGTCTTTATTTAAAATAGGTTCAGGCGTCATATTTTCTTTTAAAAGTCTACATATATAATCACTTACATCCGAAATAACTGTATATTGATTCACTTCTTCACCCCCTTGCTCTTGCTTTCATTAGTGTAGTTATTATTTACAAATATTCCTTCAAAAATCAATTTTCCTGTTGCTGCATCATATAATTTTCCATTGCCATTATGCTTATTTGAAGTAAATTCACCTTCATAAATTAAAGCACCATTAGTTCCATCAAACTCTTGACCTTTCCCATCATACAATCCATTTATAAATTCACCTTTATAAATTTTTATATTATTAGAATTATATAAAAGGCCTGTCCCTTCGTATTTGCCTAATTGAAACTCTCCATTGTAAATTAGATTTGCGTTATCATCATATAATCTCCCTTTTCCACTATACTGACTATCCTTAAACATTCCCTCATATACCTTTTGCTTTTCTCCATCTTTATTAAAATCATAAATTATTCCATTTCCAGAATACTCTCCTTTGACAAATTCTCCTTCATAAATGTCCTTAGGCTTTGCTATATCAAAAGATTTATCCTCTAGCTCCTGTTCTGTTAGACCTTCATCAACTTGTGCTTCAGTATTTGATTCATCTGTTTCCTTTTTATCTTCAGAATTTTCTTCATTCCTACTATAAAAGGTCCCTAATCCATCATACTTATCATTAGAAAAATTTCCTTCATAAATTACCATGCCCTTTTTGTCATATTCTTTTCCTTCACCCTCTTTTAAGCCATCTTTAAAATTTCCATCATAGATCAGTACCCCATCGTTATTATAGGTTTTCCCAATGCCTGTCATGAATTTCCCCTCTTTAAACGTACCTTTGCCTAGTATTTCTTTATTTCTATATAGCGTACCCTCTCCATTATATTTATCTTTTGAAAATTCTCCTTCATATATTAAATTATTAACAGCATCAAATTCCTGCCCCTGTCCTTCATATAAATTGTCCTTAAAATCGCCCTTGTATCTTACAGTTCCATCAGAATAATATAAAACTCCAGCTCCATTATATTCATTTGAAGAAAATTCTCCTTCATACATTTTTATTCCATTTGGAGCATACAAAATTCCTTTTCCTGTAATAGTTCCATCTTTTATTTCCCCATCATAAATTACACTCCCACCCTTTTTATCTAAAAGTCTTATTTTTTCTCCAGTAAAATCAGACATTTCTTTAGAATTTATCACAGCAACAGGCTCTTTAAAAAAATTTATAACCTTTGGATAAACAACACGAATAGAAACTGTAATCAAAGCTACCAATAGTACAATAGCAAAGCTTATAATCTTTTTTGCTATATAATGCTTTTTAAAGGGAACATAATCATTCAAGGCTAATGGTTTTTTAGAAATAGCCTTTGTCATAGTTTTTATTGTTTTTTCTAATATTTTTTTTAACATTCCCTTTTACTCCCCTCTGCCCTTTATTTCATTTGCCGCGTACCTATTTTATCTATTGTGCTTATATTTTTAGGCTGTTTTTCAGCTGTAGCTATTACGATTAAGGCTGAAACTGCCACCGAAAGTATTATCGTAACTATTGCTAGTCCAAACTTTTCCTTCAGCTTTATTAAAATCTTTTCAACTTTCTTAATTAAGGTGAATTTTTTGTTAATTTCTGTTTCTTTACATAAATTAAAATCATCATATAATGAAACAAAATCCAAATATATTTCCATAGCCTCTGAATAAACTTGGCTTTTTAGTTTATCTATTATAAGAGTTATTCTAGGTAATTTATCATCAATAATTTCTTCATTAAAAAGTTCTCGAAGCATATTACTTAGCTTTGTCATGTACCTTTTCTCTCCATAAAAACTGTATCTTTCTAGACTGGTTAAGAAATAATTGAAATACACTCTTTCACTTTTATCCCTATTTATATTTTCCTTAGCTAGAAGGTCATAAAGCATAATTTCTGGTATATCCGCTACAACAATATATGATAAGATTGCTTTTATATAATCTGCCCTTTCAATAACACTTTTCTCATACATTTCTTCCAAGAAAATCGGAGCTTCCTCACGATATATAAACCAAATATATACAAATGAGTTTTTACCATAGCAAGCTACAAAATCTGTAAATCTCTTTTTCTCTCTAAGTTTTGAAAAAAACTTAATTTCCTCTTTAAATAACTCCACTTCTTTTAGACAAATAACCGTATATAAGGCTTTATCATCATTGTAACTGCGGCATATATTTACTTCGTATGACCCATTATCATACACCTTTTTTACAATTTCCATAGAATCATACTTAAGCTGCATATCCACATTTACCACCCCTTTATTTTTCATCCTCTCTTACAATAACAAATGTAGAAGCTTCAACTTCTGGATTTTCAATACTCTTTGCAACTATTTCATAAATACCTGGAATACTTGGTGCTGTATATTTTCCATTTGAATCAATTTCTCCTCCAAATTTTTCTTTAACCTTCCACGAACATCTATTATCAGAAAGGCCAGTAGAAACTGCCTCAAGGTATATAGTTTCAAGGACATTAATATCACACATATCAGGCTTTATGCTCATAGTTATCTCAGTCACATCTTTTGTGCGCTCCTTTGCATCTCTATAAACCATCCATCTAATATTGAAACTTTGATTTTTTATATCCTGTAAAAGCTTGATTCCAATTACCATAGTTCCTTTATCTTTATAAGCTTTTGCTGCTGGCAACACCATTTTTTCCTCAAATACATTAAAGTCACCAAAAAGAATTTCATTCTTGTTTTCAATATCTATTCCTAATGTTATGTACACATTTCCAAGTCCTATTCCATGAGTGATTTCTTTTGAAAAGACAACCTCTCCTGTTTTTCCACTTATCACCTCTATTTTTTCAACTCCGCTTTTAATATCTAAAGGCAACTCTTTACAAGTCTCTTGGCTTTTATCATTAATTAAAGCTTTATCCTTTAAACTTTTTAGACATAAGCTTTTTAAATTCTCTATTTCATCTTTTTCTGTTTTTTTCAAACCTTGCAATAATACAGAATTAAAAACTCTCTGATTAAAAGGATTATTTTCTACATGATCTATAACATAAGTGTTTCCAGCTTTTATTAAAGATATCTTCGCTAAATATATTTTTTTATCTCTAATTGAATTAACATAATCATCCATGCTTTTCGAAAAATAGGTTTGAATTACTTTTTCACTAATATTATCCTTAATAATTTTTAGTTCTTGTGCTTTTTTATCATTTAGCTTACAATCATTTTTTCCTATTTTTAAACTAAAATTTTCAGGCTTTATGATGCAGCTGCCATCTGTATCAACTACGTCTTTTGCTGTTATTTTATAACTTAAAACATATCTGTTACTTCGTTTAACTTTACTTTCATCAAATGAAATTTTTACTTTTTCATTATTATGGTATTTTAAACACTCTAAACCTATTTCATAATCTAATAAAATATCTGCTGACAAACTTATTTTTTCTATAATAATATCTAAATTAAAGGTTTCTCCTGTTTTAACAAACTTAGGCAAAACCTGTTTTATTATCAAGCCACTATTCTCATATAATTTTAAAGTTTGAAAATATAAAGCATCTGCTTCAGATATTTCCTCTTCTGGATCATAATAATCTAAATATAATCTGCAGCTTTCTTTGTATTTGTTAAACTTACCATTACTATTGCCTCCTTCTAAATTTCCTTCAATCGAATGGACAAGTTCCTTTTCTTCCTCTTCATATTCAATACATAAATATACATAGCTGCTATCAGAAGCATTTTTATCATTATCAAAGCTATCAAACATTGATAATTTCTTCATTACAGGGGCTTCAAGAAGTATTTCCCGGCCTCCATTATCCAATGCTAGTCCATTTTCTATTGATATAGAATCATCTCCAATATTAATTACATTTAAACCACATACAACTCCAGTACCATGAAGCATTTTATTTATAGTTCGTCTCTTATTATTGTTATACCTCTGCTCACTTTCAAAATCATCTACACTTAAAATTTTCCCATAAAAATATTTGTTTCTCTCAAAAGGAAAATACCTTGTATTTTTCACTAATAATCCCTCCCACTTTCTACTCAAGCTTTATAAATGGAATTTTTGATGAGCCATTTAACTGCATATTACTTGTTTTTGATAAATAGCTGTTTATTCCTAAATATGAATGCCCACCAAGAAATATATTTTCTTTTAAAATTACTAATTTAAATTCTGTATGTGCTGGTTTAAACTCGCTTATTAATTTATACACCTCTTTATATTCCTTTTCTGTAGGTATGCTCTTTTCACTTAACAGCACAATAAATTCATAAGGGTTCTCAGTATAAAGCCTTTTTAATTCCTCGTATTTAGACTTAATATCAGAAAATTTCTTAATATTATAGTATTCTATAATATAAGGTTTTTCAGAAGCATATAATTGAACTATGTCACTTATACCTTTAGCGGTTCCTATCTTTTCATAGAATTTCACAGCATTTTTTAAAAGATACCTCAATTTATTTTCATCCCAAATATAAGCATTTTCAATTTTTATCCAATTGCATAACCAATCCAAAAATTCTCTGTCTGCAATATCTGGATCAAAATATGATGAAATTTTATCTATTTTCTTTTCAAGATCCATATATAAGGATTGAAATATACCTAAAAAGCCTTCTAAAAATTTTCTACTTTCATAATCTTCTTGGTATATTTCTGGTAAATATCTCAAGAACGACTGTATTGCAAATTCTATTCTTATACTTTTTATGACAGCTTCCTCTTCTTTTAAGTTTAAAATTTCAATTTTAAACCAAAAATAACGTCCAACTGCATCATTAAGCATAATATCAAAGGCATTTACTACAGTTTTCACTTGAAATTCTTTAATAAGAGCTTCTATTTCTTTTAAAGTTACAGTTTCACTTTTCAACTTTTCTTTTATGGCGCCAGGTTCATCACAAGCATAATATGTAAACTTCACAAGTCCATCTCCATATTGCTCCATGACCATTCTATTCCACACAGTTTTTATCTCATGGCTATCATATATATCAGAAATAAATACTCCTTTTCCTTTATGATTATCTTCTACTTTTATCTTATTATCAGTTATTTTTATATTGTGAAGATATCCTATTTCAAAATCCTTTTTTTTATTCAAAATATAGTACGTAGGATCTTTATAATTCATTTTTTTCACCTCTAATCATCAGAAACACTTATTTCACAGCTTCTAAGAACGATTATCCCATTTAAAGGAATATTTATATCCAAAGTTTCATTTTTCTTGGCGCCTCTTCCATTAAAGTTTATTGACAATGAAGAAATCTGCTTTACAGATGGTATCATGTCTATTAATCCATACAAATCACTATAAATCACACCTTTTCCAAAATCCCATTTTTCATTGTTAAAATAATTAAATAAAACTTCTTTTATAACTTTTTTAGCTTCCTTAAAATATGAATCAATCACAATTTCCCCTTCAACATCTATGTATATATATTCTGGTGAAACTATCTCTATTTCAGTGGTTATAAGTCTATATTTATTAAGGTTATTTTTAATATTTTCTATATAAGGTCTGCTTAGTTTTTGTATACCATCAAAGCTTCTCTTGTAGCTTTCTACTACTATGTATGTGGTATTTGGATTGCTATTATAAAAAATATTATTTTGCTCATTTGAAATCATTACTTTTGCATTTTTTATCATAAGTCCTGGAGTAGCTTTAACTATATATTTATAATCTTCATCTGTAACTGCACGTGTCACCCTTTTTAATTTATTTCTTGCATTTTTAAAGCACTCTTCAATAGTAGGAGCCCGTTTCCCTCCAGAAGAAGAATCATAATTGGTGACTGATATCCCCTTACATTTTTTCATTAGCAATTTATTTATTTCCCTTGCTCGCACATTTCCTTCATTAGCTTTTGTTTGTGAAAAACCAGTTACAATAATGTTTCCTTCTGGAATCCCTCCATTTATACCATCACCAAAGGACAACTTTTTGTTATCTAAATCAAGGCAATAGCTTTTTGCCTCACAGCTTTGAATATATAGATCTTCACATTTACTCCACTTTTCGTAAATATTGGAATCAAAGCCTTTTGAAATCCATATTTCAAAATCTTTATAATAGATTTCTTCCAAGATCAAAGGTATAAAAAAATCTGGAAATCCATCTGTCTTTCCCATATCTTTTTTCAAGTAAAAATTTTTATCATATGAAGCTACTATGATCGTCAATTTTTCTGGCTGTTTTTCGATTTCAAAAATTTTATTTAACTCAATTACTCGTTTATTTTCTTTCTCAAAACTATTGTAATTACTTACTGTTTCAAACAAACCCTCTTTTCGCTTTATGTAAACCTCAACTTTTCCACACAAGGACAAATAATTGAATAATTCTATTTGAGGGTTATCCTTTGATACTTGAAATTCTGTAGTTTCAGCTAAGGTATTTCTTTGTATTAACTTTATTGAATTTATCTGAATAAATTTAAAGATTGGTGGAACATCATAAGAAGTTTCCTTTAATATTGCACGTATCATATAGGATGAATTATCTTGACTTAGTTCCATGGGCTTCTTTAAATTAAAAGTGATTTTTCCTGATTTAATAAATTCCAAAGTGGTGTCTTTAATACTTTCTATTTTCTCCCAGCCATTTTCTGTATAATATTCCCATTCAATTTCTGCTAAATGAATAAAATTATTTTCTTCATCGATGGGATTTCTTTTTACAGTATAATCATTAAAAATATTTACTAGAATATCTATATCTGTATTTATTGGAAAAGGAGCATCAAAGCATATATTAAAGATATTTCCTTCCTTTGCACTTCTTCCAAAGATATAATATTGATCTTTCCAGTTCTTTTCTCGTGCATTAATCACAACATTATCTTCTGTTGTAAAAAAATCCTTTATCTTTATTGGATATAATTTCATCTCTCTTTCTGTCTCAAATATTATATTTCCTGCTGCAAATTTGCATTTAGCTGGAAGTTTGAATTCTTCCCTTACATTTTTCAAGGTTATAATAACATTTGAAGGCCTATTAAACTCTACCTTTTCTCCTAAAAGCTTTAAATATTTATATTTATTTTTTATACTTATGTTATTTAAATAGTATTGCTGCATTTCTAATAGCCAAGCAAATAATTCTATAAAAGTAATTCCTGGATCAGAACTTGAGGTATTAATCCATTCATTGGTTAATCCAGAAATCATTTTTTTTGCATTTTCAACCATATCCTTGTAACGAAGATCATCTAAATTTTTTGATGGTAGCAATTAATACTCCTCCTTCCTTAAGGTTTTTCAAACTATAATAGGTTTTCACCTATTAATTCAATTTTATGAACACCATTTACTGGAATTCCAAAAATTCTTCTTTTAAAGTTCTTAATATCTATATCTTCAATTTTCCCTTCATTATTTGTGCTTGCAGATATAATAACCTTTGATATTCTTTTAACTCCATCTATATTTTTCAAACAATTTATTATTTTTTCTCTTACTGGAAACTCTCCAATCTCCCAGCCTTTTTTATTGAAATTCCCCTTCATCGGGTCAATAAAAGCTATGAGCGCATCTTCTATTTCCTGCTTCAAACTGAAGCTCATATCCATATCCTCTGCTTCCACTTCTACCATTACAGATATATTTATAAAACAAGCTGGAATAATATTCACCTTGTTTTTCTTATTTAAAAAACTCAAATTTCTATCATTTAAATATGACTTAACCTGACTTCTTAATTGATCAAAATATACACTATCCTCAAAACTTACCTTTGGCAGCATTACAATAGTTACATCTCCGGGCTCCCTTTCGCCCTTATTATTTAACCCATAAAAGCATTTAACCTTAGAAATATTTCTACATCCTTCTCTTACAATATTTTCGTAATCCTCACATGTTACAGCTCTATTTCTATTTTTTAATATAAGAGGAATACGCTTTACAGCATCATCTATATTTTCAATATCAGATCCACCACCAGCTGCTATTGGATTAAATGTTTTATTAATATATCCAATTGAGCGCTCCATGTCTTTTATTTGCCCTGCTGCAAGGTTTCCTTTTTCTCCTCCTCCAACACTATAGATAACCTTTATGGTTTCCCGTTTATTGCTCCTTGGTATCTTTCCATTAATTCCATCTCCAAAGGATATTTGTCCATTATTTTTATCTATCAAAAAACATCTATCATTTTTATTTGCTAGTATTAAGTCCTCAGCTTCTTCCCATTTAACCCAGACTTCTTCAATTTCACCTATTTCATTTCTTATGATCTTTCTATTGTTTTTTGATAAATTCAATATTTCTTCCTTTGAAATTTCTCCATGTTCATTTACCCAAACTTCAGCTCTATTAATATTTTTATGTACAAGCTTTAAGGTTTTATTTTTTTCATATGCATCTATTGAAAAAAGTTCTTCTGCCTTAGAATCCTCTTGAACTATTTGAACAGTATTTATAAAAATATCTTTTATTACTGGAAGTACGAGCTTGTCTGCTTCATATTCACCTTTTGAATTATAAATTCTTATCCAATACATATCTTTATTAAATAAAGTTTTCTTTTCAAAATCAGCTTCTCCTGAAAAGGACACTATTCCACTTTTCCGCATACTTTCAGTTTCATCAACAACACTTAACCTTCTCCATTTCTTACCATTCCAATATTCCCAAATAAGAATAGGTCTTTCTATTGGTAAAATTATATCTGTTTGAAATAATATTCTTATAGGTGATCCTTCAATTTTTTTATCAAATGCAAAATAACATATATTATTTTCTATTTCAGCTCTTTCAAATATTGTTATCTTTTCATCTTCATTATCTAAATAATTGGATCCATAAGTCTTATTAACCATATTGTTTAAGGTCTTAATTTCTTCTGGAAGCATTTCATTTAAGTATTCATAATCGATTCTTATTTGCTCAATATATGGTGCAATATAATAACCATGTATACGAAACTGATTATTCACCCTTAATACTCTTGCTCTTATGAATACACCCTCATAGGCATGTACTATTGACTCTTTTATGTTATCTGGACAAATAAATTGAAGTTTGACTCTTCTTATTTGATAATCCTCTTCAAAACTAAAAACTTTACTATAATCCATATCTGTTTTCAATTTTGCCCAGCCTAATCCATTCCAATATTCCCAGATGACTTCAGCAATTGAGATTTCATATTCTTCTGGCTTTTTAAAGGCCGATTTTTTCATAATATATTTCCAGTCTATATCAAGCTCCTCTGTGAAAGTTTCTATTGGTACTTTAATAAATTTCATATTAAAGCTTATAGTTATATGAGCCTGCTTTTTCAAAAATGCTTCTTTAGAGGATATATAGAAATCATCATAAACTGAAAATCTTTCGCCAAAAGGATAAAGACCTTTATTTTCCCCTTCTAAATCCTTGCAAAATATTATATCTGGAAGCAAATCCTTTTCATTGGATTTCAAGGTTATTTTATCTGCAGCTAAAGTCTTGAAGTCTTTAATATCATCTATTTTGCATTTTAATATTCCTAAAGTATTTTTATTTATCTCTTCTTCTTTACTCACAACTTCTGAGAAATCCCTTTTAATAATTAGTGAAGTTCCATTATTAATTACACTTTCTAAAGAAATATAGTCCCTTCCATTAAGATAACTCCAGCTTGCCATACTGCTTAAGATTTCAAGGGTCTTATTTTGGGCTTGCCCTTCTTTAACATCAAGGAAAATTTCTATTTGGCCCTTTTTTCTTAAATTAAGTACTTCTTTATGCTGAATTATAATCTCGTGTCTTTGTAGATTTTCTCCCTTAGTACTAAATAAATTTAATAAACTTTTGCCTTCTTCCTCATAATCATAAATTTTGATTATAGAATCCTTCCTAAAACTGCTGTTAAAAATGTAATTTATTTTTGCTGGAGTAACATAAATATTTTTTTCTGTCTGGAATATTATCCTTTCTGAATTATCAGCTTTTGCACTAAGCTTCTCACCTTTTTTAACCATTACTCCTTCATTTATACCCTTTACAAGATTAAAGGTTATATAGCCTTTAGCAGATATTGAAGGTAATAGCTTTGCATTTATTACATTTAGAAAAGTAATAAAATTTTTATATGGAACTTCATTAAATCTATCTATAGTATCTTTAAACATATTGACAAAAATAGTAGCTAGCACACTTCCCATATCCATATCTTCTTCATTAAAACGCCATTCTTCTGAATAATATTGTGCTGTCTTTTTTATATAATCTAGTAAATCTTCTTTTGTCCTTTTGTCAATATGCGGATATTTCATATAAAATTCACCTCTTTAATCAATTCTTTGTTTCATAAACATATTCCATTTTTTCTACTCCAAAATCATTTTTAATGGTATATGCTATATTTATTATTATCCTCCCTAACTCTTCACGACTTTCTTCTGCATGTATTTCTAATTCATTTATCCTGTACTCCCAAGTCCTTATTGCTTTTTCTACTTCCATTTCGATTTGTTTTAAGGTTGTAATATTGATTACATCAAACATATATTCATGTATATTACAGCCAAACTCTGGATTCATTTTTCTTTCACCTTTTTTTGTCATTAGGATTATTCTTATAGAATCCTTTATATTGTCTCTATATGATCCTGTTTCGATACGGCCTGTTTTAGGATTTACCTTTACAGGGAATTTCCATCCAACAGCTTTTTTATTACTTCCAATCATATTTCATCACATCCATCAATTGATTTTAACTATAGTTCCTTTTAATGATGTATTTCCAGTAGACTCTAAACTTAAAGTTCCTGAAGCTTTATAGCTGATTTGTGGAGCTTCTGCAGATATAGAGCTTCCTTTTATTTTTACACTGCTAGTTGCTTCAAGGCTAATATCAGTACATTCCAATTTTATGCTTCCAGCCTCTCCATCCATAGAAAGTTTATTATTTGAGCCAGCTTCTAAAATTATTTTCTTTTTTCCTTGTATAGTTATTTCACCACTCTTACTGTCAAGCTTTATTATGTTATCTCCATTATCACCCTTTGCAGTAATCGTAATTTTTGCATTTTCATCATCTATACATATCTCACTTTTCTTTGGAGTAATTATATTAATTTTTTCTTTATCTTTTGTGTCATCGAATATGATTTCATGACCTCCACGGGTTTTTATCTTTTTTATATTATTATTTTCTTCAACTGGATTTACTGGAATTGCATTATTATCATTCCATAACACGCCAATTACTATTGGCTTTTCTAAATAACCTCGTTCAAAGGCTATAACAACTTCATCTCCTATATCAGGCTGAAAGTACATACCTTTATCTTTTCCTCCATAAGGAGCCGCAACTCTTATCCAGTCAGTAACATTTACGCTTCCATCAACCATTGATATTTCAACCTTTACTTTTCCTGGCATTTTATCATTATATATTTCTTTTATAGTACCAGTAGCTATAGTAAATTCATTATTTTCTTCTGGTTCTACTTCAAAAAATCCATCAAATACGCCATCCATTGGCATATATTCCACCTCCTTTTATTGTTAATTGCTTATATTTAATAAAACAGTGTAATGACCAGGACTAAAATTATGATCTGCATCTGTAATATAAAAGGTTCCATCAATATCAGTATCAAAATCCTTAAGCGTCACATATTTTCCTGGAATTAATTCTGGAAGGCCTATACTATCTATATTTGAAGAATAGCTATCATCTATCATTTTATTTGCTTCATTAGAAGCTATTTTTTTAGCTTTATCGCTATTATCTATTTGAGGTGATCGAATAACCTTTTTCTCAAAATCCTTCCACCCACTATTTATATAAGGATAATCCGTTTCACTGGTGACACTTTCACTAATTGTTTCATTTTGTTTATCATCTTTACCATAAGCTGTTACTTCGACTTTTTTTAATCTAAATTCCCTTATAAAATGTATTACATTTACTCCATAAGAAATAGTAGCAGCGACCTCTTTATTACTTTTCAAATTAGAAACATATACCTTTTCTCCTACTGCAAAAAAATCATAATTATTCTTCTTAGCAATATCCGCAATAAATTTATAATCATCTCCATTTTGAACTATTTGATTATCTATAGCTTGAAGTTCATCAATCTGACTAGTTTGTATAAAAGTAGTATATTTATTGAATATATCCTTAATAACTTCTTGAGGAGATTTCTCTGGAAGCTTTCTTTCCTCAACTTTGTTTTTCATGAGTATTGCCATAACATCCAAGCAATTTACATTAATTTGGGGTTCATCATCAAATTCATAAGATATTGAATCTATGTATCCTGAAAATAATTCTTGATTTGTATCACTATATCCAAGAGATATCTTAGCTATGCTCCCAAGCTTAAGCACAGTTTTTATGTTTTGTTTAAAGCTCTTTTCACTTAAGCTATAACAATTGCTTACAGAAAAACTTGCTGCACCAGCCTTTCCTTTAACAGATAAACTAACACTTATATTCGTAATAGGAAATTCTTCAGGTGTAATTATTTCTCCATCAATTTTTATCTCATACGAGGGCATCAAAAAATTATTATATTTTTCTTGAAATTTACTATAATCATCATTTGAATCGCCACTTATATTAATCACACCCCTTCTATTTCTATACTTCTTTTGATTTTAAAATGCTTTTCTTGGATTTATCAGATCTAGATTAGAAGCTATTTCTCTCCAATTCATTGAAGCTTCCATCATATCGTATAAATCATTCAAAGTTCCTTCTAAATCTTGACTATCGCTTTGTGAATTACTATTTTCATCGCATTTTTCCATCATTGATAAATTTATAACTGCCCTTATTGGTACCCCTTGACTGTTAAACCTAGTAAAACTTTCATCTACAGAAGTTACAAATCCCGTAAAAATCAAGTTTCCCCATTTAAAACTGCATACTGGTGGTTTTTTTTCCTTCCCCCCAAAAATTGTTAACTGCATTATTTTATCTGTATATTCTTTAACTCCATCTTCATGTACTCCATTTTTTAATTCATAAGATGAATCCATATCATAAAATAACTCAACAGATAAAGTTCTAGGATTTCCATTCTTATATGTGGTTACTTTACTTCTACTTCTTTTCACATCATTATTATTATAATTTACCTGCTTGCTTATTTTATATTCACTTGGATTAAACATTACAGGTATTACTTCCTTTGAACCTTCTACAAATTCTACTTCTATAACTGCTTTTGTAAGTGCCATGGAATTCACCTCCTGTTATATGAGTCCACGTCTTCTTTTTTCATACTTTAACTGTCTATCAATTTTTTCTATTACTTTATTTGATATATTCTCTATTTGCTTATCTTCATTTATTTTTTCTCTATCCTGTTTTTTAAATTTATCTTCTATTAATATTTCCACGGTTTCATTTATAAATCGTTTCATGTTCTCTTCTATGATATGCTCTCTATCTTGTTCTCTCTTTATATCTGTAATTTTCTCTTCTTTTAAGACATTAGCCTGCTGTACTCTTTTATGATTTATATTTACCTTATTCTTGTAGGTTTCTTCAAATATTTCACTATTACTCTCATATGATTTTTTCCTATTATAGCCAACATAATCATTATTAAAGTCTGCTTGGAAATCATTCCTTTTATGTTCATATAAATTCTGATTTAAAGCTCCAATTTTATTTAATAATCTTTTTTCATTATTAAAATGAACTGTCCTTGAAATTTGATTTTTGAGTACAACCATATCATATAAATTTGCATTGCTTCCTAGCTTATTTACTTTTATGTGATTATTATTAGTCATACTATGAAAAATTTCTGAATTATATAGTTTATGAAAAGCTCCTAAATCATTGAATAAATTTTTATTTATTGATAATTTAGTATTCTTAAAACTAAAATAATCACTATCAAAAGTATTTTTATCAATGACTGAAAACTTCATATACGCTAAGAAAGCTTTGCTTACATTAGTTATCTTATTAATATCATTAAATGATGATTTCCTATCTATTATGTTATTGGTATTTTCATTATTTACAGCTTTAAATATAGGTTTATTCAAAATTAAACTTTTCAGTATAATATCCTGAATTATATTCGTATTATTTGCTATTTGATTTCTAGAAATATAATTATGTTGCTTTCCATCTTCAAGCAATTGTGAATAATACCATTTATACTCCTGCCCTTGGCTACTGATTTTACTAATCTTTAATAATGAATAACTATTTGGAGGATAGTTTTTATTTAATATTTCAGCTTTATTAGTTTTTAATATTGTTTGCATATCAAAAAGAAAATTCGTATTCAATATTTGTTCTTCATTTAATATTTTATTGACGATATTAGATACTAAATTTGAATTAATTTTTAAGGTTTTATTTGTTTTCAATATATTGTTTCCAGTAAAGTCATACAAACTTTTACTACTATTTGAATTAGCATTGTTTAAATACTTTTTAATATTCTTGCCAAAGTACAAGGAATAATTATTTAAAATATTATTGTAATGTGAGTTATCACTATTACCGCCAAAAACTTCTACAAATAGATCAATCTCTTTTTTATTTACATCTGCTTGTAATACTTTATTTATCATAAAACTATTATTAAAATTATTTTTATAATTATTAACTTCCTTTTGGACTGAGTTTAAAAAAAGAAACCTATTTGTATAATCATTTATTTCTTTTAATAATTCCTTGCTTAAGCTATGATTTTTTATAAAATCATTAAATAAGAAGGACTCAAATTTATTAACTTTTCCACCATTATAACTAGCTTGTCTATACTTAGTTATTTCCTTAAATACCTTTTTACTTAAGCTATGATTTTTAGTAAAAGTATAGCTTAAAAATTTAATATTGTTACTTGAATTAAAATAATATCTATTTAAATTATCAGTATAATTTTCAACCTCTTTATTAAACAAAATATTGTTATTATTTATATCAATTACTTTCTCAACTAAATTTGAGTAAGCTAATTTATTTAAATGACTGCTATTAATTTTGCTAGTTTCTAATATAAAAGAATTATTCAATGAGTTATTTCCCATTAATATTTCAGTTATATTATTATTTGATATTTCAAAGCTATTATTATTTGAGTATATTTGCTTATTAAAATGAAAATTCTTCTTTGATTTTTTCTCTTCCTTCAATATTTTATTAACTAAACTAAGTGATAAATTAGAATTAATTTTTGAAGCTCTATTAGTATTCCATACATTGTTCCAAGAAAAATCATACGAACTTCTACTACTATTCAAATCAAAATTACTATTGCTTAAGATTTCTTTAATATTATTACCAAAGTTGAATGGATAATTATTTAAAATATTATTGTATTTAGATTTATAACTATTATTCTCAAAAACTTGCCTAAACAGATTAATTTCTTTTGTAATTACATCTGCTTGTAACACTTTATTAATTTTAGAACTATTATTTAAATTATTTTTATAATTATTAACTTCCTTTTTGACTGAGTTTAAAGAAAGTAGTCTATTTGAATTACTTACTGCACTATTGCTATCTACTATGTTTCTCTCAGTTAAATTTTTTTCATTGTTAATAGTAGTACTATAATTAAATTTGTAAATATTACTCCATAAACTCTCCATAACTGGACTTATATTTTTTCTAATTAATTCATTTTGTAATATTTTATTAGTCCTAGAGGTATTAAAGTATAAATCTTGAAATCTATTTACTTTTAAGCCTTTATAATCAACTTTTCTATAATCATTTATTTCATTGAATAATTCCCTGCTTAAAATATGATTTTTTATAAAATTATTAAATAAGAAAGACTCAAATTTATTAACCTTCCCGCCTCTATAATTAACTTCTCTATAATCATTTATTTCCTTATGTATTTTTTTACTTATGCTCTGATTTTTTATAGAAGCATAACTTAAAGCTTGAATCTTATTACTAACTTCAAAATAATAACGATTTAAATTATCAGTATAATTCCCAAAATCTTCATTAAACAAATTATTGTTATTATTTATTTCAATTACTTTCTCAACTAAATTTGAGTAAGCTAATTTATTTAAATGACTGCTATTAATTTTGCTTATTTCTAATATAAAATAAGTATTCAATGATTTGTTTCCACTTAATATTTCAGTTCTATTATTATTTGATATTTCAAAGCTATTATTATTTGAGTAGGTTTGATTATTAAACAGAAAATTCTTCTTTGATTTTTTCTCTTCATTCAATATTTTATTAATAATATTAAATGATAAATTAGAATTAATTTTTGAAGCTTTATTAGTATCCAATACATTATTTCCAGAAAAGTCATATGAACTTTTACTTCTATTCGAATCAGAATTAATATTGCTTAAAATTTTTTTAATATTATTACCAAAGTAAAAGGAATAATTATTAAAAATATTATTGTATTTAGGGTTATAATTATTATCTTCAAAAACTTTCCTAAACAGATTAATTTCTTTTGTAGTTACATCTGCTTGTAACACTTTATTAATCTCAGAACTAGTATTTAAATTATTTTTATAATTATTAACTTCCTCTTGGACTGAGTTTAAAGAAAGTAGTCTATTTGAATTACTATTGCTTAAAAACAAACTGTTCTTAGAATAAAATTTCAAACCTTCATTATACTTATGTATGCATTTCAAAGCTTCTGCACCTAAGCTAACATTATTTGCAAATTTACTTTTTAAAATTATTACATTTCTATTTAAGTCAGAAATATAATTATTAACTGCATTATCGCTATCTACTAGGTTTCTCTCATTCAAAATTTTTTCATTGTTAATAGTAGTACTATAATTAAATTTGTAAATATTACTCCATAAACTCTCCATAACTGGACTTATATTTTTTCTCATAAATTCATGTTGTAATATTTTATTAGTCCTGGAGGTATTAAAGTATAAAGCTTGAAAGCTATTTACTTTTAAACCCTTGTAATCAGCTTTTCTATAATCATTTATTTCATTGACTAATTCCTTGCTCATGACATGATTTTTTATAAAATTATTAAATAAGAAAGATTCAAATTTATTAACATTACCGCCTTTATAATTAACTTCTCTATAATCATTTATTTCCTTATGTATTTTTTTACTTATGCTTTGATTTTTTATAGAAGCATAACTTAAAAATTGAATATAATTACTTGAGTTGAAATAATAACGATTTAAATTATCAGTATAATTTCCAAAATCTTTATTAAACAAATTACTGTTATTATTTATTTCAATTACTTTCTCAACTAAATTTGAGTAAGCTAATTTAGTTAAATGACTGCTATTAATTTTGTTAGTTTCTAATATAAAAGAATTATTCAATGAGTTGCTTCCACTTGATATTTCAAAGCTATTATTATTTGTGTATGTTTGCTTATTAAACAGAAAATTCTTCTTTGATTTTTGATCTTCATTTAATATTTTATTAATAATATTAAATGATAAATCAGAATTAATTCTTGATGCTTTAGTGGTACTAAATAAATTATTCTCAGTAAACTTGAACAAACTTCTATTATTATTTAAATTACTCTTATTAAAAAGCAAAGTGTTGTTATAATTAGCATTAAAAACTTCATTATACTCTTTTATGCTTTTCAATGACTCTGTGCTCAAGCTAAAATTATTAACAAAACCATTTTCTGAAATCACTGAACGCCTGTGTAAATCAAAATTGTAACTATAATTGCTATTTCCTAAATGAAAAAGATTTTTGGAATTCACTCCAGAATTATCATCGTACTTATTTATATTTTTCAGTAATCTTGAGTGTAAACTGATTTTATTTATAGAACCATATATCGGATTAATGTCTCTATAATTACTTACTTTATTGAATAACTTCTGCCTTAAGATATTATTCTTTATATGACTATGTCTTATAAATTTAATATTGCCACCCAAGTTTAAAGAATAACTATTTAAAGCACCAGTATAATTTTCAACAGCTTTGTTAAACAAATTATTGTTATTCTTTATTTCCGTTTCTTTTGAACTTAAGTTCAAGTTAGTAAAGTTGGACATGCTTCTTCTATTTAAATTATTATTGCTTAAGATATTGTTTTTTATAGAAGTTATTGTTTTTTCACTCAAGTTAAAAATGTAATTATTAACTGCATTATTACTAGCTGCAATATTTTTTTCATTGTTATAATAGTTTCCATTAAATACTACGGTTCTATTAATGTTCAACATTTGGTTATTATTAATCATAGAACTTTTCTTTAATGTACTAATAACTTCATTTATATTTATTATTTGATCCGTATAAATTTCATTAATTTCTTTATTTATAGCACTTAATTTCAAACTTAAATTATTATCAATATAACTTAAAGCCTTCAAATAATGATTAAGGTTATTTTGAATATTTTGCACATGATAAGACTTGCTGCTATTAATAATATTTTTGTTATTCTTAACTGCATAAAGCTGCATCAATAGCTTATATATGAAATTTATATCAAAATCAGCTTTTAAAGTTTCACTTTCTTCACCTTTATCTTCAGACGCATTTTTTAGATATACAAGTGATAAATTTCCATAATCGCCATTGTCAGTGGATAATATTTTATTAATAATATCTGAAACAAAGCTTTCATCAGGTTTAATAAGTTTTACAAAGACTGGTCTTAGAAACGGTTTTAATATCATTTTTATATTCCAATCATTACAAGACCAGAATGAATCAATTCTACTTTATCTAAAAGAACTTCTGAGCTTTGCGCATCCAAATCAGATATTTCCCATTTGACAATAGTTATATCACCAAAACCATAAACTTTAGATATATCGTTATTATTATTTAATACTATTATTGTTCCAGGTAAAGGAATTTTTACTCCTAGCTTAATCATTCCATTTGCTGAAAGTATCAATGGATTAAATCTTCCAACTCCCTTTTCCAGTCTCAAGGTATTACTTTGAAGGCTTGGATTTTTTCTTATTAAATGTACAAAATCATTCCGCCCTCCTTCTTCCCTTGATTCATATTCAATACTCCTACCTATTCCACTAACCTTTGCAAAACTTGTTAAGAGTGGTCCAATTGTAACAATAAATCTATTATTATTAATAATATTATCAGAACCAAATTTGCTTAACTGCGTCAAGGTTTCTCCCAATATGCTCATCATTAATCACCCACTATCATATGCTTTAAAATATCAACAAACTATTTTTATATGGCAAATACATTTTCAGGTTCATCATTAAGTTCTTTATTTATTTTTGAAATTTCATCGCACCAGCGTCTTCTATCTTTATGTTCTAAATTCATTATCTCCTCATTGGTCCAATGGAAATAATATGCAATAAATGCTGTTTCCTTATATATCCGATCAATGGGATAAGTTGTTATTGATCGGCATTCATAAAATTTACTGGAACTTGAATTTCTTTTCCACAATGAGGACATGTTGTTTTATAGTTTGGATTATCCATATTGTTTATTCTCTGATATAAGTCTTGAAGATATGCAAGGTCTGCTGTAAAAAGACTTTCAATAAGTCTAGTGTCAACCATTGATATTCCTTCAAGATTTGTTATTACCCTTGCCAAAAGAATTATTGTCAAGTAGCCTGGATTTTGCTGCACCCTTGGATCTTTCATTGGAAGAATTTCATCTGCTGCTGTAGCAAGTCTCATCTTCCCCTTTTTATGTACTTCTTTATTTTCATCTATATAACCTCTTGGTAGTTCAAATTCGTATTCTATTTTAAATGACATTATATTGCCTCCTTTATTTTATGTAGATTACGCAGGTGAAATAAAGCTATTTCCCTGCGTATATAATTGTTTATTATTTAGTTCTCTTTAAGCCTTCATGAGCAAGTTCAATACTTTCAAATGCAACTTCTGAAGATGTTGCATTTAAATCTGGTCCAGTGTACTTTGATGGCCATGCTGCTTCTATTTGCCACACTGCAATCGCAGTGCTCATATCTTCTGCTAATAATGTAATTGCAACATTCTTTCTTGGAATTGGTGCATTTTCATTAGCTGGATTTAACCAATCATATAACGCATGACTGTCAATAAGTCCTGTCTTTAAGGTTATATTCCCAAATTTTCTTAAACCTTGAACCTTTCTAGTTGTAGGTCTCTCATTTCCTTCTCTATATTCAGTAACTTCAACACTTGCATCAAAGCCAGTAACTTCTGTTACTTCTGCAACTAATGTATTATCAACTTCAACTTTAAATCTAAATTTTGTATACGGATATACTGATGCCATTTCTATACCTCCTAGTTTTTACTACTATATAGCAGCTATTTTTTCTTCTTTTTATTTTCCTTAAAGGTTTGTTCCTTACTTAAGCTCTATGCATTTTCACCAGTCTTTTGAGTTATTCTAAATATAACAAATTCAGCTGGTTTAACCGGTGCAACGCCTATTACGCATATAAGTCTTCCATTATCTATATCATCTTGAGACATGGTTTCACGTCCAATTTTTACATAAAAGGCTTCATCAGTTGTACTGCCCATAAGTGCACCATTTCTCCAAAGCGTAGTTAAAAAGGCTTCTATTGTTCTTGATACTCTAATCCATAAAAGTTCATCATTAGGTTCAAAAACAACCCAATTTGTATTAGCTTTTATTGATTCTTCAAGATATATAAATAATCTTCTTACATTGACATACTTCCATAAACCATTGGAACTACAAGTTCTTGCTCCCCATACTCTTATACCTTGCCCTGGGAAACTTCTTATTAAATTAACACCCTTAGGATTTAATATATCTTGTTCCCCTTTATTATATTGACAATCTAGACCTGAACAGCCCTTAACCACTTCATTTGCAGGAGCTTTATGAACACCTCTTGTATTATCTGAACGAGCATAAATCCCCATAATTGAACCACTTGGTGGCATGTACATATTCTTTTTATCAAGAGCATCAAAAACTTGAACCCATGGATGATATAAAGCTGCATAATTTGAATCAAAAATATTTCTATGTACTGTTACATCGTTTACTTTCTTTAAATCTTGTGGAATATCTAAAACAGCAAACCTGCTAGCTAAATTTTCACAATGAGCAACAAGCATAAGCTGCACATTTGGATCAGTTATACCTGGAACTGCCATAATGCTTACCACATCATTATCAATGAAAGCTTGAATTCCTGTCCTCTTTCCTGGTCCATTATCTGTACCAATAAAATCAGCAGCAGAAAGTGAAGCGGAACTTCCATTACTTCCATTTAATAAATCTATTTTGAATAAAGGAATTTCATTGCTTCCAGTAACTTCTTCAAATGGTGATAGCATACTTGATGTTTTATCATCTGCAGGTGCTTTAGCCTTTTCCTCTGTCTCTTCTTTAGCTGAAGCAGCTTCAACAGGTGCAGCCTCACTATTTGCAAGTGTTACTATAATAAGATCTGATTTTGCTATTTTCTTTTCTATGTAACTTGGTGCTGATATATTGAGAGAAATATTTTCATAAGTTTCTACAATATCACCATAAACTGCTTCTAAGTTAAATTCACAAGTTGATATTATCTTTTCTGGGATTATATTTTCATCTACAACCTCAACTGAAAAATCATTTTCAAATTCTATGATATTATCCTGAACCTTTGATATTTTGTTATATACTTTTTCTTTTCCATCTGTAAATAAAACAATATCTCCTGCATCAAAACCAGCTAAATTTTTGCCTCTATATTTCACTGTTGTTCCTTCAATTTTTTCTAAAAGCTGAGTTTTAGCTTTGCTAGCAGGTGTAATTTTAACTTTTAAATCATTACCCCATACTCCTGGATTTTTTGCTTTTATATTTAATATGGATTTGTCCTTAGCTGGTGCAAAACCTTCTGCACATACTGCATCTGGTGGCATTACTCTTGCTATAAAGGCTCTTGAGCCTCCATTTACAAAAAATTGTTCTACTGCATAAGGCAAAAATCTATAATTTTCAAATTCAGCTTTTGACAAATACCCTCCAAATTTCCTTTTAAAATCAGAAAAGCTTGTAACAAGCTCTGGAAGTCCCTCAATATTACCTCTTTCAGTTATCCCAACAAAACCTGCGGTGCTAGTCCCCACACCTTCCATAGGAACACTACCCGAATCAAATTCCTCAACATACACACCTGGTGCTAAATATTCCGCCATATACTCTTGGTTTCAGACCTTCTGAAACCTTCCCCCTCTCTTCAAATTTTTTCTTTAAAACTAGTTCAAATAACTTTAAAATTTTAATAAAACTCTTCCATTACTTTTAAATAATAAAAGACAAAATAAAAAAACTGCTATTTTTCATTTACTGAAATTTTAGCAGTTTTTTGGTAGTTTCGTATCACATAAAGATGTGGTTTTGATAAAATTAATGGTTGTCATAATAATATTTATTATATTCTTTTCATTCCTCACCTATTATACTTTTAGCAATTTCTTGGAAGCATTTTAACAATTCTTTCTTCATTACTTCAGTAACATTTTCTAATTCCCTTATTTCTTATAAAGTGCATATCGCTATCATTGTTTTAGACATAAAAAAAGCTACCGCCTTTTTATCAGCGTTAGCCCTCGTTATTGTTATAAAATATATTTGCTTTTTAATTTTATTACAGATTATTAAATTATCATCATTATATATTAATCGGTATAATACAAAGATGATAAATTTAAAGCACCACCATATATATTATAAACACCTATGAAGTTTGCAGTTAGTTTTAATCAGATTTTGTAACAATAGGCTTGCAACTCATCTAGTTTTTATCTTGATATCTTATACACTCTCCTGTTACAATCACACTATTTTCATTGATTATAATATCAGTTATATTACATATAACATATTGTACTTCCGAAACCCTTTCACATAACATACACTCTATAAATTCTAATCCTAAATTATTTATTGTAAATTCTGATAAAAATTTTCTATTATTATCTATTAAATATTGTAACTTGGGATATCCATTTTCTTTTAATAATAAAGTATCTCCTTCTTCTGGATATAATTCATCATCAATTTTACAATCATCTACAAATTCATTAAAGATAGTCTCAAACTTTTTTATAAAAGATTGTAAATCAATGTTTATTGTATATTTAAATTTCAATATGTTTGGTAAATTATCAACTGATTTACCAAATTTAAATGGTGTTGCAACACAACTAGCTTTATCTACATTTAATCCATTAATATTAATCTCCATTATTTTACTCCCCCTTATCTTGTGGTGGTATCAATTTTATCTTTCTATCTTTTGTAATAGTAACTGACCCTGATGGCTTAATATCCATGCTTCCACTTGAATCAGCTATAAATCTTTTTCCTGTTCTCTGAAAAAATTCTTCCATACTTTCGATTTTAGGTACATTCTTTGTTTCGTTTCCTACACGTAGCTTTATACCATCTTCAAATTTAACCCCTTCCATTTTGTTTAAGGCCTCCATTAGCTTCCCATATTGTCCATTAGATATATTACTAAATCCTGCATCTAAATCACTTAACTCAGTATAGTTCCCTCTTATTCTACTTCCACCAAGAGTAACACTCGAATCTCTCTCAAAAGCATAATTCAATAATTTTTTAGCTTGCTCTATAGTTATTCCTGGAACATTATCAACCAAAAAACTTATCTGTTCATCCACATTCTTAAAATCAAGTTCAGTTTCTTCAAGATACTTTTCCCATAATTTAACTTTAGCTTCTGCAAGTGGTGATTCCTGTTGTTGTGTCGCTGCTGCTGCAAGTGCAGTTTGTTGTATTGGTCTTGCTTCCGGTATTTCTTGCTTTATTATCTCTGATTCGTTAACCATTATATCCCCCCTCCAAACATTAATCTTAAAATAATAAATACTCTCCGTAATTTAATAGTTCACTTTATTATGAAATAATTCCTATTATCTGTGGACACATAAAAATGTAGTTATTTATTATAAGTGATTAATACCTAGTGGGCTTATATCTTTAACATTATACCATATGTTAATTGATATTTTCCATATTTATCAAGTTATACTTCACATATCATAATATTCAATAATATTTTGCGAAATTAATTTTTCTTTTTTTACATAATCATATTTTAAAGCTTTTAGTATATGACACATACATATTTCTTCTCTGGTTTCACTTGCAAAAAGATCTGCTTGAAGTGCAATTGATTTAATGCTACTTCCTGAAAGCTCAAAATTTTCTGCTAGATATTCATAATCTATATTAGAAGCCAAACTGCTTTTTTGTGGAAATATATTTTTCCATAAGTTAAGTCTTTCATTAATATCAGGATTTTTAATATTTACAATGTAATTTATTCTTCTTTTAAATGCTTCATCTATATTTCCATATAGGTTTGTTGCAAGAATTGATACACCTTTGTAATCTTCTATCTTTTGAAGTAGATGCCCTGTATCTGCATTGGCATACTTATCAATTGAATCTTTAACTTCATTCCTCTTGCTAAAAAGTGCATCTGCTTCATCAAAGAATAAGATAATATTATTATTTTCTGCTTCCTTAAAGATTTTATCTATGTTCTTACTTGTTTCACCAATATACTTATTTATTATTTGCGATAAATCAACTCTATATAATTCCAAATTAAGTTCATTGGCAATAACATGTGCACTCATAGTTTTACCTGTACCTGGTGCTCCACATAAAAGCAAGGATGCTCCCATTCCATAGGATAGCTTGTTTCCTTTTCTCCATCTTTCATTTACTTCTCTGCCATATTTAATTCTATTACAAAAGCTTGACAATATCTCCTTTTGTGATTCTTCTATAATAAGATCTTCCCAAGTATAATCAGAGTTGATTTTCTGTGCCAGCTTTGATAAATTATTTGTACATGTTAGGAATATTTCTTTAGTCAATGTATTTAAAGTGATTTTTTCTTCTTTATTAATAAACCTTAGTATCTCTGCATTTTTTAATGAGCATTTTATCTGTAAAGGAGTCAATATATGCGTGCATGAGATAATTTTAAAATCTATATCTTCCTTTAATAAATATCCCTCAGAAAGTCCCTCCCATAAAGCCACAGCCTGACTAAATGAAGGATAATCATACTTAATTTTAATGATATAAAAATAATTATTGACATAAGTAATATCATCTATTTCAGATTTAGCAAAAATAATGTTAGAAAACTTAAATAAACTATCAATAATATTTTCCAACTTATCTTTGTCTTTATTTTTATCGCCTTTACTATCTTTTTCTTTGCTAATAAATATATTATCAATAACTATAATTGCTCCTTCTAAAATACATTCAAGTTCCAATTCCTTTATAAGCTTTTCTTCTTTTTCCTTGTCATAATCCATAAGCTTTGAAATATCTAAAAAAATCATTTTCAACTTCTGCTCTTTTGCAAGTTTTTTTAAAGCCAGCTTCTTGCCTGTGCCTTTTTCTCCATAAAGCCATATAAGACATTTTTCTTGTCTTTCTTTTAAGTAGTTATATATATCAAAAATCTTATTATAATTATCTTCATAAGTTATTATTTTTTCAACCTCTTCATCACAAGAAAATTTTTCTGTAACATACCTAAATTCTTTTGTATTGTTATTTTTATTATAAATGTAATCTAAGATTCTTCTCTTTAATATCATAGGCTGGTTTACAAGGCTGTTTTTATTAAAATTATTATCCTCAATAAAGAAATACTTGTTTAATATACTATAAGTGCAACAATATTCCATATATTCGTCACTGGATAAAGAATTGAAAATCTTATATAATGCTTTTACTACACCAAAAGTTGGATGCCATAAAGAACTTATATTATGGAAAAGATAAATCATTCCTTGAAATCCCATATCCATATTACATGACAAACTACATATAACTGCAAAAAACTCAAACTTAGAAAGCTTAAATCTTTCTTTTAAGGTTTCAAGCCTTAATATACCGCCTTCTTTTTTTGTATTAATAACTCGTGAATTTATATATTCTTCTATTTTAAACATATTATTTTTAACATCTTCTTTAACATCTTTATCAAAAAGCGAAAAAGTATTAATGTAATTGTTTATATCATTTTGATTTACACATATTCCACTAAGATGATAATCAAAATTTTTTTTCGTTGAAAATTTACTCTTCATATCATTTGCCACTTGAAAATATACCGATAACATTTTTAGTAAATCATCAATATATTCATCTTCACATTTATAACTTTCCTTTGCTTTTGAAAAGTCAAATTTATCATTTAAATAATCAAGTTCGTCCCCCATATGCATCACCTCATACCATTTTCTTATAAACTACCATTTCTAAAAATATATTGCACTACATATTTATGTAGGTGTTATCCTTTAACACTGACGTTTCTATACTTCTCAATAGCAAGGGTTTTGTTATTAACTTCAAGTTTTTCATATATATTTTTCAAATGATACCTTACAGTATTTATGCTTACATTGAGATTTTCTGCAATATCGTTTTGGGTTTCACCTGTGCATATGAGCTCCATTACTTCACTTTCCCTATCAGTAAGTTCAAATATACTGTTATTTTTTAGGATGGTTTTTCTATAGACATGTCCATAGCGTACTTCTGTACATACTGTTATATTTTTAATAATATCCTTCATAAAATCCGAGGAATTTTCTCTAAGGCTTATTATTAAATCATTTATAAATGCTGATAACTCAACAAAAGGCATTATTATGTTATCTCTTTTTGCTATATTTATAGCTTTGATAAAAGCTTCAGCTGCGCTGTTTATTTCCTTAAGCTTGTAAGCTGCTGCTGCATCATATATGTGGACATAAACTAGTCCAATAATATTTCTGCTATGTATATATTTCTGAACCATTACTTTGCATAATCCCTTAAGCTCAGAATAGCGTTCCTCAAGAAGCAATAAAATTCCAATTACATTAAACATCTCTTCTATGTCATTTTTATCTATTTCATATAAATTTCTGCTATATTCTTTAATCCAGTCAGGTATCCTATCTTTTTTTCCAAGAAGTCCATATATATAGGCTCCTGCTAAATCAATATTTACTTTGGTTTTTTTTAAATTATAAGCTTCTGCATACTCCTCTAATTTATTAATCTTAATATAAAGTATGTTTCTATCATTATTGTTCCATAATATTTTCATTAAGAGAAAATATGCATAAACATATATACTCTGCTGATTCTTATTTTCTGCTTTTTCTATAGCTTTATGTACATATACTTCGGCCTCTTTAAGATTTCCTATAATATATAAATATTCTCCAGTAATTAAATACTCCAAACCATAACCACAACCATCAGTAAAATTAATAAACTCCTTTATGCACTTTTGTGCTTTATTTAATACATTTTTCATTTGAAAATATTTTTTATGGAATTTACATAAAATGCTGTTATGAAGAGATACTAGTTCCAAATCTTCATAAGCCACATTAAATTGTTTTAAATTTGATCTCTCACATATGTTTTTGAAGGAATTACATATGGCATTCTTAGCATTCATATCTTCAACCTTGTACTCTTCTAAAAAGATTATTTTTTCTAGTATTTTTATATAAGCTTTCTTTTTAATACACCATTCCATCCATTTATCATATATTTCTTCTTCATCAATAGAGGATTTTTCTAATTCCCCTCTAAGCATTAGTTTAAATAATTTATTAAACTTATAAGTATGAGCTGTAACCTCATAATATACACATAAATTTTCATGTTCTAAGGTTTTAATTATTCTTTCTGCCGATTCTTCAGTTATATATACTGCTTGCTTAATCGAAAATTCATCTAAAAGACATAGCTTAAGTAACACATTTTGTTCTTTTTCCTCCATTCTTGCATAAAGTAAATTTTTAATTAATTTAAAACCTTTTAACAAATTGTAGAGCAGCTGTTCCTTTAAATCATAGCCTTTTACTAGCAGATAAACATAAAGCGGCCATCCAAAAGTATAATCATAGATTTCATTTACATTTTCCTCATTGACTTCAATCCCATTTATATTAAATAATTCTCCAATTTCATTTTTATTAAAAGTAAAAGCTTCTTCTTTTAAAATTACACATTTGTTTTTAAGTTCGTAATATGTATATTGGCTCGATAAAGTTTTTCGAGTAATTAAAACTATGTGGAAATATGGTATCCTTTCAAAAGTCATTCTTTCAATTAATCTTTTAATCTTTTCATTGTCAATATCATTACAATCATCACACACAAGTACTGTTTCACTTTTAATGTTTTTGCATAATACTTCTATTATATTATCAATATCAAAATTATTATTAGGAACTCCAAGCGAATCCATTTCCTTGCTTAAAGACTCACTTACAACTTTGAAAGCATTACATAGCTTTTTCCACAGCCAACTTTCATCCTTCTCACTAAACATCAAGGATAAGTATATTGTATTTACATTATTCTGCCTTCTTAAAAACTCTAATACTTCTGTGGTCTTCCCATATCCACTTTTTCCAGTAACTATAAATAGCCCAGTTGTAAAAAGCTTTTCCAATTCCTCCTCTATACGTTTACGCTTAAAGGCTACAAAGTCTTTTTCTTCGCCCATCAATGTTACCCCCTTTTCCAATAAACAATTCATATTTTTTGCTATATGAATATTTATATTTCTATACCTTAAACTTGCTAAAATACAGCCTCTCAAATCCCATATTTAATTATAATTAGAATTTCATGTCTTTCATATGGTATTAAAGTACCATTTTTTTCTATACTTAACAAAAAACTTTAAGAAAATAATACAAAAAGTAATACTATATGATAAAATTTTTATAGTAACATTGACTTATTTTAGGTAAATATTCCAAAAGGTATTTTGATTCAAATATAAAATAAATTTCAATTTATATTAAAGAAGAGGGGCTTATTTTTAATGAAAAACAATACATTCAGACCTAAATTATTACATAGAACCCGTATTCAAAAACAATTAAATGGGGCTTTAGAAGTTCCACTATTTCTTATAACAGCGGCTATGGGCTATGGCAAAACAACAACTGTAAGGTATTTTCTTAAAATTCATAAAGATTTAAGAACTATTTGGTTTCCTTTAAGTACAGATGAAACTGATAAAGGATGGATGTGGCAGAAATTTTGTCAAGTAATTAGTGAACATTCTTCTGAAATTGCTGACATATTACATGAATATGGACTCCCTGGATCTTATAAAGAAGCTGAACATCTTATTTTAAATATTAAAGATAAAATAACACATCCTATACTTCTTATTATTGATGACTACCATGAAAATAGAAGCCATGAATTTAATCAGCTGCTTATTGCCTTTGCAAATGGTAATATTACTAATTTTCACATAATTATACTCAGTAGAACTGTTCCCGATATTCCAGTGACAGAGCTTGAGCTTAAAGGTCTATGTAAAACCTGTTCTCAAGATGACTTAGAATTTACCTTTGCTGAAATTAATGATTTATTTAAATTAAACAGTTTTCACCTAACTATAAATGAAAAAGAATTAATTTATAAAAATACAGAAGGTTGGACATCAGCTATTTACCTTACGCTACTTAACTATTCAGAAACTAAGAGTATTGGTATAGATTTTAATATGACAAGGCTAATGAAGACAGCTGTGTTTGACAAACTTCCAAAGGGAACTCAAACTGTTTTATTAAAACTTTCTGTTTTTGAGAGTTTCACCTTAGAGGCTGCTATCTATGTTACAGAAAATAAAAATGCTGGAAGGCTTATATATGAGCTTTTAGTAAATAATTGTTTTTTACGTTTTGATAATAAACATAATCTATACACTATTCATTCTATTTTTAGAGATCTTCTACAAGAAATTGTAGAAATTACTACTATAGATAAAAGAAGCCTATTTTCAAAATATGCAGATTGGTGCTTTGAAAAAGATAAAGTTATCGAAGCTATTGAACTATACACTAAAGCTAAAAATCATGAAAAAATTCTTGATATATTTGAACTTCATGGTTCTACTGAACTTATTGATTTAGCTCCTAAAACCATTGAAACTGCTTTTGAGGTCATGGATATTTCCTTAAAGTTATCTCGTCCTATTCCATATATCACTTTTATATTCTCATATCTTATTGTTGAAAGTGGAGAAAATGGGTACAAATTATTGACGGAAGCCAAAACTATTTATGAAAATGATAAGAATTTGCAAAATAAAAATGAAATTTTAGGTGAAATTGCCCTTATTGAAAGTTTTATATATTTTAATGATATGAGATTAATGAGAGAACAACATAAAAAAGCCTATGAACTACTTAATGGAAAAAAATCACGAATACTATGTGCTCAAACGATGTATTCCTTTGGGTCTCCAAGCCTGCTTTATTTATATCATAAAGAAGCTGGAGCTTTAAAAGCACTAATTAAATATACTTCAGGCTCAAGAATGAACTATTATGAATATCTTTCTCATGGGAATGGTGCTGGCTCTAAATATATCCTTCAAGCTGAATATCACCTTGAAATTGGAGAGCTAAAGAGAGCTGAATATTATGCCTACAAGGGAATATTTACAGCAAAAACTTATGACCAGTTATCTATTATCATATGTGGAAATCTATGCCTTGCACGAAGTGCTACTTTAAAAGGACAAGTAAATACAGCTTTTTATATTCTCGATGAATTGGAAAAAAGGATTAAAAGTGAAAAAAATCCTTATCTGTATAACACCCTGGAAATAGCCCTTGGAATAGTTTATGCAAACCTTGGAATGCTATCAAAGATTCCTTCTAAATTAACTACGGATGATATATCAAGTTTTAAAAAGGTGTACAGCCAAAGATTAGGTATTGCCTGCATTGTAGTCGGTAAAAGTGCACTTCTTCGAGAAAGTTATATTGAATTAGAAGTAATTGTTGAAACAATTCAGGAATTTTGCAAAAATCATAACAATATAATTGGGCTAATCTATGCTGGGATATTTTCATCAATTGCAAAATATAAGCTTTATGGAATAAGCCAAGCCATGAAGGAGTTCAAGAAAACTATTAAAATGGCTGAAGCTGATAACATAATAGCACCCTTTGCAGAAAGTATGCCCATGCTCTCAATTCTTTTTAAAGAATTCCAAAAGCGGGATACTATAGACGAATATAGTAAATGGATAAAAAAAGTTTTTAATTTAAGCCAGAAATTCACTAAAGTTTATGAAGAACTAAATAAAAATAGTGAAACTATATCTATCACAAAAAGAGAAGAGAAAGTTCTTGATTTACTGCAAAATGGCTATAAACAATCGGAAATTGCAGAAAAACTATGCATTTCACCAAATACTGTAAAAAGGCATCTTCAAAATATATATTTAAAATTAGGTGTAAATAATAAAACTTCAGCATTAAAGAAATTAGAAGATATTAGATTAAAGGTTTATGACTAAGCATATATTAACTTATACTTTCCTAGACATCAAAAAAAGAATGATCTACTAGAGTGAATAGATCATTCTAAATACTGGTTATATATTTTTTATAAGGGTAAATGATAAATAATTATCTTATACATTTATAATATAAGATAATTATGTCATTA
>JAQSXU010000144.1 GCA_029256485.1 Clostridiaceae bacterium
TCTTTAAAGGAACGGGCATATATGCTTATGGAAAGTTCCAGAGCTCCAAAGACCATGGTGATCAGCACAGAAACCAATCCAATTAATAATATTGCCTTTAAAGGCAGCTGCACTGAGGCCCCTGAAAATATGCTGTCCTTTTGAGACATGGCAATAAATAAGCCTGTTAATGAGGCAGCTGTTGTTAAAGCCCCCATTATAGTAATTGCAAGGAATTTACCCCATAGTAAAGAAAGTCTCCCAGCCTGAGTTGTTAAAAGAGGTTCCAGTGTTCCTCTCTCTTTTTCCCCTGCACCTAAATCAGTGGCCGGTGCTATTGGACCTGTTACGCTGTATATTATAAGGAGAAGAGGAAGCATTAATGAAATCAATAATTTGCCCTGGCTTTCCTTTTCCTTAACAGAGGTTTTGGATTGTATTGTTACAGGAGTTAATATACTGGTATTTATATTTCTCTTATCAAGTCTGTTTTTTACAATAGCCTTTGAATATTCATCTATATATGAATTCACTATATTCATTGCCGTTGAGGATTGCTGACTCACATTATCATAGGTTATGCCAACATTTATATCCTTCTCCTGCTGAATGTTCTTATCAAAATCCTTTGGGATTTCTATTCCTAAATATATGTTGCCATTTTTAACATCCTCATCAATGTTAGAGGAATCCACTACCTTTATATTCTTCTGAGATTTAATGAACTGTGAAAGTGAGCTGTTTTCTTCATCTTTTATGGCTATCTTTAAGTTATTTTCAACACTCTTTGTGGTGTTATTCATGCTTCTCCCCATAACTCCATATATAACAGGGAAAATAATAAGAGGAATTAAAATACCTATAATCAGTGTCTTCTTATCTCTGAAAATATCTAGCAATTCCTTTTTTAAAACAATGGAGGTTACATTATTTTTCACTATTATCACCTACCAATTTCATAAATATATCTTCCATATCGCTGCTGTTATATTTTGTCTTGAAATCAGGTACAGTACCGGTTTCTACAATTCTGCCCTTATGAATAATTACAATTCTGTCACACAGCTTTTCCACTTCACTCATGCTGTGGCTTGAAAAAATTATGGCCTTTTTCTCTTCTTTACACTTAAGTATGAAGTCCTGTACTATCCTGGATGCGGTAACATCCAATCCGGCGGTAGGCTCGTCAAATAACATTACACCAGGCTCGTGTACAATTGACCTGGCAATAGCCACCTTCTGCTTCATGCCTCTGGAAAACTTACCCACTCTCCTGTTTAAGTATTCATTCATCTCCAGCATATTTGAAAGATATTCAATGCTTTTTTCTGTTTTCTCTTTGCTCATACCATTTAATTCAGCAAAGTATTTTATATTTTCCTTGGCTGTAAGCCTGTCATACAACCCTACTTCACCGCCGAATAAAATGCCGATATTTCCCCTTACCTTGGATGGTTCCTTAATTATATCAAAGCCATTAATTACTGCGGTTCCCCCTGTAGGCTTTAACATTGTGGCCAGTATTCTCAGGGTAGTAGTTTTACCAGCACCGTTTTCTCCAAGTAACCCAACAATTTCTCCTTCATTAACAGTAAAGCTTATATTATCCACTGCATTTACTTTCTTAAATTGTTTTGAAAGATTTTTTATTTCTATCATCAAATCACCCCCATTTAATAGAAATGTTAAATATTATACAATTTTACCATATCTGATACAATATGTATACATCAAGAAAGCTTAATTGGCATTTGTCAATTAAGCTTTTAAGCTATAATTTGGATTCAACTATGTTTAAAATGTTATCTCTGTTTTGTTTTCCTTCACTGACCAGCTTATTTATTTTTTCATATATTTCAGCTTTATAAACTTCATCCTTAACACTGGAAAGATTTATTTTTACATTCAGCACAGCCCCTTCAATGGCTGTCTCAATAAGAAGAGCTGCAACTCCTGCATCTGAAATGGCATTGCTGTTTCCAAGCTCACAGGCAGTTAAAATGTAATCATAAATCTTAAAGGCACTTGAAGCAACTTTCAATGGTACCTCAATAGCTGCTTTATAGCCCTGCTGTATTTTTTCCACTCTAAGCTTTTTATTTTCCTCAGTATCTTTGGGAAGTCTGAAGGCTGACATAAGCTGCAAAAATGAATCTGTATCCTCTTCCATGAGCCTTAAAAATTCCTCACTGCCCTTTTCAGTTTTCTCTAAGCTGTTCATTATTTTATGTTTATCTGCTTCACCTAGTTCATCATAATTCCTTTTCCCCACAGTTAAGTTAAAAACCATACTTCCAAGAGAACTTGCCAAAGCAGCTGAAAGTGCAGCCACACTTCCTCCTCCTGGTGCTGGAGAAGAAGAACTCAATTCTTCAATGAAATCCTTTATCATTAAATTTTTAAGCATTTGCTATCCCCTTTTCTTAAGATAAACAATACGTAAACTTAACTTATACAGTGGGAAAATAGCGAATCTTCAACGCTTTTTCACGCTGTATAAGTTTACAGTTGAAGTTGTTTATCTTTATTATAATAATTTACCCTGGTTAACCACCACTTTGCCATTTTTAATTACAGTTTCTGCTGCATTTATTCCGAAATGATATATTAAATAGTTCAAATTCTTACTGTTGAAAATAACTATATCCGCTCTTTTTCCAACCTCCAGGCTTCCTATTTTATCCTCTTCACAAACAGCACAGGCAGCATTATATGTTACAGCATTAATTATCTCCTCTGGAAGCATTTTCATACCATAGCAGGCATATGTCATTACATTTTGAAGGGATTCCGTCGGTGATGTTCCTGGATTGCAGTCCGTTGCCAGAGCTACAGGCACACCCATATCAATCATCAGTCTGGCAGGCGCATACTTGTTCAGCATGAGATAAAATGAGGTGGTTGGAAGCAGTACTGCCATTACTCCATTTTCCGCCATAGATTTAATTCCTTCCTTGGAGGCAGCCACCAAATGCTCTGCTGAAACTGCCTTTAACTCTCCTGCTAATTCTGCTCCTCCCATGGATACAATTTCATCTGCATGAAGCTTCACCTTTAATCCATGCTGTTTACCTGCATTTAAAATTTCCCTTGTTTCCTCTATGCTGAAAACTCCATCTTCACAAAAACAGTCAATAAACTTAGCCATGCTGTGGGATTCCACATATGGAATATGCTCATTTATTATGCTGTCAATATATGCCCTTCTGTTATTTTTATATTCCTTAGGCACTGCATGAGCTCCCAAATATGTTGATTCAATGGTAATTGGATGAGATTCATTTAATATTTTGTTTATATGAAGCATCCTCATTTCATCACCAAAGTTAAGTCCATATCCGGATTTACTCTCTATGGTGGTAGTTCCATGTAAAAGCATAGTATCCAATCTGGACTTTGTCTCACCTATGAGTTTTTCTGTGGAGCTTTTTCTAGTTTCATTTACAGTGCTTAATATTCCCCCGCCTGCATTTAATATGTCTAAATAGCTCACCTTTTTCAATTTAAGGGGCAGTTCAAACTCCCTGGAACCCCCGTATACCACATGGGTATGACTGTCTATGAGCCCAGGTGTAACAGTTTTACCCTCAGCATCAATGACTTTATCTCCCTGTTCATAAAATTTTCTGTATCCATCCCCACTTCCTACTTCCGCTATTATGTTTCTTTCAATTACTATAAAGCCATTTTCAATTATGCCTGCATTTTTCATTTCTTCCCTGACCTTTTTATGGCTGCCTTTACAGGTAACTAAACATCCAATGTTTTTTATAATAATTCTCATGTTTATTCCACCTTTCTTTAATTGAACAAACTATGAAATAAATACTATTCCCATATCCTCTTTTCAAGTATTTGATCTTCAGAGAAGTTTTCAATTTGGAGATAATACTCCAAACTCTGCACTAAGGCTGATAATGGAACCAGGCCAACAACTTCGCTGCCAACAACAGGCACACCATATCTTTTTGCTTCCATTTTCACCATTTCATATGCCCTGTAAATTGAGGTTTTCTCATAATTAACCAAGTTCATGGACACCTGCACAATATTTCTATCCTCAATTTTAACCCCCATGGCCTTAACAAATCTTAAACCACCCCCAATATTTCTCACTAATTTAGCAATTTTATTGGCAATATCAATATTATCTGTACCTAAGTTCACATTATACGCAACCAACGGAACTCTTGCTCCTACAGCTGTGCATCCGCCTTTCACATTCATTTCAGCTGGTCCGAAATCAGGTTCCCATGCCGGGTCCTTTATCTTTTCAAAAAAGCCTTCGTACTGTCCTTTTCTCACTGCAGCTAAATTCTGTCTTTCAGGCTTTGATGCTGAATCCTCATAGAGATAAACCGGGATATCAAATTTCTCTCCTATGGACTTTCCAACTCTTTTAGATAATTCAATGCATTCTTCCACAGTTACATCCTTAAATGGAACAAAAGGAACTACGTCCAGCGCTCCCATTCTGGGATGTCCTCCTTCATGCTTTGACATATCAATATTTTCATAAACCCTTTTTGCCATTTCAAGTATAGCTGCCTCAACACCTTCCAATGAGCCTATAAAGGTTACCACTGTTCTGTTGTGATCGCTGTCTGATGAGTAATTCAGCAGCTTTACCCCTTCCACAGTTCTAATACCGTCAACTATTTCTTCAACTACTTTCATGTTTCTTCCTTCACTAAAGTTTGGAATGCACTCCACAATTCCTGCCATTGTCCATCTCTCCTTTAACTATGGTTAGTATTTTATTTTAACTTCCTTTTCAGTATTTCTAAGCAATTCACCATTTGTTATTAATTCTTCGCATTTATCTAATTCAAGATACATTACTTTATCATTATCAATGAAATCTACATATTTTCTTATGGTATCATAGGCTGCCTGTGTGCCTTTCCCAAGTTTTAATCCTTCTCTAAAGTCTATTGCCTGGCAGGCCGCCATAATTTCTGTGGCAAGTACTCTTCTTACATTTCCAATTATCTCTCTGGATTTTCTTGCTGCTATGGTTCCCATGCTTACATGATCCTCTTGATTTGCAGATGAAGGTATGGAATCCACTGAAGCAGGATGAGCCAGCACCTTATTTTCTGAAACCAATGCTGCTGCTGCATACTGAGTTATCATAAATCCGGAATTCAACCCTCCATGTTTAACTAAAAATGCAGGTAAATCATTTAATTGATAATTAATGAGCCTTTCCAATCTTCTTTCGGATATATTTGCCAGCTCAGCACAAGCAATTCCAAGGAAATCAAAGGACAGTGCCATGGGCTGACCGTGGAAATTGCCCCCTGAAATTACATCCCCTTCTCTAGTCACGATAGGGTTGTCTGTTGCGGAATTTATCTCAATTTCAACTCTTTCCTTAACATAGTTAACTGCATCCTTTGATGCTCCATGAACCTGAGGTACGCATCTTAAAGAATATGCATCCTGTACTCTAAGCTCACACTGCCTGGTGGTAAATGTACTTCCTTCTGTTAAAGTCAGCATATTTTCGGCAGTATCCATCTGTCCCTTATGCGGTCTAATCTGGTGTATTCTTGGGTCAAAGGCATCCTCTATGCCTCTTAATGCTTCAATGGTAAGTGCTGCTGCAATATCGCTGACCTTCAAAAGATCAATGGCCTCCATTAAAGCCAAGGTTCCTACCCCTGTCATAACCTGAGTTCCATTTATGAGAGCTAGGCCTTCCTTTGCAACCAGCTCTACAACATTTATATCTGCCTTATGCATTGCTTCTCTTCCATCTAAAACTTCCCCATTAAATTCTGCTTTACCGTAGCCAAGCATTGGAAGCACCATATGAGCTAAAGGAGCCAAATCCCCTGAAGCTCCCAGAGATCCCTTTTCAGGTATAACTGGGTGAACACCTTTATTCAGCATTTCTATTAATGTTTTTAAAGTTCCCAATCTTATTCCTGAATATCCCTTGGAAAGAGCATTTGCTCTAAGTAACATTATGCATCTAACCACTTCCTTAGGCAGAGGTTTTCCTGTGCCGCAGGCATGGGACAATATCAAATTTTTCTGTAATGTTTTACAATCCTCCTGTGAAATAGTTACGTCTGCAAACTTTCCAAACCCTGTGGTAATACCATAGATAACCTTATTATTTTCCACAATGTCATCAACAATTTTTCTTGAGGCAGTTACCATTTTTTCCGCATCTTCACCTAATTCTACCCTGGCATTATTTATGCACACATCTTTTATGTTTTGAAGTGTTAAATGATTTCCATCTAAATAAATAGTATCCATGCTGTATCCCCTTTTCACATAAGAATTTTCATACTATTAGTATTCTTTAAAAAGTAATATTAACCTCTATTTTATTGTGTTTGAATATTCCGAATATTTTTAATACACTATTACTTTACCATACTAATTTAATATAACTAATTGAATGTATATTGCTTTAGGCTTCATTTTATTTTAAAATATAAATAGGTAAATAATGTAATATTTATTAATAGGAAGGAAGTGACTGCTTGAAACATAAAAAAATTATTTTAGTAAGCCAGATTATAATACTTAGTATTGTAGCATATTTTTATTATGCTGAATATACAAAATTTCATGGCCAAAGCAAAATAGTTATTAATCAGTCAGAACTTGATGATATCTCTAAAGAAACTGGAATCACAGGTTTAAAATTAACAAATAATAAAATATATAAAGATAATAAAGAAGTTGGATTTCGTGATGTGAGAAGCTTATGGTATACATTATGGACTATGTCCAATTATATAGTTACAAATAAATTTATAGCTATAGCTAATCCAGATCCTAGTTATAAATCAACACAGTTTTCAAAAGACAATATTAACTGGCTCATTATGGAAATATCATCAAGAGATATTAATCATAAAGATAAATTATTGAAGATGCTGAGGAATTGGAAAAATAACGATTTTTCCAATGTTATAAAGGAACATAATTATTTATGGAATTATATTAAGGATGACTATGGCACAGCCCAAATAATAAACACTCAATCTATACAGATGTATAAAGAAAAGGGGAAAGTTGAAACTCAAAATTAGGGGTATTATTTATGAAAAGTAAAAACGAATTATATGACAATTAAAGATGGAGATAAATAGTACCAGCACTGATATAATAAGGGCATATAAATGCTATAATGGTATAAAGAATTAAATTTATAGAAAGGCAAGGTTAGACATGCTTGATAAATTTATTGAAAAATCCAAGAATTTAAATCTATACAGCATTGTAGTGCTGCAAAATGGGGAGAAAATTGCTGAACACCATTGGGCTGAAGAAATACGAAGAAATCAGTATTCAGCTACAAAAAGTTTTACCTCCACAGCTGTGGGCATGGCAATAGATGAGGGACTGCTGACACTGCAGGGTAAAATTATTGATTACTTTCAAAATGATATCCCCGACAATTTACCAAAGCTTCAGCTGCAGAGGCTTAAGAAATTGACAATTGAAGATCTTTTAATGATGGCTGCAGGATATAAGGATGCAGGTTTGATGGGCGAAAGAAAAAGGTTGAAAAGCACTAACTGGATTCAAGTTGCTCTATCAATGCCCCTTTACTTTGATGCAAAACAACAATTCACATATACCAACTGTACTGCTTATCTGGCAGGTGTTATTGTGGAAAAAGCTGCTGGCTGCTCCTTAATTGACTACCTTATGCCAAGATTATTTGAACCACTGGGTATACAGCGTCCTGACTATGAATTATGTCCACAAGGCCATGTATTTGGAGCCAGCGGCTTAATGCTGACAGCAAATGAACTTGCTAAATTTGGACAACTATACCTGCAAAAAGGTGAATATAATTGGAAGCAGTTAATTTCTAAGGAATGGGTTGAACAAGCTACGAAAAAGCAGATAAACACGGGCTACGGTCCTTTAGACAACCGCATGGGATATGGCTACTTTTTCTGGAGAGGCAGTCACAACTCATATCGTGCCAGCGGAATGAATGGCCAGGCCGCCATTGTTTTAGAGGATAAAAATGCTGTTATTGCTGTAAATTCTAATGAGAAAAATACTCAGGCCATAAGAGACTGCATATGGGAAAATATTTATCCTGACCTATA
>JAQSXU010000145.1 GCA_029256485.1 Clostridiaceae bacterium
TGGTTTCCTTGTAGGTATGGTAATGAAAGAGACAAAAGGAAAAGCTAATCCTCAAATTGTAAATAAACTAATGAATGAAGAAATAAAAAAATATTAAAGTTTTCCGGGCTGTACTAAAAACTATTTATAAGCTATAAAAAAGAACATAGTAAAAAAATCTGCCTTTGGCAGATTTTTTCGAGAGTGTAAAATAATCTGTGTAAACTCCATAAAGATGATATAATTATTCTTATTAAATGGAGGGTGCACAGATTATTTTACACTCTCATATTTTGTTTCATCCATATTCCTATAATTTTCAATAATGTTAATATTTAATCCAACACTATTAACAGCCTCATGTGATTTATCGTATGCGTATTGATACACATTAACTTGTGATTGGGCAAAACATCTTTTAGGATTATCCAACTTAATACAGCTTAGATGTTTACTAAAAGGTATCGAATTGTTCATATTTCTAATTGTAATAATTTTTTGTTGCCTTTTAATGTTTATATTTTCAATATAATTATCTACTGTCCCAAAATATCTATTTTGTTCATTATCATTTATACTTCAGTTACTTGGATTATTTGTAGTTATCCAGACATCATTAAAATCAGAATCTTGTTTCGTCTGAATTATACCTTTATTTTCCATAATCTCTCTTCAAAACAATCCAGCGTTTTAATAAATCCAAGTGAAGTGGTTAAACTATTGGCATGATATAAGTAAAAAGTGTCATATTCTTTAAGTTTATTGTATAATTCAATGCTATTTAATTACATACAATTTCCTCCTTTATAATTATTTAACCTAACTAAAAATTAGATAATTGTATAACCTTTATCACTTTATACAGATAAGCTCAAATAAATTTGTAATCCTAGCTACATATACAATAACATCGATTAAGTATACTCTCCACTTAACCGCTATATCTCTCTTGCATTTATCAATTATCTATTTATTATTACTACTCTTAAGAGAAATTAACTTTGTATACTATAATCTTTTATACCACCTTAACTATACCATGTTACCCTATATTATATAACTTTCTATGTTGTTCTATAGTATACTTGTCTGTCATACCCGCTATATAATCACATACTGTTCTTAATAATTGAACTTTGTATTTTTCGTAATGAACATTATACTTATCAAATTCGTCCCTTTTACCATCTTGCCTATTGTAATGGTATTTTGATAATATATTTCTTAATTCTCCTACATTGTATTTGTCAAAATAACTATATTTATAGTTATCTAATTTTTCTTTATCGTCTTTATATAGATTTTGGAACAATTTAATTATGGTCTTATCTGGTAATTGTTGAGGATTTATAATATAAGCCTTAAAAAGTTCTTTAATTATATGTTGTCCCACCCCATCCATTGTTTGTGCTTCGTGACAATTCAATATCCTATTTCTCAAAAAGCTACTTAATTGTTCATCCTTTTTACTTATAATATTACTAAAACTAATTATATATTTGTAATTTTTTATTTCAGCTTTGCTATCATATAAGTCTTTTCTTTCCTTAATATTATAATCTTTAATTAATTTATCAAATCTATTTTTAATGCTTAAAATAGCATCTGTAGTCAAAATATTTACTATAAATTTTGAAAATTTAGCTTTATATAAATCATTACCTTTTGATATAGAATCTTTTACATCTCCAAAGTTTTTTTTATGCTCTTCTATAGTTTGTAAGAATTCTTCTAAGTTATTTAACTTACTTTCATTACTTTCTTGTTTAACTCTTTCCGTGTACTCTTCAAAATTAAATATTTTTTTTAATTCATCATAGAGTTCCTTCTTGTGTATTATATTATATTCTAAAGCATCTTCAATATCATGGTGCCTCTGTGCTATCTCATCGGCTAATCCAACTATTAAACCTTCAAAGCTCCATTTGTCTTTTATTTGTTTATATACACAAATATTTTCTGCTTTCATATTTTCATAAAAACTTAAAGAATCTTTATCTTCTAAATTTACATGACACATTTTATCTATTTCATGTCTAAAAAGACACCTATTATTTTTATCTTTCATTTTACATTTACCGTTTTCTATCTTACTGTGATTTAATATTCCCCATAAAGTATAGTCAGTTAGATTCATACCAGACTCCAACACTGTTGCAACCCTAATAGATTGCCAATTATGCTTAAAACCTTTCATATTATCTAAAACTTCACCTGAGTTATTAAAATCTCTAATTTCATAACAGCCGTTCATTATGCTATTAAGCATTCTCTCCCCTACATGTCCAAATGGTGTATGCCCTATATCATGTCCTAATGCAATTGCTTCTGTTAGTTCTTCATTTAAACCTAGGGCTTTTGCTATAGTTCTTGATATTTGTGCTACTTCCAAAGTATGTGTTAGTCTTGTCCTTGCATGGTCATCATTTCCTGCTAAAAAAACTTGTGTTTTCCCACTTAATCTCCTAAAAGCTCTGGAATATAATATCCTATCCCTATCCCTCTGATACTCGCTTCTTATATGATGCCTGTCTTCTGGAATTATTCTTGTTGCTTTTTCGTCATCCATCGCTAAATAGCTATATATATTTGCCATATTTCATTTCCTCTATCCTTAAGTTACTTTTTTACCATATTATTACCAATACGCTCTTACACTAACCTTTTTATACTATTAATGTCAATTTTTTACAATAAAAAGATACAAATCTTATTCTAAATCAAACATTGTTAATAATACCTCTTTCCAGGATTTCTGCCATACTAACTAACTTACCCCATTAGTAATTAATGGATTTATTTTTGAATTTTCACCACCTTAACTGCACACTATGGACATAACTATTCTTAGTTAGAATATATTTGTAGAATATATTCTATTATTATAGTTAATTATATCATTATTGACCATAATATTACATATTATTCTAATAATATCTTTCATAAAATATTTAAGTATATATTAAATTAAACAAATTCTTTATAATATATACTTTTAGACTTTCTGTAATCCTAAAATAATTATGAGAATATCTAATGAACTATTCTCTATTATGTTATATACATATAAAAAAGGCTTTCCGTAACCTCGGGAAGCCTCATAAATAGCAGGGCAAGTAGATTTGAACCCACAATCAATAATTTTGCTTTATAGTAAATTACAGTTTTCTAAAATTTGCTGTAGCCGTCGGTACTACTAGCTTTACTAACTACTGCCTTCTGACAGAAACTAGAGGCTTCTAAACCTAATGTGGAAATTTTTTAATAAACATTTTCAAATAACTTACAATTATTCATTGATATTTCTCAATTATTATTAATTAAATCTGCATGTAAAATATTTCTGATTTCTGCCGGTTGGCTTATCAGGCAATGTCATTTGTAATTTTCCATTTCCTATTAATGGCTTAAGATATTTTTTTGTTAGATATCGTATATCTATTATGTTTAAAAAATCAGCTATTCTTTTTTTACTTTTAGGGGTATTACAAATTTCCAATATTTTACTTTATATATGTTCTACTTTATCTTGTAGTTTTATTTTATAGGGTATTTCTTTATTTTGTTGATATAGTAAAATTTAACTTTTAACATATAAAACTTAATCACTAATTTTTGTTCATTTTTAATATTATATGCTAAAAATACCATTCGTTGTATACATATCAAAAATATCCATAATCTTCAATCTATGACTAACAATTTCATCTCCTAATTTAAGTAAATCTAAAACTTTTATTGCAACTCCTTTAACGCCTACTTCATTATATATTTCCTCAATAGGTTTTGTAACATTATCAATAAATTCTGTACTAACAAATGAAAATACATGATTAGGGATCTGCTCTATTAATAGCTCTCGTCCATGATTAAGAACATACTCTTTCATCTTCCTTACATCAGCTACAGGAAATGAATATTTGGAGGAGGTTGCCTTTGCATCAATAATAAGTGCATATGATTTAGCATAAATTTCATTCTTATATTTTGCTATGACATCAGCAACTCTCCCTCTTCCTTCTCCAAGATATTCAGTCTCATATCCTAAAAACCTGAAATATTCAGCAACCGTAGTTTCAAATTCAATACCATATTTCCCATTGTAACCATATCTTATTAAGTTATCAACTAACCTTGTTGGAATGGTTGACTCATATTGTACAACATGTTGCTTAATAAAATCTTCGATGCTATCTTCTTTTTGTTGTTGTAGTTCTGGCATTAATTTAGGGTTAATATCTAAATTTATTTTATCAAGTAGTCTATAATATTCACCACATTCATATATTTGAAACCCAGCTCTTTTTAAGTTTATAATTTCATATTTAAGTTCACTTTCATTAGACTGTATATTATTTTTTTTTAATAAATCTAACATTACATTAATACTCATATCCTTTTGGGACAATGCCTCTAACAATATACATCTTTTTTTTTGTATTATATCTTTAAAAGGATGATGTGCAGAACATAACATTTCAGACGGAACGTTACGCATTACACTTTTTATTTTATACCTAAGTATTTCATTTACACATTCTAATGTTTTATACCTTTTAAGAGGTTTTCCAAGTATATTACTCGGTATCTCAGCTTCAACAACCCAATTAACTTGTTTTAGCCAACTAATAATGGTTCTTGCCCATTTATCTGAATCGCCTTCTTTGTCATTAAAACTAGCCTTATTTGCAACAACCCAATATGGATCAATATGTGTGAAACCAGGATCACCAACAAAACCAAGCTGTGAGCCTATTTCATACTTGTTCATCCCCTCATTCTTATCTTTTCTTTCATTATTTAGCAATGACAGCACCCTAATTACAGGTGGATTTGTTAATAAACCTCTCCTGAATATTTGAATTTCTTCATCTGATAGTATCCTATATCTATCAGATACTTTCTCAGACTTTTTACTATTTTGAAGTTCTAATCCTAAGTCAGTAATTTTATATCCCTGAATATTCCGGTCTAATGTCACTAATCCTAATGCTTGTACAGCTTTAATCCTACATCTTGCATCCCATGTCCAGCTCTTAGGTAATCCTCCATTAGAAATTCTGTATTCAGCTATCTTTTCACGCAAATCCTTATGTCGGATACCAAACTTAGGAACCAAATCTATCGTTTCTCTTATTGTTGATAAGTTCGAAGTATTCTGAACCCATCCATAATTGTCCATAAGTTTATTTCTAGTACTCATTCGCCTCATCCCATTCATTAAAATTAGTTTACATTTTTAATATATATTCATTTAACTGTATAGTAACCTTTATATAAAAATTTCTATATTATATTGATTTTTCTTTTCTAAATATCAATATATATTGATGAATTTGGTTCATAACAAAACTATATGGATACCCAAATGGGTATAATGACATAGCTTGATCATGCCAAATTCTCATTCCTTTATATCGTAATCCACCTACTCCGTTTATTTTGCTTATTATATCTGCATGTAATAAATTAATATCATCACCCTCTGGTTGAAAATCTTTACAAAAAATCACGTAATACTTATCTTTCTTTAATCTTGATGCTGATTTTTCAACTATTTCCTTAAGCTTTTCAAAGTACTTATCTTTATCAAGGTTTCCCAAATCATCATGGCTTGAAGTATAGGGGGTAGCTCCTCCTTTTCCATAAAGCTTCTTTTTCTGTCCCGTTCTCTGTTTATTCATCATATCAGAATATGGAGGATCAGCAACAATCAAATCAAATTCTGATTTTGTAATAATGTCATAATTTAACATATTATTAGAATTATCATGAATTATAGTCATCTGAGGTAATTTTTCTGATTCACAACAACTTTTATATGCATCTATATATTTTTTTTCCAATTCTATACCAATACAAGTTCTATTTCCACCTGCCAATGCCGTTCCTAATAACGTTCCACCCACCCCTGCAAATGGATCTAATATTTTTGCATTAGATTTTGTAAAAAATTCTATGATATCTTTTATTAGTCCCGGCGGCTTTGGAGATGGATGTACTTTTCTATACTTTAACCCTACATTTTCTTTAGATGTTGGACTATAACCTGTTATCCAAACACTATTAGTAAAATATATCCATTCCTTTCCTGTAAGATCATTCAATTTGTTTCTTGTATCATAAACACCTCTTTCACCAAGGTAAATTCCGTATGTGCCTATTTTGTCGCCTTCTTTTGCATTTTTAAGTTGCATTTTCTTTCGCTTAACTTTATCTGACTTTTTCTCTGGTATATTATTTTCTGACATAATATATTAGCTCCTTTAAATCTCCTTTATTTTCACCATTACTATTTGATTTATATCGTCTATACTTCTCTTCAAAAATTTCAACTCTTCCATATCTACCTAGCATCTTAGTAAAATCACCTTTAGGAATTAAACCATCGGTACTATAGCTTATGAATATATATTTAAATTTAGCATTACTTACTAATTGTTCAAAAGCATCTAAAGCCTTATCTTTCATACAAAATGGCGATATCTTATCCTTATATGGTCGTCTTCCTGTTTTACCATAGATACTTGGATTATCATACAAAGTAATAGTTTCTAGAATATGATAATACGGTGGATATTGTCTCTGATTATATGGAGGATCTAAATACAAAATGTCTCCCTCTACATCGGTAATTATATCTAATATATTCTTACAATTACATTCATGAGTTCTGTTACTATTAATAGGAACTATTGGCTCTAACTCTAATCTTTTAAACTTTCTATTTTCATCAAATTTTAGAAATGCACCATAAGTACCAGAAGTATTTGATACTTTTGTAGTGCCCTCTATAAGGCTAGCTAATAAAAAATAAAACTCATCAGAACTTATCAAATTATTACTTTGCCATTCACCTAATTTTATTCTTATAGAATCTATACGTTTTGCATTATCCTCTAAAAAGTAATTTCTACTGAAAGCTCCTGACTTTGTTCCTTCTGTTGTGTATTCATTAAAAAAGAATCCTTCGACATTATTTAAATTATTAAGATATTCTAATACTCCATTGTAACCAATTATACCCATTTCCCTTTCCAATTTAGAGAAATCAGGAATCAAGTTATTATGAATATATGCAACCTGCAACGCATAAGAAAAATTCATATAATCATTTGTTATTAAACTGCATCCTTTTGACTTTAAATTCTTCGACACCGAAACTGTTCCAGAAAATAAATCAGCAACTTTTGCTCCATCTAACTCACCTGCTACTTCAATAAATGTATTCACTATAAAGTTAATTATTTTTTCTTTATTACCCATATATCTCAACTGCTATCATTCCTTCGTATTATTAATTTAATAATTATTAAAGTACACTTTTTAATATAATATATAGGTACTATTATAGATATATATAAATAATACCATACAGTTAAGTACACAATAAATACTATAAACGATATTTATCATTCTAATCTTTAGTTATTTAAATTGTACACGAATATGTTCTAAAAATTTATTTATATTAAACCTAAAATGATAAAAGCACCCTATAAATAGAGTGCCCTTTTTATAGTCTACTCAACTAAACTTTAGTAAGGTGCCATATCCTATATCCTACATGCCTATTTACTATTTACAAAAACACATATTGGAAACTATTTCCAGCATGCAAAATTTAATTAAATCCCTTTTCAATTATTGACTTACTACGCTTGTACTATACTATAAATTAAAATATTTATCAATGACTATGTTTTCTCAAACTGTAATTACTACATAATCATTATTCTTATTAATTATTCATCAAGATTTAGTATTTTAAATTAACATTCTCTATATCATATAATTTTTTAATTACCTAAATTTCGTACAAACGAAACATTAATAATTTCCATAAAATAGTTTCCAAAAAATAAATAGTGGATAATACCAAGCCTTGAAGTATAATTTTCTTACCACAAAAAAATTAAGAAAGGTAGGTATCATCCACATGAATAATATTAGCTTTACTCAAGATAATTGTAAAGAAGAAACTACTTCCATTTGGTTAGTTGCAGTTATGCAATTTGGCTTAAAAATGAACTTTTTCAAGCCTTTTGAGGACTTTAAACT
>JAQSXU010000146.1 GCA_029256485.1 Clostridiaceae bacterium
TTCAACAGGATGTAAAGTTGGGATGGTTTCAAAAACAAAAATTGGTATTCCAAAAGAATATGTTTCACAAGGACCTAATACTTGTAATCCTGTATTGCAGGCTCAGATATTGAATAGAGCAGAAACTGATTTTAATATAGTAATGGGATTATGTGTTGGACATGACAGTTTGTTTTATAAATATGCAGAAGCTTTGACAACAACAATGGTTGTAAAAGATATAATAACAGGACATAATCCGGTAGCTCCACTTTATACATGCCATTCATTTTATAAAAAATTACTTACAGAAGATTAGTAATGAAAATTTTACATCAACTTTCATGCAGCAAGTAAGACAGCAATCTATTGATAATGATAAATTAAGTTATGAAAATTTCTTTATATTAAAACATAGATATCTTAATAATTCCAACTATCATATGCCGAATCCAAGGTAAATGATAGTTTTTTATTAAATTTAAGTTCAAACTGTATTACTTGCTACCTGATATGGGGAATACAATACATTCCTTCAAGAAACATGACTACGTTAAGTCGTCTTATTCTTATAAGACGGCACAAGGGAGCTGCATAATGCAGCTCCCTTCAGTTTAACACAATTACTATTGTGTTAAATTCAGACTTTCCAGTCTTTTTAGTTTGATTTACCACTTAATTAATAATATAGTATTATCTTCAATAGTATTTATTAGGGTGGTATGTTATATGATGACAGAAGAAGAAATGTTCGAAAACGCTGGTTTAGACAACTATAAAGTAAATACTAAAATTGATGAATATAACGAAAGTTTATCTAAATTGGATTTTAGTAATCCTGTATTGGTTCAATCCATTAATTTTATATTCACTTTATCAATTTAAGCAGAATTGCGAATTAGCCTGTGATGCCACTGCACTCACCGTGCTAAATTTCAATGAAGTTAGAGAATACGGTGAAACTATTATTAATATGCTTCAAATACTTTCAAAACCAAATTTGTTTATTGGGACTCTAGGGTTTTCTAATAAATATAGTAAAAGGAGAATAATTATGATTTCATCATTTAATAAAAAATCAATTGCAGGCACTGTTATAGCTTTGTGTCTAGTATTTATGGTTGGCTGTTCAAGTACAGCAAAGACTCTAAGTGGTAATTCAAATGGCACTAATGCTATTGCAAATAAAACTAACTCAAATGCTTCTTCCACTAACAATGTGACAAATACAGCTAGTACAAATAAATTAGAATCAGATAAAATAAACAAACCTAATAAACAAGAAAATGTGGCTAAACAAAATAGCACTACTACAAATAATAGTAATAGTACACCAGTAAGCAATAATAATAAACCAAGTCAAGCTTCTACCAAAACTATGGTGATATTTCCTTGACCATTAAAAATTATATTCTTAATGGTCAAGGAAATAAACCAGAAGCATTAAAATATAAATGGAGTCCAACATTCCTAAATCGAGTTGATATTGAAAGTTTATATAAGCAATATTTAGCTAATGGAGGTCATACTGACGACTTAGAGAGCTTTGCCAACTATATGACTCTAAACGCACCTATTCCCAGTGACTGGAAAGATCTATTTGAAAAAGATTTATATGATAAATATGGAGTGAAGGTTGTTAGATTAGAACATTTGAATAATGATTTATACCAAGCATATATTGAAAAAGATGGTTCCGAAATACCTTATGTTGTAGTTTCATCAAGAACCGGTTATTTTCATGGATAGTTATTTAAGTATAAAAAAACATAATTCTGATTATATTCAAATAATTAATTTAATCATATGGTGCAAAAGATAATTGCTATGCAATATCCTTTAACAGAAATATTGATGGACAATATTTGCCTTTAAAATCTACTTTAGAGAAAGTGGTAGGTTTTGGAATGCCTTCTATAATTTCATGTTTACCTAATAAACTCCTATATTTTGAGAGTGAACAAGAATATGGTTCTCCTGCAAGATTTATTCTAAAAAAAGATTAAAGTTGTTACGCAATGTTCTAATATTGCTCACTAACTAGAGTAAAAACACTCTAGTTTTATTTATTTGAGAGTACCTAAAATGGTCGTTTTTGGTACATAAATAAAAGTCTTATAAATAGCTGATTTATAAGTGATTTTCAGTTCCAAAACTATTACCGAAAACAAAGTTTCAAAATAGTTTTAATATAACCTTTATGATACTCGTATCTGGTTATTATTGTCTTAGCGTGGGTTTTGTCGGAAATGTTGGCGGTACTCCTGTTACAGAATTTAAATTAACTAACGGGAAAAAAGCTTATTTAAGTGCAATATTAGATTTAGGCGATAATAGTATTGTTTCTTATGTACTGGGGTCTTCAAATAACAATAAATTAGTATTCGATACTCTTGATAAGGCTATTGATAATAATCCAACCGCTAAGCCACTATTTCATAGTGATCGCGGTTTTCAATATACTAGTAAGATATTTAAAAGTAAACTTGATATAATAAATGCAGTTCAAAGTATGTCTAGAGTTGGGCGTTGCATCGATAATGGTCCAATGGAAGGTTTTTGGGGTACTCTTAAAGCTGAAATGTATTACCTCAGAAAATTTAATACTTATGAGGAGCTTGAACAAGCTATAAATGGATACATAGAATTTTATAATACAAGAAGGTTACTGAAAAAATTAAAAGGCATGGCTCCAATTGAATATAGGAACCACACCTTAATAGCATATTTTTTTATTATTTACCCTGTCTACTTGACAGGGGGCAGTTCAAATTGTACCTAGTGTTTTATTTTGAAATTATAATAATCAGTAATAAGCTTGTCTAGTTCTTGACTAATTTTTAATATCTTTTCATGGTCACATTCATTAGAATCTAGCATAATGTGTATTTCTTCTCTTAACTCCTCCATAGTTTTTTTCATATTCTCTACCTCAACTTAGCAATAATGTACATAATAAAAAATTATTATACAATGATTCTTTATTATCTTCTTCTAGCAAAATCAGAAAATTCAAAACGGTCAGGACGATGCCTTGATTCTGTATATTCAAATTGAGTTCCATCATTTAAATATACAAAGTTTTTTACTACTACTACAAAATCATATGATTGCATATTAAGATTTTTCCTATCAATAGAATTAGCTGATTCTATTTTTATAATTCTTTTAGCAAAACCTATTTTAGTATTTAAATCTTCTTCAATGTATTTGTAAATAGATTTTTTTGCAATTTCTTTTGTAAGATTTAAAACAATATCCTTTATAAAATAATTTATATCTAAAATAATGCTTTCATTATTTAAACTTCTGATACGATATAATTTATAAGCTTCTTTTCCTTCTGCTAAACAAGTTTTTTTATGTAAAACTTTATCTATTAACACTTCTTCAAATACTGGTACAGAGGTAATGAAATTATCTCCATTTATACTGGAAACTTCAGCGAAGCTTACAAGATTACCAAAGGAAAAAGTAATTTGATTGTTGTCTAAAACAAAAGCTCCTTTACCATGAACACTGTTTACTAAACCTTCTTCTGACAACATATCTAAAGCTCTTCTAACTGTACCACGACTTGTGTTATAAATTTTACAAAATTCATTTTCAGAAGGAAGTTTTTCACCTGATTTATAATTTCCATTAAGTATATCATTTTTTATATTTTCGTATATGCATGTGTATTTCTTATCCATTGGTAATCCTCCAAAAGCTATTTTTCATAAAAAGTATATCATATAATTGTGAAAATAGTGAACTACCATTGAATAATCTTATAGTTTTATAGTCATATTGTCATTGAAACAAGCTTGCTACACACATACTATTAAAGTAAAGCATATTAACTAGAATCCTTGGATTTAAATAAAGTTTTTTTATATTATAAAAATCATTTAATAGGCTAATATCATAAGTAGAATAAATTATAAAAAGAGTATCAGTGAATTTTGAAAATCTGTTTATAATCATTGATACTCTTTATAATTATTATAGGCTATCTTATATAGAAGACTGCAGATTCGTATGGACGTAATACAAATTCATTTATATTGTCTTGTGTATCACTATAATTGGATATTAATATTTGTGATTTTCCTTCCAAATTTATATCTTTTGGAGGAGTAAAAGTTGTATCTTTAGCATAAAAATTATTTACAACTAATAGTTTCTCGTTTTTATAACTTCTAATATATGCAAATATTTGTGGATCATTTTTTAGTATAAGCTCAAAATCTCCGTAGGCAATTATATCATATTCTTTTCTTAATTCTATAAGCTTTTTATAATAATAAAAAATGGAATTTTTATCTTTTAATGCATTATCTGCATTTATATTTAAAAAATTTGAAGATACATTTATCCAAGGGGTTCCATCAGTAAAGCCTGCGTTTTTAGAGTCATTCCATTGCATCGGAGTTCTGGAATTATCTCTAGATTTTTGCTTAAGTATATCCATAATTTCTTTTTCAGATTTACCTTTGGCTTTTAGTATATCATAGGCATTTATAGATTCTACATCTCTATAATCCTGTATTTTATCAAAGTTTGGATTAGTCATTCCTATTTCTTCTCCTTGATAAATATAAGGAGTACCTTGTAATAAGTGTATAGTGGTTGCCAGCATTTTAGCAGATTCATTATGATATTCCTTATCATTTCCAAAACGTGATACTACTCTTGGTTGATCATGGTTGCACCAAAATAATGCGTTCCATCCATTGCCTTTAATCATGCCATATTGCCAGTCACTGATTATCTGCTTAAGTTTTATAAAATCAAAGGGAGCTGCGGACCACTTTTCTCCATTAGGATAATCTACCTTTAGGTGATGAAAGCTAAAACTCATACTTAATTCCTTCTCTTCAGGATTTGTATATTTAACGCAATTATCTATAGAAGTAGAAGACATTTCCCCAACAGTTAACATATTATTGTATTTTGAAAATACATTTTTATTGACTCCCTTTAATAATGTATGAATTTTAGGACCATCTGTATAGTATTTACGACCATCTTCTAAAGGCGTATTTAAAGTATCGTCAGGGAAAGCTTGATCTTTTGATAATAGATTAATTACATCTAACCTAAAACCATCTACTCCTTTGTCTAGCCAGAAATTCATCATATCATATACGCTTTTTCTAAGTTCTGGATTTTCCCAATTTAAATCTGCTTGAGTAGTATCGAAAAGATGTAGATAATATTGTCCTGAGGTTTCGTCGTACTTCCAAGCACTGCCTCCAAACTTAGACTGCCAGTTATTAGGTGCTACATTGTTCTTGCCATCTTTCCATATATAGAAGTTTCTATAAGGATTATTTTTGGATTTACAGGATTCTTTAAACCAATTATGTTCTATAGAGGTATGATTAACTACCATATCCAAGATAATTTTCAAATTTCTCTTATGAGCTTCTGACAATAAATTTTCAAAAGTGTTCATATCTCCATATTGAGAATCTATTTTATAATAATCACTTATATCATAGCCATTATCACGTTGAGGAGACTCATATATAGGGGTTAGCCATATAACATCTACTCCTAAATTTTTTATATAATCAAGTTTATTTATTATTCCCTGTAAATCTCCTATTCCATTTCCTGTTGTATCCTTAAAACTTTTTGGATAAATTTGATATACAACAGACTTTCTCCACCAAAATTCATTCATGCTTAACACCACCATTTATATTTTTAATTATTTATTTTTACTTTGTCGTACATTTAACTTATATACCCACTGACAATAATTCATCACCTTGTTTAACATTATCAACATTTAATGGTTCAACAAACTTCACATCATCTACGTTAGTTACTAGAATCATTATCATTGCTGAAGGTGACTTTTCTTTAACTAAATCTAAATCAAATTCAATTAGTTTCTGCCCAGCTGTTACTCTTTCTCCTTGCTTTGTAAAACTCTTAAATCCTTTTCCATTCATTTTTACTGTATCTATTCCTATATGAATAAGCAATTCTACTCCACTATCAGTTTTTATTCCAATTGCATGTTTTGTTTCAAATAAAAGAGTTATAGTTCCATCTACTGGTGATACTAACACTCCATCTGAAGGTTCTATGGCTATGCCTTTACCCATTAATTCCTGAGAAAAAGTTGGATCTGGTACTTCTTTAAGTGATATAGCTTTACCATTAAGAGGTGCTAAAATGGTTTCATCTATAACTTCTTCATTTAAAGATTTTTCGTTTGTACTATCTTTTTCATTCTTTAAATCTTGTAACTTAAAATTCTTGAACTTTGATAATATCAAAGTTAATACAAAAGGAATTACTATGGCCACAATCATTCCAACAAAGAAAATTCCCCATTGCTGTGGAAATATTGATAAAAAGCCGGGTAACCCTCCAACACCTATAGATGGAGCCTTAACATGATTTAAAGTTATAACTACGGCACCTGCAGCTGAGCCTATCATAGCAGAAAAGAAGGGAAATTTAAATCTTAGGTTAACTCCAAATATAGCTGGCTCAGTTATTCCAAGATAAGCTGAGATAGCAGATGTAAAAGATAGTCCCTTTATTTTTTCATCTTTAGATACAAATATCATAGCTAAGGCACCAGAACCTTGTGCAATATTTGCAAGAACAAGTATAGGCCATAAGAAAGTCCCACCTGTGCTTGCTATGAGCTGAAAATCTATTGCAAGAAACATTTGATGCATACCTGTTATAACTAATACTGAATAGAAACCACCATATAAAATAGCACCTAATAGTGGTAACTTATCAAATATGAACACCAATCCATAAGTAATTGCATTACCTATAGAGAAAGTTACTGGCCCAATTATAATGAAGGATAGGAATCCAGTTATTAATAAAGCTATAGGTGCAACAAATAGTAATTTAATCGAATCAGGAATACGTTTATTTAATTGTATTTCTAATTTTGCCAGTACAAAAGATGAAAGTAATACTGGTAAAACTTGTCCCTGATATCCAACTTTAGCTACTTTAAGCCCAAATAAATTCCAATAAGGTACTGTCCCCTTTGTAACAGCTTCTCCATAATTATAAGCGTTTAGCAAGGATGGATGAATAAGCATTAAACCCAATACAATACCAAGAAGTGGATTTCCGCCAAACTTTTTAACTGCTGACCAACCAATTAATGCTGGTAAAAATGTAAAGGAAGTATTAGCTATAAGATTTATAACATCGGAAAGATCTTTCCACTGAGTATAAACATCAATTAGTGATTTATTTGCGAAAAAAATCCCTTTACCAGCAAGAATGTTATTTAAACCCATTAATAAACCTGCAGCAACAATAGCTGGAAGTATTGGTATAAATACATCTGCCAACGTTTTCACTAAACGTTGAATTATGTTAAGATTATTCTCTGCTGCATCCTTTATTTCCTGCTTTGTTGCACTTTGAATTCCAGTAATAGAAATAAGCATATCGTAAGCTTTGTCAACTAATCCTGGACCTATAATTACTTGAAACTGACCATTGCTTGAGAAAAAGCCTTTAACTATGTCTATTTTATCAAGATTATCTTTGTCCACCTTATTTTCATCTTTCAAAGCAAATCTTAATCTAGTTACACAATGAGTTGCAGCAGTTATATTATCTTTACCACCAACAGCTGCAATAATTTCTTCTACAGATTGTTTTGAAACTTCCATTAACAATTCCCCCTTATAATGTATGTAAACGTTATATTCATATGCTAACATGTATAAACAAGTTTGTCAACACTTGTTTATACATGTTGAGATAAATTTTAAAAAAATATGTTATTTAATGATTGTATTTGACATAAGTCCACTTCATTATAAATATTTCAATAATCTCATTTGAAGTTTCATCAGCATACGCGCTAATATATACTTCTTCTAAAATTACAAACATTATTCTATCTATTACTGATTAAGAAACTGTAGCTTTATATTAGGTGATTTAATTTGTATCTCTCTGACCCCATAATAACCTTCGACAGAATCTAACGAGCATGGTAGTATAAAAATACACAGTGGAGGTTAGAACTATGGGAAGAAGAAAGTATA
>JAQSXU010000030.1 GCA_029256485.1 Clostridiaceae bacterium
AAACGATGTTTAAAAGAGCAAATAAAATTACATCATTATTAGTAGCTGCAGCTTCTGTTGCTACAATGGTTCCTGCATACGCTGCAGACGTTAAAAAAGCTGATTCACAAGAAGGTACTGTTTATAATGCGGTAGCATACAAAGATGGTACAGCATATATCGATGGAGAAGTTAACGATACAGATGCTGGATATTACTACAAAGATGGTAAGTTCACTCAATTAGATGACGTTGATTCAGGATCAGAAGTTGCTGCTTTTGGTGCTAAATACGCTAAAATTGATGATGGTAAAGACTACAATGTAGATTTAGAATCTGGTAAAGTATTAGATTCAGATGTACCAGGAGATACTGAAGACGATGCTGCTTCAGCTTTAAGAAAAGAAATTAAAGACGCTGATAGATATGATGTTAAGGATACAACAAAATCTAAAACATCTGGAACTAACTGGGGTTATATAAGAGGGGATATCGCAGCTTTAACTGTAATTCCAGGATCTAAATTTGCTGACAATTGGTATTCAACTCAAATACTTACAAAAAATGGACAATTTGCAAAACAAACAGATGCTACTGAAGAAAGAGCTACAACTGTATTTACTGATATGAAAGGAAATTTCATTGATGCAGATTATAACTTAGGAAAAGTTAAAGTTGAAACAACTAAAGAATCTGTAAGTGTTGAAAATACAAAGGACACTTATAAATTATTAGCAGACGGAGATACTTATGCTTCAGTTTCAGATCAAGTTGTATTAGGTCAAGATAAAGATTACATTTATAGATTCGCAAATCTTACAGTTAATGTAGATGTAGATCCAGCTGTAGTTGGAAGCATTAAAATAAACGGTAAAGATTTTGATCTTAACGGAAACAAGTTTGTTAAATTACCAGTTATTCAAAAAATATCTAAAGCACAAGACTCAAGTGATGTTGATGATGCAAAATATGCTAAAACTGTATATAACTATGTAATCAGTGATGATTCAGGTAAAACAACTGATTCAAAAGCTGAGAATTATGCAGCACTTGCAACAGCTGATGGAAATTCTTCTGATAAAGTAGAAGCTACTAAAGCACAAGTTGTTAATGGTAAATTAGTATTATTCAGTGTTCAAGATGCAGATAAGGCATCTGGTAGTGAAGCAGTAGTATCTGGAAGCCGTGGAGATACTGTTTTACTTCAAGCTGCTACATTGAAGCAAAAGAATGGATTCTACTATACTGATATAGAAGATTCAGCAAATATTACAGCAGAATTCAGTGATAAGACTGATAAAGCAGCTGTGGATACTGATGTAGATGGAAATATCTATGTTTTAGATGGTGGATACATCAAGAAATTTGATGGAACTGACGATTGGACAAAAATATATAAAGTAGATGGTTCTTTTGATTCATTATCAACTTATGACAAAGACAACATGGTTGCTTGGAGTCAAGGTGATGAAGTTTATTCAATAATCGGTGGAAAATCTACTGATGATACTAAGAAAGATGATACAACTCCAGCTACTACAGTAACTGCTGGTTGGGCTAAGAATGCTGATGGTTCTTGGACATTCAACAAAGCTGATGGAACTAAAGCAACTGGATGGTTCCAAGATACTACTGGTACTTGGTACTATGCTAACACTGCTGGTGTAATGGCAGCTAATGCTTGGGCTCAAGATTCTGCTGGAGCTTGGTACTACTTAGGTGGATCAGGTGCTATGACAGTTAATGCATGGGTTCAATCTGGTGGAAAATACTACTATGTTGGAGCTAACGGATCTATGTTAGTTAACACTACTACTCCAGATGGTTACTGGGTAGGAGCAGATGGAGCTTGGGTTTAATCTTAAGTTTGAATTCTGTTAAATAAAAGAAGGACAAGGCTATGCCTTGATCCTTCTTTTTTTAATGATCAATTGTTAATCAGGTGAAAAGGAATATTTCAATGGGGAGTGAAAATTATTATTTCTTTTCAGTTTCATTTCTGCAACTACCTGCAATTTTGCTTAAAATCTCACATATATCTTTACAATCCTGAAGTGCTTTTAAAATATTATCATCATTTAAAATTTTAGACTGCATAATAAGTTAAAACCAATATTCACTTTGATTAAAACTCTGTCTTAGTGTATCTTTTAATAGTTTCTTTAATATTAGTTACTACGCTAGTTACAGAACGCAATAATTGCTTTGATAAAATAAACTTCTTATTAAATACTGAATATTTATAAAAACATATAATTTCAAGAACAAAATCAAATGACTTATTAACAATAACATTACTATAAATAAAAAATCCCTCCAAGTGTGAATAATTGACAATTCACTATTGTACAATTATCCTTATCTCAAAACAAAATAAATAAACAAAAAAGAACCACTTTGTAGCAGTTCATAACTATTATTTACAGATTTCAATCTAGCAATATCAGCCTATTCAACTTGATATCTTTTCATATATTAGTAACGTCACACTGAATTTTAGCTTTGTCGTTATCATATTGTCATGCTCGACTTCATTAACTTCAGCAGAATGTTCTAATGCTCTTAAACTTTGGCTTTGAGTCTTTATAGGCCATCGTCAGTTTTGAATTAAAGTATTTTTAAACCATTATCGACTTAGATTCAGTCTTTTCAAAATATTTAAGACTCCATTATTCGTATATTTTATCTTGCATAAATCTAAATGGATTAATGCAAGTTGTTTATTGCTTAACTAATACCATTGAAAATTGATCATTGGCTATTAAAAAATGAGCTACCGAAGTAGCTCATTTTTATTAAATTATCTCGTGTATTTAAATTAACGACTAATTGGAATACACGAGATAATTGATTATTTGTTAAGTTTCTTGCGTATTGCATCTCTATTCATAAAGTTTAATGCAACTCCAACTCCAAATATTATCCAGAATACAGGAGCAACACTTACCACTGAGTCATTAAATAAGCCGGTAATTAAATATCCAACAACACCTAAAGATGTTATAGCTCCTAACATTGTAGTTTTATCCAAGTTATAATTTTCTTTAAAAGCATATAACTTAAAGCTATCAACTAAATAAGTAAATACCATTACTAAAAATCCCAATAAAGCCACAACACCATAGTTAAGTGCCATTTGTAAGTAAAGATTATGGGCTTTATCAACAGTTATATTTGGAGTATCAAGAGCGTAATACTTAGCAATAAGTTCATTCTGTGGGAATACAAATGGGAATGTATCTGGACCATTTCCAAGTATAACAGTATTTTTAAGTAATGGAATTGCTCTAGACCAAATATATCCTCTAGCAGAACCTAACTTTTCTTTTCCTTTAAAGCCGAAAGAGTCAGGAGTTTGTAGGTTTATATATTTCTTTGTGCTTGAATCTATAATCTGGAATGTTTTTGCATCATTCAATTTAAAGAAGAACATAGGTTGATTATTTATATTTAGAACTAATGTATCTGAAATTACTGAACTTTTATCAAGTTTTCCAAAAGCAAATGTAAAATTTTTAAAAGCTTCATAATTAGTTGTTAATACTTTACCATTTAATGCATATGGAACAACTTCATCTTTTGAATTTTTAAATACAGGATTACCCTTTTCATAAGAGATTTTTAATATATCGGCATTATTTGGTAATACTATTTCAGTAGTAGAACCCTCATATTTAATGTCTTTTATAGGGGTATGATCCGTATAATCAAAGTCGCTTGTGTTTTTAAAAATATCAGAAATATCAGAAGTTAAGGTTGGGATTCTTCTAAGGATAGAGCCATTAGAAGCATAATTAACACCAACTATAACTATAATTAAAGCAGCAAATCCTATTAAAAGTTTTTTCCAGTGAATTTTAGAATGCTTTATAATAGGTTTCTTAAATATAACCAAACCAAATAGTGCAGCACCGAAAACTCCAACTAAACCTGAACGGGCAGAACTTCCAAATAATAGCCAAAGTGAAAGTAGTGTTCCCATAAAGGATAATAGTTTATATGAGATTTCATCTTCAAATATTGTATAGCAAAACAAAATAGGTAAAACTATAGAGACAAAACTACCCATATAGTTATAGTTGATAAAAGTACCATAAAGTGTATGTTGTTGAATAGTTGGAGTTAAATCACCAACAGTTTTTAGATACTCACTAGGAACAACTATAAGTTTACCTAACGGAGTTTTGATTAAATCTTGTCCTATATATTGAAATAGTCCTAAAAATGCATTAATAGATACTATTATTAAAATAGGGACTATAACATATTTATAATTATTTGTAGTTTTAAAAGTATATATTGAATAGATAAAGAGAATTATATAACATGCGATAGTAAGAAATCCCTCAGCTCTATCAAACATACCCCAAAAGGAAACTTGCTGATATTTTGAAAAAACTGAAGAAAGAAGTACAAAAAGAAAAAAAACACCAGTTGAAATTAAAATTACATTAACAACCTTGTCTTTTTTATTAAAAATTTTTTTGAAAAATATTATACTGAGTATAATTAAAATAATAGAAAAAAACATTAAAAGAAACGCTTTTTTTTGTGAAAATAAATCTATTTGAGTAGTACCGCCCCATATATTAGCTATATTTTCATCAACATCAACTTTAGTCATCCTAACAATTAACGGCACAATACTAAGGATAACTGCAATTGGTAAGAAAAAATTATAAGATTTTTCTTTTGATTTATTTCTAAGATTATCCATATCCACACATCCTAATATAATTATTTTTGTAATTTACACATACAAATATGTAATATTATAGCATCCTCATTATTTCATTGCAATGAAACATGAGGAAATGTAATGTTTTAGTAAGATATAAAGTGACAATTATCAACAATCAATTGTCAGTTAGAATGGATAAAATTTTTAAATATTTCAAATAAATATTTTATCCAAATACCTATGAATACAAGAGAGGTTACAGCAAAATTATATTTTACATAATAATGCTTTTTATAAAAAATCCACATGGCATTATGGAAATCGTATATAACTTTAGTTTTTCTCTTTTTTGAACTTCCACCTTTATGATGAGTAATTGTTGCCTTGGAATAGTATAAAATCTTATATCCACTTTCTTTAATACGATAGCATAAATCAATATCTTCACCATACATAAAGAAATCTTCATCGAGTAGACCTGCATTATCAAGTACTGCTTTAGGCATGAGCATAAAAGCACCCATTAAGCAGTCCACTTCTCCTACTTCATCTTCATTTAAGTGTAAGGCATCATATTGTCCATATTTTATTTGATCAATTTTGTATAATTTCAATAGATAATAAAGTGAAGCTTTTGGAGTAGGAAAGCCTCTTTTACACGCATGATCAAGTTTTCCGTCTGGTAAAATAACTTTGCAACCTAAGGCGCCTAGATTTGGATTTCTGTCCATCTCTATTAAACATTGTTCTAGGCAATCTTCATTGATTACTGTATCTGAGTTAAGTAATAATATGTATTTGCCTCTAGAGGCACGAATGCCAATATTATTAGCTTTTGCAAAACCTAGATTAGACGTATTAATAAATACCCTTAATATTTTTCGAGATATAAGATTATTAAAGGTTTCTTGTAATTTTTCAATACTGCCGTCTTTAGAAGCATTATCCACTAATAATATTTCATATTCAAATGGATGTTCTTTTTGAATTATTGATTCTATGGTCTGCTTAGTAAGATCATAGGTGTTATAGTTAACAATAATAATAGATAATTTCACGTTTTTCCTCCTTGGAGCGGTATAATTAAAATGCAATACGGTTATTTCATATCAATAGTATCATTTACAATGATTTTTTCATTATTTTTCAAGCCTTTAAATACAGTTTTAAATAAAATAGTTATGTCCAATAATATAGTCCAATTTTCAATATAAGATATGTCGTATTCAATTCTTTTCTTTATAGAAGTATCGCCTCTAAAACCATTTACTTGAGCAAGTCCAGTTATTCCAGGCTTTACTTGGTGTTTTACCATATAAAGAGGAATTTCATCTTTAAAATTATCAACAAAATGAGGGAGTTCAGGTCTAGGACCTACCAAACTCATATCTCCTTTTAGGACATTGAAAAATTGTGGCAGTTCATCTATGGAGAATTTGCGGATAAAAGAACCAAACTTTGTTTTTCGTGGATCAATGTCTTTGCTCCAGCCAGTTTCTTCTGATGAATTTACCTTCATGGACCTAAATTTATACATAGTAAATAAATTTTTATTTAAGCCAACACGCTTTTGTTTAAAAATAATGGAACCATCTGAAGTTAGTTTGATAATTAATGCTGTAATAAGCATAATGGGGCTTGTACAAATAATTAAGAATATAGATCCTATTACATCCATAGTTCTTTTCATAAATGCATTTCCTAAGTTATCCAAAGGGATTCTTCTAATATTGATAAGAGGGATATTACCTATTTGATCTATATAGGGCTGACTAGGTATATACTTATAAGAAAAAGGAATTATGGAAACCTTCGTACCACTTCTTTCGCAAGCTGAAACTATGTTTTCTAGATATTTAGCATCAGCAATATCTAGAGCACAAACAACTTCATCAGGTTTAGTTTTATCTAAAACTTCGTATAATTCATCAAAAGCTCCAAGTTTTTCACCTTTAAAATCAGAACTATTGGCTACGTATCCAGAGTAGCTATAACCAAAATGTTTGTTGTTTTCAAGAACTTCTAAATATTCATTTGCAACTTCTCCGGCTCCAACTATTATCACATGCTTTAAATTCAAGCCTTTCATTCTCATATTTGATAAGGTTTTTCTTAAGACAAACCGCTTAATTACAATTAATCCTATATTCACAAAATAAAAAATTACAATGACAAAACGTGAAATATTCCCTAATTTAAAAGCAAAGAGCAAAGATAATATTATAGCAGTTAAAATTGTATTTGCCTTTATTATTTGATTGCATTCTTTAATAAAAACTTTTGTTCTAAAAGAATGGTAAAGATTAAAAAAATTAAACACGATCAAATTTACTGGAATTATAAGAACTGAAAATTGAAAATAGGTAATAAGTTTTATATATTCTACATCAGTTGAAAAGACATAAAAACGGATAAAGTATGCTAAAGTCATTGATATAAATAAAATTATAATATCTGAAATTGCATTTATTTTGTTTAAAAAATTTTGATTTTCTTTTATCATTTATATCATCCTTTATTATTTATTGAAAACACATAATTATATTATATAACAAAATTAGTAATGTACAATTAATAATTTATGTTTCTATGGGGACTGGTTGGAGAGGGAAGAAGAAATTTTAAAGATATGTAATAATATTATTATAATTGAAGTAACTGCTAGCATATTAAATATGTAAATTTGGTTTATTTATATTTTATAATATGATAAAATCAAATTTAGAGTATAAAAGCAATGAAAGCAGTAATATTTTATTCAGCTCAATTGAAAATTCATTATTATAATTGGTAATTGAGTATTTGAAAACTGTAATTTAATTAAAGGAAGTGATAATTTTGACAAAAGGTATAATACTTGCAGGTGGAAGTGGTACAAGACTTTATCCGTTGACTATGGTAACTTCAAAACAGCTTTTGCCAGTATATGATAAGCCTATGATTTATTATCCATTATCAACATTAATGTTGGCAGGAATTAGAGATATATTGATAATATCAACGCCAACAGATTTACCTAATTTTGAAAAATTATTAGGGGATGGTTCAAGATATGGAATTAATTTATCCTATAAAGAGCAGCCATCACCTGATGGATTGGCACAAGCGTTCATATTAGGTGAAGAATTTATTGGAAATGATAACTGTGCTATGATACTTGGAGACAATATATTCCATGGAAATGGGTTAACAAAGCATTTAAAAAGAGCAGTAGGAAATGAGGGTCGTGGAACAGTTTTTGGGTATTATGTAGATGATCCAGAACGTTTTGGAGTGGTAGAATTTAATGAAAATGGAAAGGCAGTATCTCTAGAAGAAAAGCCAGAAAAACCAAAATCAAACTATGCTGTTACAGGGCTTTATTTTTATGATAATAAGGTTTGTGAATATGCTAAAAATTTAAAACCATCGCCAAGAGGAGAATTAGAAATTACAGATTTGAATAAGATTTATCTTGAAAAAGGTAAGTTGGACGTTATTACCCTTGGAAGGGGATATGGATGGCTTGATACTGGAACGGTTGACAGTTTAACTGAAGCTTCTGAATATGTAAAAGTAATTGAAACAAGACAAGGGCTTAAAATTGCCTGTTTAGAGGAAATTTCATACAAAAATGGTTGGATAAATAAAGAAACTTTGTTAAAAAGTGCAGAGCAATACGGGAAAAGTCCTTATGGACAACATCTTAAGAATGTTGCAGAAAATAAAGTGATTTATTAAGTTATAATTAATTAAAAAAGGAATGTTAAAAAATGAAGTTAACTAAGACAAAACTAGAAGGCGTTTATGTAGTTGAACCGCAGGTTTTTAGGGATGAGAGAGGCTGGTTTATGGAAACTTATTCTAAGATTAAGACTCCAGAAATAGCTTGTGATTTTGTGCAGGATAATCAATCCTATTCTAAAGGAAAAGGAATATTAAGAGGTATTCATTTTCAAAATGGAGAGCATGCTCAGGCAAAATTATTACGTTGTATCAGAGGAACTGTACTTGATATAGCTGTTGATTTAAGAAAAGGGTCACCAACTTATAAACAATGGGTGGCAGTAGAGCTTTCAGATGAAAATAAAAAGCAATTATTTATTCCAAGAGGTTTTGGACACGGCTTTTTGACTTTGACTGATGATGTAGAGTTTGTTTATAAAACAGATAATTATTATAATTATGAAAGTGATAGAAGTATTAAATTTGATGATCCTGAAATAGGCGTTGAATGGGGTATAGAAAATCCAATTCTTTCAGAAAAAGATAAAAAAGCACCATTATTAAAGGATAGTGATTGTACATTTATATATAATAAGTAATTATTAATGTAAGAAATGAGGATTGAAGGATGAAAATTGTTGTAACCGGTGGAGCAGGGTTTATAGGTGGGAACTTTGTTCATTATATGCTTAATAAATATGCTGATTATAAAATAATTTGTGTGGATGCTTTAACTTATGCAGGAAATATGGAAACATTGGATTCGGTTAGAGATAACACTAATTTTAGTTTTTATAAAATAGATATAGCGGACAGAAATGCAGTTTATGAAATGTTTGAGAAAGAAAGTCCAGATGTTGTAGTAAACTTTGCAGCAGAGAGTCATGTAGATAGGTCTATTGAAAATCCTGAAGTATTTTTAAAAACTAATGTTATGGGAACACAGGTACTTATGGATGCATGCAGAAAGTATGGTATAAAGAGATATCATCAGGTATCAACAGATGAAGTATACGGAGATTTGCCTTTAGATAGACCAAATTTATTTTTTACAGAGGAAACTCCATTACACACATCAAGTCCATATTCAGCAAGTAAAGCATCAGCTGATCTTTTAGTGGGGGCATATTATAGAACCTATAATTTACCTGTAACTATTTCAAGATGCTCAAATAATTATGGACCATATCATTTCCCGGAAAAATTAATTCCTCTAATGATTGCAAATGCATTAAATAATAAGGAATTACCTGTATACGGTACTGGAGAAAATGTTCGTGATTGGCTTTATGTAGAAGATCATTGCAGAGCTATTGATTTGATTATACACAAAGGTAGAGTTGGGGAAGTCTATAATATTGGCGGACATAACGAAAGAACTAATTTAGAAGTTGTTAAAACTATTATAAGAGAATTAGGAAAAACAGAGGAACTTATAAAATACGTTGGAGATCGTAAAGGTCATGATATGCGTTATGCTATAGATCCAACGAAGATTCATAATGAACTAGGATGGCTTCCTACAACAACTTTTGATGAAGGAATAAAGAAAACTATTAAGTGGTATTTAGATAATAAGGCTTGGTGGGAAAATATAATAAGTGGAGAATATCAAAACTATTACATTAAGATGTATGAAGGGAGATAAATTCCTGACAGTTGGTAATTATCAACTGTCAAGAATTAACTAATTATGGAATCTAATAAAAATTTAGATGAAAATATATATTCTACTAAGTTTCCGTTGGTTTCGATACTTTTAGCAGTTTATAAACCAAATGAAAAATGGTTTGTTGAACAACTTATATCATTAAATCAGCAAACATATGAAAACTTGGAATTACTTATTTATGATGATTGTCCAGAGTTTCAAGTAAGTGACGAGTTTTTTGAAAAGTACATAAAGAAGTTTAATTATAAAATTATAAAAGGAAAGATAAATCAAGGATCAAATAAAGCATTTGAAGAACTAACCAAAATTGCAAATGGAGAATTTTTTGCATATTGTGATCAAGATGATATTTGGGAAAAAGATAAGATATCTATAATGATAAATGCATTTAGCGAAGATGACACAACATTGGTATGTAGTGATCTTTCTATAATCAATGAGAATGGTGAGAAAACAGCTGATAGCATAACTAAAATTCGGAAGAGAATAAAATATAAGTCTGGATATGATTTGGCAGATGGATTATTAGAAAGAAATTTTGTTACGGGCTGTGCTATGATTGTGAGAAGTGACATAGCTAAAAAAGCAATACCATTTGTTGATTCACTAGTTCATGATAATTGGATTGCAATTATAGCAGCATTAAATGGAAAAATAGAGTTTGTTGACAAACAATTAGTTAGATATAGGCAACATAGTTATAATCAAACAGCCATTTTAAAAGAAATATATGATAAAAATACTTATTACAAATTTAAAATTGAAAGTGTTTTGGAAAGGTATATTTTCTTGAAAAAAAGATTAGAAAATATTGAAAAGTTACAAACTTACATAGATTATTGTATAATATCGCTTAATGCTCGGATGAGTTATTTTTTGAAGCCATCGCTAAAACAATTAAAGATTATTATTAAATATAGTAAGTATTATAAGGCTTCTATATTGCTAGAAATTTTTCTACCTATTATACCTGGGTTTGTTTTTAAATGTATAATAAAGCTTACTAAAAAGGGGATATTATAAAGGAGAGCATATATGATTTTAGTTACAGGTGTGAATGGACAACTAGGATTTGATGTAGTAAAAGCGTTAAAAAGAAGAAAAATTGAATGTCTAGGAATAGGCAGAGATGAATTAGATATAACAGATAAAGATTCAGTTTATAAGCATATATTAAGAATAAAACCTGAGTGTGTTATTCATTGTGCTGCATACACAGCAGTAGATAGAGCAGAAGATGAAGAAGAAATATGTACTAAAGTAAATGTATATGGTACGGAGAATATTGCGAAAGCATGTAAAGAAATAGATGCTAAAATGATTTACATATCTACAGATTATGTATTTGATGGAAAAGGAGATACTCCTTTTCCGGTAGATGGAAATATTAGTCCACATTCTGTTTATGGAAAGAGTAAGTATGAAGGTGAATTAAAGGTTAAGGAAACTTTAGAAAAGTATTTTATTGTTAGAGTATCATGGGTATTTGGAGTTAATGGAAATAATTTCGTAAAAACAATGCTTAAGCTTGGAAAAGAAAAAGAAAGTTTAAACGTAGTATGTGATCAAATAGGGAGTCCTACTTATACAGTTGATTTAGCACTACTTTTGTGTGAAATGTCTATGTCAGAAAAGTATGGAGTTTATCATGCAACTAATGAGGGGGTTTGCTCTTGGGCTGAATTTGCAGCAAAGATCATGGAAAAAGCGAATTTAAATTGTAATATAAACCCTATTCCTACAAGTGAATACCCAACTAAAGCAATGAGACCTTTTAATTCAAGGCTTTCTAAGAAAAATCTTGTTGATAGTGGATTTGAATTGTTGCCTAATTGGAATGATGCTTTAGACCGATATTTAATAGAAATAAACATACTATAGAAAATAGAAAGTGATAGAAATATGAATAAAAAAAGAATCATTAAATTAGTATTATTATTTATTATCATAGTTATTTTCAATACATTGACACTTAAAAAGTGTAATTTGGTAAATGACACTATTACAGTAACTTATAATTTGATATCTGATAAACAAGATGTGTATCAAGTATTTTATGGAACAGATATACAAATCAGTGAGGAAAAATCAGAAAAAGCAAGTTATGAAGATTTAGGAAAAGAAGAAGAACTTAAATTTATAATTCCTAAAGATACAAATCAAGTAAGATTAGATTTAGGAAATCAACCAGCACAAATAAAACTTTCAAAGATAAAGTTGGAAAGTTTTTGGAAGAGTGTTAGTATTAATTTGGAAAGTATAATAAATTCAGAAGATAAAAATCAGATACAGGATATAACAAAACAAGGTGAAAATATTATTATAAATACGGATGGCACTGATCCTTACGTTTATATTAATTTAGATAAAAATAGTATTAATGCATTAAATGATAATTTCAATTTTATTAATTTAGCGTTTAAAATAGCTCTTTGTTTTATTATAGATATTACACTATTAATATTAGTTAAAATTCGTAAAAGTTTATTATCATTAGTTTTAGAAGTCAAAAACAATAGAGTTCTTATATGGAATTTAGCTAAAAATGATTTTAAAACTAAATATGCAGGTTCATATTTAGGGGTTATTTGGGCGTTTATACAGCCAATTATTACTGTATTAGTTTATTGGTTTGTTTTTCAAATAGGTTTAAGATCAACACCAATGGGAAATTTTCCTTTTGTACTTTGGCTAATAGCTGGATTGGTACCATGGTTTTTCTTTTCAGATGCACTTCAAAGTGCAACTAATAGTTTGCTTGAATATAGTTATTTAGTAAAGAAAGTAGTGTTCGAAATAAGTATTTTACCAGTAGTTAAGGTGGTTTCTGCATTTTTTGTACATGTTTTCTTTCTAATATTTGCGATTATCTTATATAAATGTTATGGATATGAATTTAATGTATATATACTACAAACAATTTATTATACATTCTGTATGTGCGTATTTGTTTTAGCAATAGCCTATTCAACGTGTTCAATTGTTATATTTTTTAGAGATTTAGGGCAAGTTATAGGAATATTACTTCAAATTGGTGTGTGGTTAACGCCAATAATGTGGAGCGTAGATATAATTCCAAAAGATTTGAAGTGGATTTTTAGTATTAATCCAATGTTTTATGTAGTACAAGGATATAGAGATTCTCTAATTAGTCATACATGGTTTTGGGAAAGAACCACAGAAACATTCTATTTCTGGAGTATAGTAGGTATACTATTTGCTTTAGGAGTCGTGGTGTTTAAAAAGTTAAAAATCCATTTTCCAGATGTTATATAGAAAGAGGTATTATAGATCATGACAAATATATCTATAAAAGTAAAGGATGTAAGTAAAATATATAAATTGTATGATAAGCAAATGGATAGATTAAAAGAAGCTTTAGGAAAGAGAAAAGAATATCATAAAAAACATTATGCATTAAGTGATATGAATTTTGAAATAAAAAAAGGGGAGACCGTTGGTATTATAGGAAAGAATGGTTCTGGAAAGTCTACAATACTAAAAATCATTACAGGAGTACTAAAACAGACTACTGGCGATGTATTTATATCAGGAAGAATATCTGCATTATTAGAACTTGGTGCGGGATTTAATATGGAATATACAGGAATAGAAAATATTTATTTAAATGGTACTATGATAGGATTTACACGTCAAGAAATTGATGAAAGACTTGATGATATAATAAGCTTTGCAGATATAGGTGAATTTATTAATCAACCAGTAAAAACTTATTCAAGTGGTATGTTTGTAAGATTAGCTTTTGCGGTTGCAATTAATATTGATCCAGAAATATTAATTGTTGATGAAGCTTTATCAGTAGGTGATGTATTTTTTCAGTCAAAATGCTTTAGAAAATTTGAGGATTTTAAGAAGTTAGGCAAAACTATTTTGATGGTAAGTCATGATTTGAGTAGTATTGCAAAATATTGTGATAAGGTAATTTTGCTTGATGGTGGTAAAAAAGTTGCTGAGGGTAAACCTAAAGAAATAATAGACATGTATAAAAAGATATTGGTTAATCAGTTAGATACAGGAAAAGAAAATCGGCCAAAAGTTGAAAATAAAGCAATAGAAGGTAAATGGAGTAATTCTTTGATTGTTAATCCGGATAAGGTTGAATATGGAAGTAAATTAGCGGAAATTATAGATTTTGCAATAATTGATGAATATGACAATATAACGAATAGTATAATGAAATATAGTGAATTTAAAGTAAAGATGAAAGTTAGATTTGCAGAGGACATAGAAGAACCAATTTTTGCATTTACTATTAAGGATTTAAAAGGAACAGAAATAACAGGAACTAATACAATGCTAGAAAAAATTAATATAAGTGTAATTAAGGCTGGAGATATAAAGGAGATTACATTTACACAGAAAATGAATCTTCAAGGTGGAGAATACTTAATGGCATTAGGATGTACTGGATTTAGAAACGGAGAATTTACTGTTTATCATAGATTATATGATATTTGTAATATATCTGTGATATCTCATAAAAATACAGTTGGATATTATGATATGGGATGTATGGTTGAAGTCTTATAAAATTGTTGTATTAAGAGGAGATAAAGATGAAGGAATATATAGGAAAAGTACTTTTAGATTATGAGTATTATACTGGGAAAGATATATATAGCGATGGCGAAATAGAAGAAGAGTTGCTAGATATAGTAAAAAATAGTACAACAGATGAATTTAATAGAATAATTGTGCAGAAAAAAAAATGGCCTATTTTATATCATTTATCTAATATTAGAGAAAATATTATTGAATGGATACCATTTACAAAAGAGGATAGAGTATTAGAAGTAGGAGCAGGATGTGGGGCAATAACAGGTGTATTAGCTAAAAAGGCAAAACATGTAACATGTGTAGAATTGTCTAAAAAAAGAAGTACTATAAATGCTTATAGGAACAAAGATAAGGAAAATATAGAAATTAAAGTGGGGAATTTTGAAGATATTAAAATTTCAGACAGATATGATTATATAACATTAATAGGTGTATTCGAGTATGCACAAAGTTATATAAATCAAGAGGAACCTTATGAATGCTTACTTAAACAACTTTATGAGAAACTAGATAGTAATGGAAAGTTAATCATTGCAATAGAAAATAAAATGGGAATGAAATATTGGGCTGGATGTAAAGAAGATCATGTAGATATGTTTTTTGAAGGATTAGAAGACTATTCAAATACTAAGAGTGTAAAGACATTTACTAAAAATGAAATAGAAACTATGTTGGAAAAATTAGATATGAAGAATTACAGTTTCTATTATCCATATCCTGATTACAAATTTCCTAATACAATATATTCTGATTATTACTTGCCTAATGAAGGTGAATTGACAGATAACATGAGAAATTTTGATATGGATAGGATTAAGTTATTTGATGAAAGTAAAGTTTATAACATGATTATTAGAAATAAGTTATTTCCAATCTATTCTAATTCTTATCTAATTATTGTAGAGAAAGGAAATAATTAATATGAGACAAATGGTTTATACTAGATATTCAAATGATAGAAATTCGAATTTCAATATTAGAACTAGTATATATAAAGAGGATGATAACAGAAAAGTTGTTGAAAAAGTAGGCATGGATAAAAGTGCTGAAAAGCATATTAATGATATTTATAGGAACTACTTAATGTTAAAGCAAATAAATAAGAATCCTAACGTTGAAATTAATAAAGTTGAATATAAAGATAATATATTAATATTTGATTATATAGAAGGGCAAACTTTAGCTAGTAAAATTGATTCTCTTGTTAAAGAAGAAAAATTAAATGGAATAATAGAAATTGCACAAAAATTTAAAAGTTATTTAGAAGGTAGTCAGATAAAAAAGGTTTTTGAAGTAACAAATGAATTTATAGAGGTTTTTGGAGAAGTAAAATTTTCTGATATGCAAGAAACATTAGATATTACTAATATAGATTTGAGTATGGATAATATTATAATTAGTGATAAGATTTATATTTTGGATTATGAATGGGTGTTTGATTTCCCTATACCAATTAAATATGTAATATATAGAAATTTAAATAACTATTTAAATAGATGGAGTGAAAAACTAGAACATTTTTTACCTACTCTATTTCAAATATTAGGTATTACTGCAGAAGAAATAAGAAATTACAATAATATGGAAAATGGATTTTTGAAATATGTAAATAAAGACCATTGTAATATATATTCGTTATATACAATTCAAAAGAATAATGTTTTTGATATTAATGAGTTACTTGAAGAAAAAAAAACAAAATATAATTCCTCACAGATATTTCTTGATAAAGGAGAAGGATTTTCAGAGAGTAATTCATATAGAATGGACTACACAGAATTTAATGAAAATGAAAATATATTAATAATACCCATAGAAGATAATGTTTTAAATTTGAGATTAGATCCATTAGATCGAGCTTGTGTTATGAAGATTAATAATTTATATGCATATAAAAAAGATAAAACAATTAAAGAAATTAATTTTATAAGTAATGCTAAATATGCTTTAGATAATATACTTCTTTTTGAAACAGATGATCCACAAATATTATTTAACAATATAAACTTAGAAGAAATAAATAGTATAAAAATAGAATTTAATATTTATGAAATGGAAAGAGCTTTATTAGAAGTTATACAGAATTTAATAACTAAAAATAATCGTATTTTAGTAGAGTCAGAGAAAAGACATAAAATTGAAAAGTTTGTTGATATGGGGCTGGATTATATCGATACAGAACGTATAGAGCTGATAGCAAAAGTAGAAAAATTAAGAGAAGAAAATATAAATATAATAGCTGATAAAGATGAGCAAATAACAAATAAAGATATAAAATTAAAAGAAATAGAATCAGAGTTAGATATAGTGAAAAAAGAAATTAAAACAATAAAACAGACCCGAATATGGAAGTTGTATGAGTGGTTAAGTAAAAAAATGCATTAAGGAAGGTTTTTTATGGAAAAAATATTATCTATTATTACACCTTTATATAATACACCTAAGAATTTTCTTGAAGATTTACTAAGAGAAATAGAGAACAATACAGATAATGTAAGAGATCTAGAATTAATATTTGTGAATGATTCACCTTCAAACGTAGAATTAGAATCTCTATTAAAATCCATAATTAAAGAAAAAGATTATATAAAGGTAGTGCGTAATAGTAAGAATTTAGGGATTATGGAGAGTTATAAGGCGGGTTTTATAAATGTTCAGGGCAAATACTGTTGTATTTTAGACCATGATGATATATTTAATCCTGAAGAGGTACTCAATACAATTAGAGATAATGATAATTTAGATATAATTTATACTAATGAATATAAATTATATGGAAATAAGAAGCAAGATTTTTTTAGTAAGCCTTCATATGATATTTTAAGTTCTACAATGTATTTTTATACACATCATGTTACAGCATATAAAAGCGAAATAGTAAGAAGGATATTAAATGATAATAAAGATATTAAGAAATACAGTTCTATATTTGATATATATTTATATTTACAATACTTACATGAATTTAAAGGGAAAGATATGCAAGTGAAACATATCCAAGAATATAATTATGGCTGGAGAATACATGAGGCTAGCACAGCAGCCAGTTTAGATCAAAAGTTATCAGGACATGTAGAAAGATTAAAGACTAATGAAGAATTTTATTTAATGTATGGAGAAAATCCAATTGTTAAATTAGATAGAAATATACCATATTTAGTAGAAACTGAATTTTTTTCAGTCTATGATGAGTTTAAATATCCATTAGAAGTACAAGCGTTTAAGAGTTGGTTAGAGAATGTCAATAATAAAAATGGAAAGTATAATATTCAATTATGTGGAGAAATATCCAATATACATGAAGCCGAATTTATAATGAGATGCTTGAAGCGTTTGCCATTATACTATTTATTAGCACATAATATATCAACTATATATATTCCATTTGAGAAGGAATATGGAAAGTTAATTAATGAGAGCTATAAAAAACATTTATATAATGTTCCGATAATAATGGATACAAATAGTAGTATATTAGAAGGATTAATGGGAATTAAAATATCATTACTTTCGGAAAATAAGGGACATGAAGTGATATTTATGGTAACAAAGGAGGGAGAGTATTAATGGGGAAATGTAGTGTATTATTGCCAGTATATAACGGGGAAAAATATATCATAAAAACTATTAATTCTATATTGAATCAAACTTATAAAGATATTGAAATTTTAATTGCTGATGATAAGTCTACAGATGGAACACTTGGTATTGTAAAAGAATTGGAAACAAAGTTCTCAGATAAAATCAGAGTGTATGAAAATGATAGTAATAAAGGTGTAGGCAATAACTTATATAATTTAACAAAAAAAGTTAGTGGTAAATATATAGCAATGATTGGGCAAGATGATATATGGGAAAGTGATTATTTAAGAAAACAAATAGAAACATTGGAAAAGGAAAAAGCAATTGTTGCATTTGCTAAAGTGAATTATATTGATTCAGAAGGTGCAAATATTCCTGATTATGTGTTATTTGATCATAAACAAATTTCTGATTTAAATAAAAGAAATTTATTTTTTAGATTGCTAAAAGGAAATATGCTTTGTGCACCATCTTCAGTAATAAATTTAAATGAAGTTAGTAAAGATGAAGTGATAAAGTTTTGGGGATTTAATAATGATAAACTTCAAGATTATGAATTATGGTTGTTTTTGAGTTTAAAGGGAGAATTTATTTATAATAAACAGGCATGTTGCAATTATAGAATACATAATCAAAATTTTAGTAGCGTTGAAACAAGAATTATACAAGCAAGACATGAATTTTATGCAACATTAAGACGGGTTATTTTCTCAAATACTTTTATGAAAAATATAGAAGAAAGTAATGATAAAGAAATATATATTAAGGAATTTTTAAGTAATTTATTATATAACATGGAGTTTTGTAGATTACTTAGGATATTAGTGATAGACTTTTGCGAGTATATGTTAAATGAGGGATATGAGTACGATATATTAAAGAGTACATTAGCTAAATATTATAATGAAATAGGCATGTTAAATAAGGCACTTGCATTACAAGGAAAATTAGACAAAAAGATAAGTGTAGTTATATGTGGGAATATAGATAAGTTTAGAGAAGAAGAATTAAAGAGAGAGCCAGATAATTTTGAAATAACTACTAATATTGAGGCTATTAATGAAGAAACAATATGTATAACTCAAAGTGATTCACTAGAATATATGTTAAATAATAAAGCGTTTTTTAATAATGCAACAAAAAATAAGGTAGTTATATTGTGTAAGGAAGAAGAAAAATCTAGGTTGATGCAAGCATATAGCAATTTATTAGTGGTATCAAGGGGGAATTCTAAAAATTTACGACAGCTACTTATTAATTTTGTAGAAGATAAGACAGATATGTATTATTCAGGATATTTTAATTTGAAATATAAATATGATCCATGCAGAATTAACAGTAAATCTAATATATTTTTAATTGAGAATAATGATAGAATAGTGAGAAGGATAAAGTTTCTTACTAATATAAATGTAAGTAATATAAGTATTAGCACTCAAAATGGAATAATTTACAATATATATAATACTTCTAACAATGAGTGGAATATAGAAAGTAATGATAATGCTGGTGATTTTTATATTAGAACAAAAGAAGATGTTGATATAGGAATGAAAATAGTTATAAATAATGAGATATATGTATTAAATTCATTAATTATGAATGAAAATAAAGAAATTATTCCTAAGTATAGTGTATTTTCATATTATATGAGTAATCCGGAAAATGATAGTATATATTCAGTAAATAATGAATATTTTGCTGAAATTAATGACTATTATAGAATAGTAAATTCTAGAAGTTACAAATATCAACAGAAGATAAATATGTTTATTGATAAGTATAATTTAAGAAAGTTTATGAAGTGGATAGACAGAAAGTTAACAAGATTATATAGGAGATTTAAGAAATGATAGAGGGAGTACAAAAAATAAAATTTGAAATTCATGGAGATCATCGAGGATCATTAATTGCAATAGAAAATTTTAAAGAAATCCCATTTGTGGTAAAAAGGTTGTATTATATATTTAATACTAGTGATAATGTGGTTAGGGGAAAGCACGCACACAAGAAATTACAACAAATGGTGATTTGCATGAGTGGATCTTGTGATTTTATGGTTGACAATGGTCTTGAAAGAGAAGTGATTCATTTAGATAACAATAGTGAAGGATTATATATAAATAAACCTGTTTGGAGAGAAATGAGTAATTTTTCTTCAGATTGTGTACTAGTTGTATTGGCAAGTGAAATATATGATACAAAAGATTATATTCATAGCTATGAGGAGTTTGTAGCATATAATAAGGAGTGTTAATAAATGAAAAATGTACTAATTACATCTATTGGAAGTTCAACAGCAGTAAATTTTATTAAACTTTTAAAGGAAAAATATAAAATTATTGGTTGTGACATTAATGAGTATGGATATACATCTGGAAGTATGATGGTTGATGAGTACTATAAAGTTTCTTTAAGTAGTAATGAGAAATATATAAAAGAAGTATCAGATATTATAAAGAAAAAAAATGTAAAGGCAATTATTCCTATTCATGATGAAGAAATATATAAAATTTCAAAATATAAAAATCAGATAGAAGAATTAGGAGTAAAGGTTCTTGTTCCAGAAATTGAACACATTGAGTTGTTTAGAGATAAATACTTAGCATCTAAAGCAGTTGAAAAGATTGGAGTAAAAATACCTAAAATATTTGAAGAAGATATATCAATAAGCAAACAAAAACTTATAAAAAGAGAAAAGGTATCTGTTGGAAGTAAAGGAATAGAAATATTAGATGATTGTGCTGAAAATATAAGCATAGATCGAAACAAAGAGTTCTTACAGGAATATATAACAGGTGATGAGTATACTGTAGATATATTGAAATATGGAGATGAAGAAGCATTAATCATTCCAAGGCTAAGAATGGAAATAAAATCTGGTGTAGCAACAAAGGTTAGAATAGAGAAAGATGAGGTATTAATATCAGAATGTAAAAAGATTTTAGAAGAATATCCTCTAATGGGTTTTTCTAATATTCAATTTATGAAAGATAAAAATGGTGATATATATTTTATTGAGTTAAATCCTCGATTTGGAGGAATGAGTATTTCTTCTGTGTTAGCTAGTGATAATTATGTACAACTATATGTTGAACAAATGATAGAAGATGGAAATTCCATTAAAAAAGTAAAAGACATAAATATAAAATGGAATTCAATAGTAACAAGATATTTTGAGGAGAAAGTATTTTATGAAAGCTAATTGTTTTATTGATTATGATGGAACACTGACTTGTAATAAAAAGAGATTATATACTTTTTTCATTCAAAATGTACCAACCAAATATAAATCGGTTCTAAGTGAAGAGGAATTTTGGAGTATTAAAAAGTTAGGAATAAATGAAATAGAATGGATTAATAATAAATTTAATGATACATTGAATGGTAAATGCTGGAATGAATTAAAAAAGCAATGCATAGAAAATGAAGAATATTTACTATATAATAAGCTATTTGATTATACAAAATGTGAATTAGAAAGATTAAAGGAAGACTATAGATTAATTTTAGTAAGCAGAAGAAGCAATGCAAAGAACTTAATTAGTGAAATGGAACGAGAAGGAATAATTCATTTTTTTGATGATATAGTAATAGTTCCACATGATAAGTACAGTAAAGCGGAGCATATAAGAAGAAATAAAAATATTGAACTAACTAATGATGATATTTTTATAGGTGATACAGAAGATGATATTATAACTGGTATAGAACTAAATATAGAAATGTATTTTGTTAAAAGTGGAATTAGGTCTAATTGGATTATTAGTAAGTTAGGTGTAGCAGACTATAAGAAATTACAAATTATAAATGATATAAGAGAAGTTAGAAATAGGAGGAAGGAATATAATGATGAAAATACAAGCTTATGACATGACAGGAATACATAATGAAATAAAAAAAGAAGTAACAGAAGCAATCCAAGGTGTAATAGATAAAAATTGGTTTATTCAAGGAGAAGAAGTAAAGAACTTTGAAAAGGAATATGCAGAATTTACAGGAACAAGTGAAGCAATAGGAGTTAGTAATGGGTTAGATGCATTACATTTAAGTTTAGTATCACTAGATATACCAAAAGGTTCGGAAGTTATTGTTCCAGGAAATACTTTTATTGCAACAGCTTTAGCAGCTAGTTATGCAGACTTAAAAGTTGTATTAGTAGATGCTGATATAAACACTTATACTATAGATCCTAAGAAGATTGAAAATGCTATTACAGATAAAACAAAAGCAATTATGCCAGTACATCTATATGGAAGAACATGTGAGATGGATCCGATAATGGAGATTGCTAAAAAATATGGACTTTACGTTATTGAGGATAATGCACAAGCGCAAGGTGCTACATATAAAGGAAAACAAACAGGAACATTTGGAGATGCTGCTGGAACTAGTTTTTATCCAGGTAAGAACATTGGTGCTTTTGGAGATAGTGGATGTATAACAACAAATAACAATGATTTAGCAAAGAAGATTAGAATGTATCAAAACTATGGTAGTGAAGAAAAATATCACCATGAATATAAAGGATTTAATGCTAGATTGGATGAAATGCAAGCAGCTATTTTAAGAGTTAAATTGCCATTATTAAAAAAATGGAATAATGAAAGAAGAGAGGTTGCACAAATATATGGAGAAAATGTTAAAAATAGCAAAATTATTTTACCAGAATATTGCGAAGGACATGTTTGGCATCAATATGTTATAAGAACGGAAAAGAGAGATGAATTACAAAAATATTTATCAGATAATGGTATATCAACAGTCATACATTATCCAATTCCAATTCATAAGCAAAAAGCTTACAGTGAGCTAAGTGATTATTCATTACCAGTAACAGAGGAGTTAAGCAAAACTGTATTAAGCTTGCCTATATACCCATATATCGGGGAGGAGAAGTTAAGTTACATTATAGATGTACTTAATAGATATTAGGTTAAATAGAATGAAAAAAAGAATATTTTATTTAGATTTTATTAGGGCAATATCAGTAATGTTAATTATTACTTATCATTTTAATATACAAATAGGCCTACATAAGATTGATACAAAACATGTAATGATACAAAGTTTTAATAATGAAAATATTGGTTCCATAGGTATAACATTGTTCATAATGATTTCAGGAATGGCATTAATGCTAAATTATAAAGACAATTTAGACGTTGAACTATTTATTAAGAAAAGGATAACGACACTTTATCCTATATATTGGATCGGATATATCTTAACATTTATTATATTAGCTATTGTAAATAGAGGTGTTCCTGTATCAGCAGAAAAATGGACGTTTGTATTCACTATAGTTGGAATGGATGGATTTCTATATTACATAGTTCCAAATTTTTATTTGATTGGAGAATGGTTTTTTGGATTTATTATAATTATGTATTTGATATTTCCTATAGTAAGAACATTACTTTTAAAATATCCTAAGCGTACATTAGGAATTATTATTATAGTCTATATATTTATAACAAAACATTATGATAGATTATTTCAAATCGATGTGGTTAGAAATCCTTTAATTAGATTATTAGATTTTATATTTGGTATGAGTTTAGCTATTTATATGAAGGAAATAAAATCACATCAGTTTGTTGTTGGTATAATAGGTTTAATAATAATTTTAGGAGTTCCACTAAATATGTCGCATATATATATAGCATTTTTAGCAGGGGCATTGGTGTTTATTTGTTTGATTTATATATCTAAGTACATAAGGTTAGAAAGTGTAAGAAAGTTAATAAGCTTTATTAGTAAATATTCTTTTGCAGCTATACTTACCCATCATAATATTATTGCGCAGATATTAAATAGATTTAATAATACACAAATAAGTATACAATACACATATTTATTATATACTATAGTTTTAATACTTACATTTTTTTCTGCATTTTGTTTATTTGAATTAACTGGTAGGGTAAAAAATATGTGTAGCTTTAGTAGAAAGTGCATTCAATAGCTCCAGCCGGAATTTGAATACCCACACGTCAAGTTGTACAAAGGATAACAGTTATAACTAAATATTACAGCAGATATTTTATATATGTAGAATATTAATTTCACCACTTACTTTGCTAAAATCTCTTAACGGTAAATGGTAAAAATTATACTTCTTTTTGATGTTCCAAAAGGATCTTCAATCAATGTTTGAAGATCCGAATATCCGGCTTGATTGTTTTTAATTCTATGATTAAACTACAAAAACAATAAGTATTGTGATTTAGTTGGCAGCTTTTCTTTAAAGCTTATAAAATATAATTTAAAGCAGCTAATTATTATAACCACTATACACAAAATTATATTGAGAAAACAGTCTAAGCCACTTTCAAGGGGTTGTTGCAAAACTAATATAATTAGTTTTGTAGCAGCTCAATTTTTTATACAAATAAAAGATGTGAATTCCTAAGAACTCACATTGATTGGATAATTAAATTATGATTGAAACAAATAAGTATATTTGAGGGTGCTAAAAATTCAGAAATTTCTTCGAAATTGATTTTGTACTTCGATTTAAGGATATTTCTTTTTTTGAATTCAAATGGAGCATTGATCATAATTTAAAATTAGTCATTTTGGGATACTCTCTTTGTTCATATTTATATAAGTATGCTTGATTTATCGTGTACTATAGAAATTGGAAAAGCTTAAACTATAGCAAAGAAAATGTAATTAGCATTATCGCATCTGCTTTAGGCAGACATAAAAAGAACAAAACTAAAGATAAAAGAATAAGAGTAGGTTATTGCATGTTAAATAAATGAGATTGAATGGAAGCTTGGTACTAGTGAAACTAGATATGGTTTAACTCGAATGTTTAGAGAGTTGAAGAATTGCTGAGTACTTTATCAATAGGGAGCTTTTTCTAGTGACACTCGATAAGAAATTGAGGTTAATTGCACGCCGTTTTCACATTTCTATATATTAGAAGACAAAATAAAAATGCATGGAGGTCTAAAGGCCCTCCATTAATAGCACAGTGTAAATTTATATCTTCATTTACATATGTTATAATATTAATTATGTTGAAACAATAGAATAAAATTTTGTATAAAGTAAATATTGGATATGTATTATCTAATGTTTAGACATTAAATAATACTATCAAAAGAAAATAATAGGTATTATTTGTTGAATTAGAGTACTGCAGTAAACCTAAAATATATATTTGGATTTACTTGGTGTTGTGAAATATAAGGTGATAAATAAAAAATGTAGAATTGTAGTTAGGCGTTACAATATTTATATTATTTATGAGGATATGCATTTTATGAAGTGATTTATATCTTTAAATTAAATAATTTTTATAATGAATTAAAAGAGTATAGAGGAGAGTTAAACTGATGTCTTATAAGTTATTGGTTATTATACCAGCGTATAATGAAGAGGAAAATATATTAAGTGTAATACAGGAATTAAGAAAAGATGTGTCATATGCAGATATTTTAGTAATTAACGATTGTTCTAAAGATAACACGTTGAAAATTTTGAAGGAAAATGAAGTTAACTACATAACAACACCATTTAATTTAGGATATTCAGGAGTTATACAAATAGGATTTAAGTATGCTGTTGAGAAGGATTATGATTATGTGGCACAATTTGATGGTGATGGCCAACATGTGGCAAGTGAATTGGACAAGTTATTTAAGACAATTCAAAAAACTAATGCAGATATAGTAATAGGATCTCGGTTTAAATTGAAAACAGAATATAATCATTCAGCTTTTAGAAAAATAGGAACTTGGATGTTTCAAAAAATAATTAAGAGGAGTTGTGGACAAGAAATAACAGATCCTACATCAGGGCTTCAAGTGCTAAATAAGAGAGTTTTTGGTAAGTATTCTCAAATAAATAACTATCCAGATTATCCAGATGCTAATTTACTAATAGAAATGTTGCTTAATGGATATTTAATTGAGGAAGTTTCTGTAGAAATGAGAGAGCGTTTAGCAGGGGTGAGTATGCATGCTGGAATATGGAAGCCTTGCAAGTATATGATAAAAATGTTTTATAGTATTCTAATTGTGATAATAAAATATGGAGGAAAAAGAATGGTGGAAGACAAAGGAGGGCAAGCAGTTGGTTAGTAGGATTTTCTTTGCAAGTGTAGGATTGGCAATAATAATTTTTGTGTATAATCAAGTTAAAAAGCATAAACTAGAAGAAAAAGAAAGTTTTTTTTGGATACTAGGTTCTATTTGTATATTGATATTAGCATTTTTTCCTAAGATTATTAATGCGATGTCTAGGATACTTCATATAGATTACCCACCATCTTTATTATTTTTATTAGGAATTATATTTACAATAGGATTAGTTTTCAGATTAACACTATATGTAACTTTGATGAAACAACAAATTAAGGAATTAGCTCAACGGAATGTTTTGTTAGAAAAAAGAGTTTTGGAAATAGAAAAATTCCATAAAAAAAATACATAACATTGCTAATGGAAGAGCGAAATATATGAATATATTAGTAACTGGTGGTGTGGGGGATATTAGAAGTCATACTTGTGTTGAGTTGATTAATGAAGGGCATGAAATTATTATGATTGATAACTTTGTAAATTTTAAACCGAAAGTTATAGATAATATAGAAAATTACAAATGTAGCAGACTTAGCTAAAGGGCATATAAAAGTGCTAGATAGTATGAATAATAAAATTGGAGTAGATATTTATAATTTAGGAATGGGAAAAGGCTACAGTGTTCTTGAAATAGTAAATGATTTTGAAAAAGTAACTGAATGTAAAATTAATTATTAAATAGTTTCAAGAGGGCAAAGAGATATTGTGACATGTTATGCAGATACAACAAAAGTAAATAAAATCTTAGGGTGGAAAGCATAGAATGATATATACGATACGTGTAGGGATACTTGGAATTTCATAAAAAGTAACAATTGAATAATTACATAGTTAAGGAGAAAAAAGATGAAAATATTATTTTTAAATTTGCCATACAAATTTAATATTAGTCGCACTAGTCGTTGGCCAGAAAAAACAAAGAGTGGTACTTTATATTATCCATATTGGTTGTGCTATGCAGCAGGAGTTTGTATAGATAAGGGTTATGATGTGGAATTAATTGATTGTATAACTAAAAAACTTGATTTAGAAAAGACAATTAAAATTGTAAAGGATTATAAACCAGATTATATTGTAGGAGAAATTACAACCTCAACATGCTACTATGATTATCAAACAATTACATCAATAAAAAATAGTTTTCCAGAAGTTAAAATAATTATTGGAGGTACTCATGCAACCGCACTTTCTGAACGAGTACTTGAGGAATGCTCTGCAATTGATATGGTTGTTCGTCAAGAATATGATTTTACAATTGATGAAATTATTAAAGCAGAAGAAAATCTTGAAAATGTAATGGGGATTACATATCGTAAAAATGATGTAATTGTTAGACAAGAAGATAGACCATGGACAGAAAACTTAGATGAACTTCCTTTTGTGTCAAAAATTTATGAAAAATTTCTTGATGTGGATGATTATTTTTATGCATTTGCAAGGAAACCTATGATACAGATTTTTAGTGGCAGAGGTTGTCCTTTTAGATGCAATTTTTGTTCTTATCCAGAAACAATGAGTGGAAGGTGTTTTAGGACAAGAAGTGTAAATAATTTTGTTGATGAACTCGAATATATAGAGAAAAAAATGCCTCATATACAGGAAATTTTTATTGAAGATGATACATTTACAGCGAATAGAAAAAGAGTAATAGAAATCTGCAATGAAATAATAAAACGTGAATTAAAAATCGTATGGTCTTGTAATACAAGAGCTGATTTAACTTTTGACGTTATGAAAAAAATGAAAGAAGCTGGATGTCGTTTGATGGTTGTAGGATATGAAAGTGGAAATCAAAATGTTCTTAATGAAACAAGGAAAGGAATTAAACTTGAAGATTCGTTAGCATTTGCTCAAAATACTAAAAAATTAGGGATAAAAGTGTTTGGTTGTTTTATGATTGGTCTTAAAGGAGATAACAGTGATACAATAGAAGAAACTTTTAAATTTGCAAAAAAAGTATATCCAGATATGTGCTTTTTCCAACAAGCCGTGCCATTTCCAGGGACAGGTTTTTATAATTGGGTAAAAGAAAAAGGATATCTGGTTACAGAAGATTATAATAAGTGGTTAAATAAAGATGGATATCTTGATTGTCTTGTAGATTATCCTTATGCATCCCACAAAGAAATTGAAAAAATTAGAGATAATTTAATGAGTAGATATTATTTTTCGTTTACATATATAGTTAAAACATTTTTAAAAAATCTTACATGGCAAGAATTTAAGAGGGTTTCTAAGGCGGGAGTTACTTATATAATTTTTAGACTTAAGAAGCTAGGGAGATAAATATGAACAAAACAATATTTGTAATTGGGGCATATGGTTGCGGAAATCGAGGGGATGATGCGATTTTGCAGTCTATAACTGAACAATTTTCTAATTATAAGATATACGCAACATGTGGAAGGTATGAAGACATTGGAAAAGTTTTACCGGTAGAAGCTATACCATGTAGAATGAATGAGGGAATATCCATTTCAGTTATAACTAGTATGCTAAAAGACTATGTTAAAATGATAAAAAAAATTATATCTTGTGATTTCTTATTTTTTGGAGGCGGAAGTTTAATTCATGATTTAAATATCTTCAATTTACCATTTATGTTTAGTTTGCATTTTATTGCAATATTATTTCATAAAAAAGTTTTTTATTTTAATATTGGAGTTGGTCCTATAGAAAGTAAATTAGGGAAAATGCTAGTTAAAAAATTTTTTAAGAGAGCATCTGGTGTTTATGTTAGAGATAAACGAGGAATGGATATTTGTAAAGAATTAAATATTGATAATGTAAAATTAACATGTGATGCAGCATTTTTGACCATAGAGAAGAATCCGTGTAATAATAAAATTTTGAAAGAAATTGGACTATTAAAGGATGATTATATATGTGTTACAGCTTCACAATGGTTTAAATCAACAAACTTTTGGAAAAAGGATAAAATTGATTTTTCAAACGATATTGAAAAACTTGCAAAGTATATAATATTACTTTATAAAAAAACAAATAAAAAAATAGTATTTGTTCCAACAGTATATCATGATTATATATTAGCAGAAAAATTATTTCCACTACTTAATCAAGGGAAATGTGATTATCAGATTATTCCGAAAGAATATAATTGCATGGAGATGGCAGAAATAATAGAAAATAGCTATTTACTTTTTGGTATAAGAATGCATTCTATAATTTTTGCAGCTAGGCAATGTGTGCCGTTTATGTGTTTAATATATGATGAAAAAGTTAATCAATTGCTTGAATTCCTGAAGATGGAAAATTATTCAGCGAAGCTTTTTCCGGAAAATGACAATATAATAGAGAAAATTATTGATGATTTATTAAAAGATTACTCCAAAATAAAGGCTCATTTACAAGAAATTAAGAAAAAGAATTATATTTTAGCACATTGTAGCGTGGATGAAATTATCAAAAAGATAAAATCGAAGGATTGATAATATTAATGAATAAAAATATATTTTGGAATACTCTTGGAAGTGGAATGTTTGCTGCTAATAGTATTCTTGTGTTAATGCTAGTAAGTAGGTATAAAGGTATTGAGATAGCTGGCGTTTTTGGAATATCATATACGACAGCACAAATACTTTATATTATTGGTGTTTTTGGTATGAATACATATCAAATGACTGATTATAGTGAAAAATATAGTTTCTCTGATTATTGTTATAATAAAGTTATAACATCTATACTCATGATGGTAGGCTATTTTATTAGCATTATTTTTTTGAATTTTTCTAGAGACAAAATGATATGTACTTTATTGTTAACTTTATTTATGCTGTTAAATTCCATCGGGGAACTTTATCAGAGTTTACTATTTCAGAAAAACAGAGTAGATTTAGCGGGTAAAATGCTTTTTTTTAGAATTTTTTTATCGTCAATCTTCTTTATATTTACTTTAATATTTTATGACAATTTATTTGTTGCATTAATTATAATGAATATTATTAATTTAATCACTACTTTTTATGGCGCTAAGATAGCAAAAAAATTTATTTGCAAAAGGGGAAAATTTAATAGAGTAGCTGTTTATAAATTATTATTAGAATGTGTACCTATATTTGTAAGTATGTTTTTAATGACGTTTATTATTCATTATTCAAAATATGCTTTAGATAGAATATCAACAGATGAGATTCAAGGATACTATAATATAATTTTTATGCCAGCATTATTTATAAACTTATTCAGTGGATTTGTGTTTAAACCATTATTAAATAGATATGATAAATTACTTAAAAGTAATATTAAATCTTTTAAGTTGTTATTTTTAAAACAAGTTGGTATTATATTTTTAATAACAATTTTTTGTTGTATAGCTGCATGGTTAGTCGGAACACAAGTTTTAGGAGTATTATATGGTAAAGATTTATTATATTATCGTTATGAATTGATAGTAGTCATTTTAGGTGGAGGAATATTTGCAATATGTCAATTGATGTATTTTATTATGATTATTTTACGATATCAAAAAATTGTATTATTAAATTATATTATTTCTACTGTTATAACAATACTATGTAGTACAAATTTAGTGAAAGATTTTGATATTATGGGTGCAAGTTTATCATTTTGTATCTCTCATATTATTCTATTGAGTATTTATACAATAGCTGTAAACATCATTTTAAGGAGAAAAGAAAATGCTTGATGTATCAGTAGTTATTACTACGCATAATCTTGAAAAATATATTAGAATTTGTTTAGATGAATTAAGTATGCAAACTTTTAAAAATTTTGAAGTTATTATTGTAGATGATTGTTCGGATGATAGAACAGTTAAGTTTTGCAAAGAATATAAAGATAAATTTCCAAATGGATTTGAAATAATAGAAACTTCAAACAATTTTAAATTACCGGGAAGAGTCAGAAATGTAGCCATTAATAGCGAATTATTGCATGGAAAATATGTAGTATTTTTAGACGGTGATGATCATATTGAAAAAGATTATTTAGAAAAAATGTATCAAACCATTAATGAGAAGAATGCAGATATGGTTATTTGTGCATATGATCGAGTCGATATAGAAAGTGGAAAAATCATTTGTACAGAGATGAACAGAAATTATGGTACTATTAATTTACAACAGTCAACAGATATTATTGCATTCTGCAATGGTGCATCATGGAATAAAATTTATAGAACAGAAATAGTAAGAGAACAAAACTTTCCACCAATTAAATGTGGAGAGGATATCATTTTTCAATTTTTGATGTATTTTAAATGTAAGAAGATAGTATTTATAAATGACATACTAATACATTATCAAGTTAGAGTCAAATCAATTATGTCTTCTATAGATATGGATGAAGCGATAAGTTTTGCTAACTATTTCCTAGAAATTTATAAGAAGGCGGATAATAGATTTAAAAATGTTACTGAACTAGCTATTTTTATTCATATCGGAATATCTATGCCAATGAGAATATGTAATAATAGTAAGATTGAAATTAAAGAATATTTAAAATGGGTATATAATTATTTTAACGATAATTTTAATTGGTTTTTGGAAAATAAATTGATGAGTATAAAATCGCTAATGAAAAAAGGTATTAGAGGAATAGCGATTTATATATGTTTGGTTTTATATAAAAAACGTGCTATTAGTATTTTCATAAAATTTTATTCTAATATTTCAAAAGTATTAAATAAAGATATAAAATTTTAGCAAGTTCAGTTATGCTCGATTTATAAATCATCATACATTTAAATAATAAATAAAATTTATAGATACGAAAGCTAGAGATTTATAAAAATGGAGTCATTATGAGATATAAATTAGTGTGCATTGATATGGATGGAACAGTTTTAAATAGTAGTTACAAAATTAGTTAACTATCAAAAAGTAATCTAAAAAAGCTCATGATATGAGGATTAATATAGTTATTAATACTGGTAGAACTTATGTTGATGCAGAGTTCTATTCAAATATTATTGGTGCACAATCTCCAGTTATTGCTTGAAATGTAGCTATAGTTAAAGAAAAGGATAAAAACACTGCTATTTATAAGAGCGTTATTGATGAAAAACTATGTATGCATTTATTAGAAGTTTTTAAAAAGCATAATGCAAGACCTACGTATAAAGTACATCTAATAAATTGTATTCTAGTAGTTTAGGATTAATTGTTTTTTTGAAGTATCTAAAATTTAAAAATATTATGAATAAGAATATGAAACTACATTTTGTTCGAAATTGGAATAAGTGGTTAAATATTTTTCGCTCTGAGAAAGAGAATATAGTTAAATGTGAAATTACTTGTAGTAACAAAGAAAAGCTGGGAATAATTAGAAGGTAACTAGAAAATGTAGAAGGTACAAGTTCATATAAATATAATATTAAAATTATGAAGAAGCGAACTTCTTAAGGAAGAGCAATTGAAATACTTGCAAGTTATTACAATATAAAAAAGGAAGAAATAATTGCTATAGGTGACAGTGAAAATGATTTATCAGTTATAGAATTTGAAGGGTTGGGAATAGCAATGGGAAATGCTAATGAAGAAGTTAAAATTAAATCAAATTATATAACTGATACTAGCGCTAATGATGGTGTTGCTAAAGCTATAGATAAGTTTATTTTATCAGCATTTAATAACTTATTCAAATTAAGAATACAATTGTTATATTATGTATAACCGTTGTAGTTTGCTAATAAAATGAATTTATAAAAGTTAGAAATTATGAAAAATTCAAAAACGGATAATGATGATATAAATAAAATACAAGGAGAAAGTATTAATGTATGGATTAACGTTTATTTTAGGTATTAAGTGGATATTTTTTACTAGTTTATTTTTAGTTTATTGTTATTTTTTTGGCTACTATATTAATATGTTATTAAAAAAGAAAAGTGAGCATGGAATTAAAAATATTGCAATAGGCTTTGTTTGCTTATTGGCTATCATACAAGCTGGCACTTGGTTTATGGTGGCATATTCTTTACCATTTAGTGCCTTTTGTATTGAGGTAGCAGTAATTATAATAGGTTCAATTGCATTTTGTATTTATATGCAGAAAAATAATTCAGATATAAAAATATTTAATCATTTAGGTAAACTTTCAAGAGAAGAGAAAATAGTTATTTTAATTTTTATATGTGTACTTGCATTACAAATACTTATGACATTTATAAAATACCGTTCTGATGCAGATGATTCATTTTATGTCAGTAATTCTGCGATGTTTTTAAATGAAAAAATTCTAAATATGTACGATAGTACTATGGGAAACAAAAGCAATGCACCGTTAGTATTGTATAATTTTCAAATTTGGGAAGTATTTTTATCATTTTTGAGTAAAATGTTTCTTTTTGAGCCAGTAGTATTTGCACATACAATTATCATACCATTTTTATTAATATGTTCAGCAGCGGCATATGTATCATTAGGAAAAAAACTATTCAGTAAAAGCATGCATGCAAATATATTTTATATATTAATTTCAATATTTCATCTAATGGGAGGATTTGCGGTTTACTCGCAAGGAAGTTTCTTATTATCACGAATATGGCAAGGTAAAGCTGTATATTTATGTATAGTATTACCACTTTTTATGGGGTGGATGCTTGAATTGTATGAAGATAGTGTTAATAAAATGAATTATTTAACAATAACAATATGTATTTTAGCCGGTTTAGCATTAAACCCTACAAGCATGTATATTTTGGGATTTCAGATGGCAGCTATGTTTGTAGTCATTTGTTTGAAGAAAAAATCATTAAGAATAGCACTATATTCTGCACCATCCATAGTAGTATATGGAATATTTGCAGTTCTCCTATATTTAAAAACAAGTCAATATCCAAAATTTATTGAAGTAATCTCAAAATTAGATTTGAATATGATTTATACTTTGTTCATAAATTTCTTTGGAAGTGGAATAGGGTACTTTATTATGTATCTTATTTCAATTGTAGTTGTTTTTAAATATGGCAGTAATAATTCTAAAATACTATTTATTTATACTCCATTAGTATTGCTTTTATGTGTGTGGAATCCGTTAATGGGGGATTTTATTGCAAAACATTTCACAAGTGCAACAACTTATTGGCGAGTATTTTGGCTGATTCCAGCTGGAACTGGTGTAGCATATACAATTATATTAATAACTGAAAGATTAAAGATTAAAGGAATTAAAAAGGTATGTTTGTTAGTGTTATGTATTATAACATTTAGCTGTCCAGGAAAATGGATGTTTAGCGAAAGTAATAATTTTATTAATGCAACTAATGTTGAAAGAATACCAATTGTTGTTTTGAATTTTGGAAAAATAATTTCTAAAGATGGTGATTCAGCTGACAATATAACTTTAGGCCCTAGCAAATTTTATACAACTTTGAGGCAGAAGTTTACAAATGTAGAATTAGTTGATTCGAAATATATATCTGAGATTTATCGTTTTCGTGGCAAAGAAGATATATTTACAGAAAGATTAAGGTTAAGTAATTTTATAGAAGGAATTGAAGATGGGAATTATAAAGACATAATGGAACTTTTGGATAAATATTCAGTAAAATGGGTTATTATTAAACAGGAGAGAACTGAAGCTTTAAATTACTTATGTGAGAATAATTATAGAATTATTACTCAAGAGGATAATTATATATTATTAAAAAAGAATAGCTAGGATAATAAGAATTGAAATTTTATAGATGCTATACAAGAAGATTAATGGTTATTTTGTAAGCGTCAAAAAGGTTCTTTCCATTGTCAGTTGATTTAAAAGCGTGATGTCTCATGTGGCAATAGTTTTGATTTCAACAAATCAAAACGGTTGAGTCCACACATAATGCGTTTCACAACTTTATTTTTTATTATATGGTTTTATATATTTCCATAATTTATACTTGTGGAATTTCATGGATTAGAACTTTATTATCACAACTTATATAAATACCTAAATGTATAAATCCAGGGTATTTCATTTTAAATCATTTTCAGCACAATAGTTAGAATTTGTGCAAGAGGAAGGTACATTTACACCTTAAATAACTGATACATCTTATATACGAACTTTTGTGCTGGTTTATACAACGCAGATTGATAAATATACCAGACAAAATAAATTAGTTACTTTTAAATTAAAACTTATATTATCACCATGTTCGTAAGCGTAAAAGAATTAATGGATGGAAAATGCAAGCATCCATTGTTAAAATTAGCATAGATTTTAACGATGGAGATTTAGTTTATAGATTAGCGTTGGAATAAATACCGTAATGTAAATAGACCTCAAATTTGATATGATTTAATAAAGTAATCTGATTGGAGGTTTTTAATATGGCATCCACAAATGAAAATATGTTCCTTTGGGAGCAACAGATTAATGAAAGAAATAAAAGCGGTATGACAGTCAAAGAATGGTGTGAAAAGAATGGAATCACTAAATATAAATATAATTATTGGAATTACAAAATACTAATGAGAAAAGAAAATCCTGTTGAAGAAATGGAATCTACTTTTATTTTAGGCAGCGCGTTTTTTTCTTTAAGTACTTTCAGTATATAATTTTTCACTTTATCCGAAATATACACTTCTTCTGAATTTTCTTGTTTTCTTATTTTAGCTTGAGTATGTATTGAGTTACTATAACAACATATTAAAAAAAGTGTTAAAAGAGTAATAATAAAACAACATATCTTCTTATTCATATTTTATCTCCTAAAACATGTTTTGTATATAAATGGTTATTGTGTAATATTTTTGTTAACTTCAAATAACAACTTATCAAGCTTGGTCATACTTCTCTTGCAAATGGGTAAAATTATTGCGAAAGTTTACTATGTACAAGTTTGCAATAATATATAAATATAACTGGTAATATGAGTTATAAACAAAACAGGATCTGTTTTTTCATTTGAACAATAAATAAAGATCCTAACACAAGCAATAGATATGCTATACGTTAAAATGTGGAAAGTTTATTAGAACTTAGATATAATAAAGACAATGATAGTTCAATCATAAATTATTATAATTTAACATAAGAAAAAATTAGACAAATATTAAGCAGTAGATATAAATTGAGTTATAAACCTAATGCTTCATTTGAAACAAGGAGTGATCTAATGCACATAAATAGAACTGGTAGAAACAGTGAATATTCATCTTTTATTTTTTTTGGAGTAATATTTTTTATAGCTCAATGTTTTATTACACTATATCCAGGAGACGACACATATTTTATAGAAACAGTTTCTAAAAGTAAAAGTATTATTTCTTTTGTAATTATGCGGTATGAAACTTGGGGAGGAAGAATAGCTAGTGAATTTTTTATAGGCATTTTTTCTTTGTTACCTTTATTCATTTGGCGTATTTTAAATACAATAATACAATGATAGCAGTGATGTTTGTTGCGTTTATTTCAAAGATTATAAAGTTATCCATATCAAAAGAAAGTTTTGAGAAGAACAGTGCTATTATTGATGGTTTTGTTTGCTTATCATTCTTTATGATACCAATATCTGTTACAACAAGAGCTTGTTCTTGGTTTACTGGTAGTTTTTATTATTTATGGCCAACGTTTTTTTGCCTTATAGCAATGTCACCATTTATTTATAAAATATACAATAAAGATATATCTAAAAAGCATTATATTATTGCAATGTTATCAGTATTA